>NZ_JBFRDO010000002.1:0-513919 GCF_052113825.1 Paenarthrobacter sp. TAF1
GAGTAAGCGTCGCCACGAAACCCCAGGGATGTGAGTAAGCGTCGCCACCAAACCCCAGGGATGTGAGTAAGCGTCGCCACCAAACCCCAGGGATGTGAGTAAGCGTCGCCAYCAAACCATAGGGATGTGAGTAAGCGTCGGCGCCAAACCATGGGGATGTGAGCAAGCGACCGTGGGAAACCATAGGGATGTGGAAGAGGGTCCCGGAGACGACTGACGCCCCCGCACATAGTGCGGGGGCGTCAGGTGACAAAGGGGTCCTGCGGTGTTTAGCGTTCGATGTCGCCGCGGATGAAGGCTTCGACCTTTTCGCGGGCGATGTCGTCGTTGAACTGCTCCGGCGGCGACTTCATGAAGTAGCTGGAAGCGGAGAGCAGCGGGCCGCCGATGCCGCGGTCCAGGCCGATCTTGGCGGCGCGGATGGCATCGATGATCACGCCGGCAGAGTTCGGGGAATCCCATACCTCGAGCTTGTACTCCAGGGATACAGGGGCGTCGCCGAAGTTGCGGCCTTCGAGGCGGACGAAGGCCCACTTGCGGTCATCAAGCCAGGCGACGTAGTCGGAAGGCCCGATGTGGACGTCGTCGGCGTGCAGCTCGGCCTCGACGTTTGAAGTAACGGCCTGGGTCTTGGAGATCTTCTTGGATTCCAGGCGGTCGCGCTCCAGCATGTTCTTGAAGTCCATGTTGCCGCCGACGTTCAGCTGGTACGTACGGTCCAGGGTGACGCCGCGGTCTTCGAACAGCTTGGCCATGACACGGTGGGTGATGGTGGCACCGATCTGGCTCTTGATGTCGTCGCCCACGATCGGGATACCGGCAGCAGTGAACTTGTCGGCCCATTCCTTGGTGCCGGCGATGAACACGGGCAGTGCGTTGACGAAAGCGACGCCGGCGTCGATGGCGCACTGGGCGTAGAACTTGGCGGCCTGGTCCGAACCAACAGGCAGGTAGCAGACCATGACGTCCGCTTTGGCTTCGCGCAATGCAGCGACGATGTCCACAGCCTCTTCCGGAGCCTCAACGATGGTTTCGCGGTAGTACTTGCCCAGTCCGTCCAGTGTGTGGCCGCGCTGGACGGTGACGCCCGTAGCGGGGACGTCGGCAATCTTGATGGTGTTGTTTTCGCTGGCGCCGATGGCGTCCGCCAGGTCCAGTCCAACCTTCTTGCTGTCGACATCGAAAGCCGCAACGAAGTGGACGTCGTTGACGTGATACTGGCCGAACTCGACGTGCATCAGACCCGGGATCGTGGCCTTGGGGTCAGCGTCGCGGTAGTACTGAACACCTTGGACCAGCGATGCGGCGCAGTTACCTACGCCGACAATGGCAACACGAATCGGATGTGAAGACACGGAACTCCTTTGAGAACTAAACCTCAGGTGCCAGGCGCACCGCTGGCTGAGTCCAGGGCACGACTGATTGGCACGGCGCCATTCGGCGCACACTTGCATTGTAGCCAACACAGGAGGGGCCGCCTTTGTTCCCGGCCGGCCCCTCCCGTTTTATGTCAATCGTGAACGGCTACTTTTGCGCCCAAAGGTTGATGTCCGATTCAACAGCAAACTCGTCGATCGCCGTCAGTTCTTCCGTGGTGAACTCCAGGTTTTGGATGGCGCTGAGCGTGTCTTCCAGCTGCTTCACACTGGAAGCTCCCACCAGTGCCGACGTCACCGGCGAGCCCTTCGGCTGATCCCGGAGGATCCAGGCCACAGCCATTTGGGCGAGCGTCTGTCCCCGGCCCTGGGCGATTGCGTTGAGCCCGCGCACCCGGTCAAGCTTGTCCTCGGTCAGCTGCGACTCGGACAGGAAACGTTCCTTTGCTGCGCGGGAGTCGGCCGGCACACCGTTGAGGTACCGGTCGGTCAGCATCCCCTGGGCCAAGGGCGAGAAAGCGATGGAGCCTGCGCCCACCTGGTCCAATGCCTCGTAGAGGTTGGGTGAGCCATTCTCGGTCCACCGGTTCAGCATGGAGTAGCTCGGCTGGTGGATCAGCAGCGGGGTGCCGAGTTCCTTGAGGATCCGGGCCGCTTCGAGGGTCTGCTCAGGGGTGTAGGACGAGATGCCCGCGTAGAGCGCCTTGCCTGAACGGACCGCGTAGTCCAGGGCGCCCATGGTTTCTTCCAAGGGTGTTTCGGGGTCCGGGCGGTGGCTGTAGAAGATGTCCACGTACTCCAGGCCCATGCGTTCGAGGGACTGGTCGAGGCTGGAAATCAGGTACTTGCGGGATCCCCATTCGCCGTACGGACCAGGCCACATGTAGTAGCCGGCCTTCGTGGAGATGACGAGTTCGTCGCGGTAGGGCTTGAAGTCGTCCTTCAAGTGGCGTCCGAAGTTCGTTTCGGCCGATCCGTCCGGCGGACCGTAGTTGTTGGCGAGGTCGAAGTGATTGACGCCGAGGTCGAAAGCCCTTCGCAGGATGGCGCGTTGCTCGTCGAATCGCTTGTCGTCGCCGAAGTTGTGCCAAAGGCCCAACGAGATGGCGGGCAGCTTGAGTCCGCTGCGTCCGACACGGCGGTAGGGCATGGTTTCGTAGCGGTTTTCCGCGGCCGAATAAGTCATACGTACCATCCTGCCACTGTGGAAACCGGGGCGACGGCGGTGTCCGCCATGTGGGCGCCGTCACCCCGGTTCACTGCTTGTGTCAGTTGACGCGTACGACGGCGGCGCTGGCGCCCGGGAGCGTCAGCGTGTCCTCGTCCATGGCAGCTTCGGAATCGGTAGACAGCAACAAGGACCCCTCGAGGGGCGTCACGAGTGCGTCCTCACCGAAGTTGCACACAACACGGATTCTCCCCCGGGACATCTGCAGCCACTGTTCCGCGTCGTCGAACTCGACGGAGGTGTCCCCGAAGCCGCCGTCGACTAGTTCAGGCGTTTTTCGGCGCAGCTGTGCCAAATCCCGGTACAACCGGAGCAAGCGGGCGTGGTCTCCCTCGCCGGCCTCCTCCCACTTGAGCTTGGAGCGTTCGAACGTCTCAGGATCCTGCGGATCGGGGACAACAGCCGGATCCCACCCCATCCGCTCGAACTCCTTGATCCGTCCCTCGGCTGTGGCCTTGCCTAGATCGGGCTCCGGGTGGGAGGTGAAGAACTGCCACGGCGTTGAAGCACCGAACTCCTCTCCCATGAACAGCATGGGGGTGAAGGGAGAGGTCATGGTCAGCACGGCACCTATGGCCAACTTGCCATAGGACAACGTCGCCGTGAGTCGGTCACCTATGGCCCGGTTTCCGATTTGGTCATGGTTTTGCAGGCAGACCACCAGGGCCGATGGGTGCGCGAGGTCATGCCGGATTGACCGGCCATGATGGCGACCCCGGAAGCTCGAGTAGCTGCCATCGTGGAAGAAGCCGTGTTCCAGGACCTTGGCAAGCACGGACAGCGATTCAAAGTCCGAGTAGTAGCCGGTGGTTTCTCCGCTGAGGTTGACGTGGACGGCGTGGTGGAAGTCGTCGCTCCACTGCCCCTCCAGCCCGTAGCCGTTGTCCTTGCGGGGATAGATGAGGCGCGGGTTGTTCAGGTCCGATTCTGCGATGAGGGTTTTCGGTATCCCCGTTTCAGACTCGATCTGGTCAGCCAGCGCACCAAAGTCCTCCAGGATGTGCACGGCCCGTTCGTCCCGGAGTGCATGGACGGCATCGAGCCGAAGTCCGTCAACGTGGTAGTCGCGGAGCCACATCGCCGCATTCTCCAGAATGTAGCGGCGCACGTCATCGGAGCCCGGGCCGTCAAGGTTGACGGAGTCACCCCAGGTGTTGCCCTCCCCCGATTTCAGGTAAGGACCGTACTTTGGCAGGTAGTTTCCGCTCGGACCGAGGTGGTTGTAGACGACGTCCTGGATGACGCCAAGCCCCGCAGCGTGCGCCGCGTCAACAAAGCGCTGATAGGCGGCGGGACCACCATAGGGTTCATGCACGGCGTACCAAAGGACGCCGTCGTAACCCCAGTTGTGGACACCGTTGAACCCGTTGACCGGCAGGAGTTCAATGAAATCGACGCCGAGGTCCACCAAGTAGTCCAATTTTCCAGCGGCGGCATCCAGTGTGCCCTCCGGCGTGAACGTGCCCAGGTGCAGTTCGTAGATGACGGAACCCTTGAGGTTCCGTCCCTTCCAGCCGGAATCCTTCCATTCGTGGATGGACGGGTCGAACGTTGAAGACAGGCCATGGACGCCGTCCGGCTGCCGCCGCGAACGCGGATCAGGGAACGGTCCTTCTCCATCCACAAGATAGCCGTACGGCACGCCGTCGACTCCCCCTGCCACCGCCTCAGCCGGCGCGTGCCACCAGCCGTGGGCAGCGGCGTCGTCGTATTGCTCCATGCCGTATTCGTGGCCTCCGGCCACCAGCCGAACAGTTTTTGCGTTCGGCGCCCAGACATCAAAGAGATTCTTTCCAGCAGCGTGCTTCAGCATGATGTTCCCCTGTACGTTCCTTAAGCGTGCGTTGCCGTGATTCGTGGTGGCGTCAGTCAGTGGGTACCAGCAGCGCCACAGGGTACCGCTCCAGCAGGGTGCTCAACTGGACAGCACCCGGGGCATAGCTCGCCCCTGTGAGCTCGTCCCTGCAGTTCACCGTGAGTTCGATGACGGTGTCCCGCCAGCCGCCTTCCCGTGCAAGACGACGGGGAAGGCGCGTGGCGACAGTCAGCGCGCCACGACGACCAGACCCGCGGTCGAAGGCCACCACATGTGCTGCTGCCGCTCCCTGCGCCGCGACGGGCAAGTAACCTTCGAACAGCTCGGGCCGGTCCCTACGCAACCTCAACGCCCGGGAGAGCACCAGCAACTTGGCCGATTCCTCCGTGAACGACGGTGTCGCTCCCTGGTCCAATGCTGCCAAAGCTTCTTTGCGTGCCTTGAAGTCCACCGGCCGTCGGTTGTCCGGATCGGTCAGTGATCCGTCCCGGAACTCCGTGCCTTGGTAAACGTCAGGGACGCCGGGCATGGTGAGCTGGATCAACTTGGCGGACAGCGAGTTGGAGGTCCCGTATGGTTCCAGCTCAGCCACGAAGTTCTTCAAGGCGGCCGCGACCTCGGGAACGTCGAACGCGGCGTCGACGGCGGCTGCAAGCTGCCTTTCGAACTCCGGGTTCGGGTCGGTCCAGTTGGTGGAGTTGCCGGCCTCGCGCGCCGCCTTCAACGCGTATGACTGAAGCCGCCCGCGGTCTGCCGGCCAGGCACCCACGATCGACTGCCAGACCAGCGCCGCCAACGGTCCGTCCGGAATCGGCGCGAGCTGCTGAACTGTTCCAAGGAAAAGTTCCCACTCCGGCACGGCCTCGGAAATAACCGATATCCGCGCCCTGGCGTCCTCGCTCCGCTTTGTGTCGTGCGTGCTCAGGGTGGTCATGGAGAGCGGCAGGAGCCGCTGGCGCCGAGCCATCCGTTCGTGGAAGACCCCGCTGGGCAACGAGAACTCCGTGGGGTCTGCGCCGACTTCGGTGAGAGAGCCCAATCGGGTGTAGCGGAAGAACGCGGTGTCCTCCACGCCCTTGGCCATGACCATTCCCGATGTCTGCTGGAACCGCCGCGCCAAAGCACTTTCGGGATCCAGCAGGAGCGGCTGCAGCTTCCCAAGGACGGGTTCGAGTTCGGGGCGGTGTCGGCCGGCCCGCTCGATTGCTTCCACGAGGGTTTTCCCGCCGTAGGGCAAATATGTCCGGTAAATGGGGAACCAGCAGATGACCTCGGCAAGGGAGTCGGCCACCTTGGCGAACGGCAGTTCCAGGGAGACCGGTACCAAGCGGGCAAGCCGCAGGATCTCTGAACGCAGGATGCCGTCAGCGATCCGCCGCTTGGTCCCATGGATCATCTCGGCGTAATCGGCCGCTTTCTCCGAGTTCCGCAACCGTGCGTCCAGGGAATTGAGGTATTCCTCGGCGGTTGGATCCACGAACAGGCGGTCTACGTCCGCGAGGGCGTCATAACCGGTTGTTCCTTCGCAGCTGAAAGTCTCCGGAAGTTGCTCGCCGGGTTCGAGGATTTTCTCCACAAGCAGGTAAGCGCCCCCGGTCGCCTCGCGAAGCCTGGCAAGGTAGCCTTCCGGATCGGCAAGCCCATCCGGATGGTCGATCCTGAGTCCGTCCACCAGGCCTTCGTGGAACCAGCGGACAACCTCGGCGTGCGACTCGTCGAACACCCAGGGAATTTCGACCCGGATGCCGGCCAGGGTATTCACGGCGAAGAATCGGCGATAGTTCAGATCCGCATCTGCCCGCCGCCATCCGATCAATTCGTAATGCTGGCGCGAGTGGACATCCTTGGGGCTGTCTCCTGAGGCGAACGTTCCTTCGGCCAAGGGGAAGCGGTGGTCGTAGTAGTGCAGTTCGCCGTCCACCAGCTTGAGCTGGTCGAGGTCGTCGTCGCTGCCCAGGACCGGGATCCGGATCTTGCCGCCGCCGAATTCCCAGTCCACGTCGAAGGCCTCGGCGTATTTGGAATCCCGCCCGTCTTTCAGGAGGTTCCACCACCAGGCGTTCTGCTTGGGAGTGGCAACACCCATGTGGTTGGGCACGATGTCGGCAAGAATTCCCATGCCGTTGTCCTTGGCGGCCCTGGACAGGGCAGCCAAACCCTCGGGGCCACCCCGGGAGGGGTCCACCGTGGAGGGATCGGTCACGTCATAGCCGTGGTCCGAGCCCTGCTCCGCGGTCAGGATGGGCGAGACGTACACCCAATCGACGCCCAGGGAGTGCAGGTAACCCGTGAGTCCGGCGGCATCCTGCAAGGTGAAGCCGGGACGGATCTGGAGACGGTAGGTGGAGACCGGCGTCCTCATGATTCGGTCTCCTTCGCCTCGCCCGCTTCCGTAACCTCGCCCGCTTCCGCAGCTTCGCCGGCGTCGTCCCCTTCGTCGGGGCCCTTGTAGTCATACGGCAGCGACGTGACGGCGGGAGCC
The DNA here is from genome assembly GCF_052113825.1 of Paenarthrobacter sp. TAF1. Classification (NCBI taxonomy): domain Bacteria; kingdom Bacillati; phylum Actinomycetota; class Actinomycetes; order Micrococcales; family Micrococcaceae; genus Paenarthrobacter; species Paenarthrobacter sp. TAF1. The sequence continues at coordinate 6,903 of NZ_JBFRDO010000002.1, forward strand.
GTAATCGAGGCCGTTTCAGGGGTGCTCGTCTGCGTCAATGCTGCAAGCGAGGCAGCGACGGAGTGGTCCGGCTCGATCTCGGGAGTGCTGTGCGCACGGAGGACCACCAGCGACTTACCGCCAACGGAAAGGATCTGGTCGGGCTTGATGACGCCCGCTTCGGCTCCCTCTCCGGCAGTATCGATCATGACATCCCAGGCCGGCGCGTATTCATCCGAGGGAATCCGGAAGTCGACGTCTTCCTGGTCGGCGTTGAAGTACAGCAGGAAGTTGACGTCTGTGATGCGGCGGCCCTGGTTGTCGCGGCCATGGATGCCGTCACCGTTCAGGAACACGCCAACGGAGCGGCCCAGGGCTTCATCCCAATCCGAGGGACTCATGGTGCTGGCGTCAGCATCCAGCCATACGATGTCCGGGAGCCGCTCGCCCTCCCCACGCAGGACAGGGCGTCCATCGAAGAACCGGCTGCGCCGCAAACTGGGGTGCTTGGCACGCAGTGCGCTCACGGCCGCGGTGAATTCGATCAGGGGCTGGTCCACGTTGTCCCAGTTGATCCACGTAAGTTCGGAATCCTGGCAGTAGCCGTTGTTGTTGCCGTTCTGCGTCCTGCCAAGTTCATCACCGTGCAGCAGCATGGGAACGCCTTGCGACAGGAACAGGGAGGCAATGAAGTTCCGCTGCTGACGCGCCCTCAAGCCGAGGACGATGGGGTTGTCTGTCGGCCCCTCCTCGCCGCAGTTCCATGAACGGTTGTGGGACTCGCCGTCGTTGTTGTCTTCGCCGTTGGCCTCGTTGTGTTTCTCGTTGTAGGAGACGAGGTCCGCCAGCGTGAAGCCGTCGTGGGCGGTAACGAAGTTGATGGATGCCACCGGCCGCCGACCTGAGTGTTCGTACAGGTCAGCCGACCCGGTCAGCCGGGAAGCGAATTCGCCCAGAGTCGAGGGTTCCCCGCGCCAGAAGTCACGGACGGTATCGCGGTACTGGCCGTTCCATTCCGTCCACTGCGGCGGGAAGTTGCCAACCTGGTAACCACCGGGACCAACGTCCCACGGTTCGGCAATGAGCTTTACCTGCGAAACCACGGGATCCTGCTGGATGAGTTCGAAGAAGGTGGAGAGTTTGTCAACGTCGTAGAACTCGCGTGCCAGGGTGGAGGCGAGGTCGAAGCGGAAGCCGTCGACGTGCATTTCCGTGACCCAGTAGCGGAGGGAGTCCATCAGCAGCTGCAGGGAGTGCGGGCTGCGGACGTTCAGCGAGTTGCCCGTACCCGTGTAGTCCATGTAGTACTTCTGGTCATCTTCCACCAAGCGGTAATACGCGGAGTTGTCGATGCCCTTGAACGACAAAGTGGGCCCCAGGTGATTGCCTTCGGCGGTGTGGTTGTACACAACGTCCAGGATGACTTCGATTCCCGCGGTGTGCAGCGCACGGACCATGGCTTTGAAGTCCTGGACCTGCTGGCCGGTGTCGCCCTTGGAGCTGTAGCTGTTGTGGGGCGCGAAGAAACCAATGGTGTTGTAGCCCCAGTAGTTGTTCAGGCCCTTGTCCTGCAGGATGCCGTCGTTGACGAACTGGTGCACCGGCATCAGTTCGATTGCGGTGATCCCGAGCTTCTGCAGGTGCGAGATGACCRCAGGGTGTGCCACGCCGGCGTAGGTGCCGCGCTGCTCTTCGGGGACTTCCGGGTGCAGCTGGGTCAAGCCTTTGACGTGGGCCTCATAGATGACCGACTTGTGGTAGGGGATCCTCAGGAGCTTGTCGCCGTCCCAATCGAAGAACGGGTTGATGACGACGCCCAGCATCATGTGCGGCGCTGAGTCCTCATCGTTCCGCGAATCGGGGTCTCCCAGGTTGTAGGAGAAGAGGGACGGATCCCAGTCGATCTGCCGGTGGATGGCCTTTGCGTACGGATCCAGCAGCAGTTTGTTGGGGTTGAAACGCTGACCGGCGTCGGGATCGTAGGGCCCGTGAACCCGGTAGCCGTACTTCTGTCCCGGCTGCACCTGCGGCAGGTAGCAGTGCCATACGTAACCATCTACCTCGGTAACGTCTACGCGGACTTCGCCGCCGTCGTCGTCAAAGAGACACAACTCCACTTTTTCGGCCTTCTCGCTGAATAGCGCGAAGTTGGTGCCGGTGCCGTCAAAGGTGGCACCCAGCGGATAAGCCGATCCAGGCCAGACTTCCATGCGTTCTCCTCTTGATGATGCGAACAACTGTTGCAAGCCTACTCAGTACCCTGACAACGACAGTAACCTTACGGTATTGTTCGGTCGTATTCCGCGCTGAGCGAACCGATAACGCGCGGCACAGCCGCAGCAATTGCCGAGGCTGTAAGGGGGCCACCGTCGCAATCCGCCGACGCCCGGGCCCCTGCCCTGCCGTGGATGCCCGCCGCCACGGCCGCCACAGCAGCCCAGCGGTCCGCAGGGTCCAGGCCCAGGCCGGCATACGCGCCGTCGTCGCCGCCTATCTCTTCAGCGGCCTGAGCCAGCAACGCTCCCAGCACTCCGGCCAGGACATCGCCGCTGCCGGCGGTCGCCATCCAGGGGATGCCCTCCGACTGGCTGAAAACAATTCCCGACGGCGACGCCACAAGTGTCGTGGCACCCTTCAGGAGCACTGTGGCTCCGGTTTGTTGGGCCGCCTGGCGTACGAAGTGCAGGGGCCGGGATTCGACGTCGGCCCGGGTCACCGGAACTTCGCCCGTGGACGGCAGCGAATCCAGCAAGGACGCAAGTTCGCCGGCGTGCGGGGTAAGGATCCATTCGGGCGGGCAACGGTCCGGGAGGAGGCTCAGCGCCCCGGCATCGACCACTACCGGAAGGTCATGGCCCAGGGCCGCCTCCACGGCAGCCCCTGCACGGCCCAATTGCTCTTCTCCGTCGACGCCCGGACCCACTACCCATGCCTGGACCCGGCCCGGATCCTTGTCCTCCCACAAGGCCTCCGGGGTCCGGGAGAGAACCATTCGCGCCGCGGACCCGGGGCCGATGTAGCGCACCATGCCCACCCCGGCGAGGGCTGCGGCGTGCACACCCAGGACAGCGGCGCCGGCAAAACGGGACGAGCCTGCAACAATTCCCAGGACACCGCGGGAGTATTTATGTGACCTCCGGCCGGGGCGGGGCAGCAAGGCGCCAAGGTCCGGGTCGGTCAGGCGGCACAACTCCGGCGCCTGGTCCTGAAGCCCGGCCTCGATGCCGATCTGCACCAATTCCACCCGCCCCGCGCAGCCCTCACCCGGATCGGTCAGGAGCCCTGCCTTGACACCACCGAACGTGACCGTGACGTCGGCATCCAGCACGGGCCAGTGGACCTCCCCGGTGCCTGCATCCAGCCCGCTTGGGACGTCACAGGCGACAACCAGCCGTGGTCCGAGTTCCTGCAGCGCGGCAATCAGCTCGGCCGGGGCTTCGCGCAATCCCCCGCGGGCGCCGGTACCCAGCAGAGCATCGATGATCACGTCCTCACCGGCACACAGAACCGCGAGCTCTTCGGCATTTGAAGGACCGAGCTGCAAAACCCGCCCACCTGCGGCGAGAAGAGCAGCCAATGCTTCCGCGTGGACGGAATCGCCGGCGAGTACCGCCGTCGCACGCATTCCGCGTCGGGCGAGATACGCGGCAGCATAGAGGCCATCGCCGCCGTTGTTGCCTTTGCCGGCGAGAACCGTGACGCATGCACCGGCCAACCGGCGTTTTTTCTTCAGCTCACGGATCACGGCCTGGGCGAGGCCGTACGCTGCCCGTTGCATAAGAACAGCGCCCTCACCGGAGTCCAGGAGCGGCTGTTCCGCGTCCCTGATCTGTTGTCCGGTGAAGGCGCTGATCATTGTTTAAGTGTCCGTCTAGCCCTCAGCGAGGACGGTTGCCGTGGCGATGCCGCCGTCGTGGCTCATCGACAGGTGCCAACGCTTGACACCCTTGGCCTCAGCGACGGCAAGCACAGTTCCCTTGACCTGGATGGTTGGACCATTCTGGTCAAGGCCGATCCAGCAATCCTGCCAGTTCATGCCTGCCGGTGCGCCCAGGACCTTGGCCACTGCTTCCTTGGCTGCGAAGCGGGCAGCCAGGGACCGTGTGTTGAGTTCACGCTCGGCGGGCACAAACAGGCGATCCCTCAGCCCGGGAGTCCGTTCAAGCTGCCGGCCAAACCGCTCAATGTCTACGACGTCTACGCCAATGCCAACAATCATGCCGTTATTCTACGGTCACGCTCTTGGCGAGGTTACGCGGCTGATCGACGTCGTACCCCTTCGCCCCGGCCAGCTCGGCAGCAAAGATCTGCAACGGAACCGTGGTGAGCAGCGGCATGAGCAGCGTGGGCGTCTCCGGTACGTAGAAGACATGCTCTGCGTAGTCCTTGACCGACTCGTCGCCCTCTTCGGCGATGACCAGGGTGCGTGCACCACGTGCGCGGACTTCCTGGATGTTGCTGACCACCTTGGAGTGCAGGGAGTCACGGCCACGCGGGGACGGAACGACGACGAAGACCGGCTGGCCGTCGTCGATCAGGGCGATCGGCCCGTGCTTGAGCTCGCCGGCGGCGAAGCCTTCTGCGTGGATGTAGGCAATTTCCTTGAGCTTCAGGGCGCCTTCGAGGGCAACCGGGTAGCCAACGTGACGGCCGAGGAACAGCACGGACTTTTCGTCCTTCATGCTGCGGGCCAGCTCGCGCAGCGGTCCTGCGTTGTCCAGGATTGTCTGGATCTTGGCCGGGATCTTGTTCAGGTCCGCGAGGACATCCTTGATCTGGCCGGAGAAGATGTTGCCGCGCAGCTGGGCCAGGTAGAGGCCCAGAAGGTAGGCAGCCGTGATCTGCGCCAGGAACGCCTTGGTGGAGGCGACAGCGATTTCCGGACCGGCGTGCGTGTAGAGCACGGCGTCGGACTCGCGCGGAATGGTGGAACCGTTGGTGTTGCAGATCGAGATCGTCTTGGCACCCTGTTCCCGGGCGTAACGGACGGCCATGAGGGTGTCCATGGTTTCGCCGGACTGGCTGATGGAAACCACCAGGGTGTTGGAGTCCACGATCGGGTCACGGTAACGGAACTCGTGGGCGAGCTCCACCTCGGTGGGGATGCGGCACCAGTTCTCGATGGCGTACTTGGCCACCAGGCCCGCATAGGCTGCCGTACCGCAGGCGAGGACGATGATCTTGTCCACCTGCTTGAGGAGCTCGGGATCGATACGGAGTTCGTCCAGCGTCAGCTTGCCGTTGAGGTCGGAGCGTCCCAGGAGGGTCTGTGCCACAGCGTCGGGCTGGTCGTTGATTTCCTTCTCCATGAAGGAGCTGAAGCCACCCTTTTCAGCCGAAGCCGGGTCCCAGTCAACGTGGTATTCCTTGCCTTCAGCCGGCGCACCGAAGAAGTCGGTGATCTCAACGCTGTCCGCGGTGATCGTGACGATCTGGTCCTGGCCCAGTTCCACAGCGCGGCGCGTGTAGTCAATGAAGCCGGAGACGTCGGAGCCGAGGAAGTTCTCGCCATCGCCCAATCCCACGACCAGGGGAGAGTTACGGCGGGCAGCAACAACTACGTCCGGCTGGTCAGCGTGCACTGCCAGGAGCGTGAAAGCACCCTCGAGCCGCTGGCAGGCGAGGCGCATCGCTTCGGTGAGGTTGCCGCCGTCGCCGCTGAGCTGGTTCCGGAAGATGTCTCCCAGAAGTGCCGCAGCGACCTCGGTGTCCGTTTCGGATTCAAACGTGACGCCCTTGGCGAGCAGTTCCTGACGGAGCTCGGCGAAGTTCTCGATGATTCCGTTGTGAATGACAGCCAACCGCCCACCATCGGAAAGGTGCGGGTGGGCGTTGCGGTCGGTGGGGCCGCCGTGCGTGGCCCACCGGGTGTGGCCAATGCCTGTCAGGGACTTGGGAACGGGATGCGCTTCCAGTTCCTCGATCAAGTTGCTCAGCTTGCCGGACTTTTTACGGGATGAGATGGCCCCATCAGCCACTACTGCGACGCCGGCGGAGTCATAGCCGCGGTACTCCAGACGGCGCAGCCCTTCCACCACGACGTCAAGGGCGCTGTAACCAGCTGCCTCGCGAGACGAATTGCCAACATAGCCTACGATTCCACACATGGGTACAAGCCTAACGGCTAACGCAAACAACTGATGTGGGACATCCCATTTCATGGGGTCCCTGGCGACCTTTACGGCACCCATAATTCATCCCCCAGCCATCGCGCATTTCCTGATCAGCCGTGCGGAGGGCAGAATCATGATCGTGACTTTGCAACGCACCGAAGCTAATGGCGACGGCGCTTCCCCGTTTGTCGAGCTGGACCGCCAGACCTGGTCCAGGCTTGCAGCACAGATGGAGCAGCCCCTCAACGAAGAGGACATCTTCCGTCTGCGCGGGCTCGGCGATCCCCTGGACATGAAGGAAGTCCGGGAGGTCTACCTCCCCCTCTCAAGGCTCCTTCACCTCTACGTCCAGGCATCCCACCAGCTTCACGCCGCAACCACCACCTTCCTTGGTGAGCAAACCCAGCGCACGCCATTCGTGATCGGCGTGGCCGGTTCCGTGGCAGTAGGCAAGTCCACCATCGCCCGCGTTCTCCGCGAGATGCTGCGCCGCTGGCCAGGAACGCCGAACGTGGAGCTCATCACGACGGACGGCTTCCTCTACCCCCTGGCCGAGCTCAAACGCCGGCACCTGCTCGAGCGCAAGGGCTTTCCGGAGTCCTACGACCGGCGGGGGCTCCTTCGCTTCGTTTCGGAGGTCAAAGGCGGCGCAGAGGAAGTCCGGGCGCCCTGGTATTCGCACGTTACCTACGACATCGTGCCGGGCAAGGAAGTCGTTGTGCGCCGCCCCGATGTCCTGATCGTCGAGGGTTTGAATGTGCTGGCACCGGCACGGCCCCGCATGGACGGCAAACAGGGCCTGGCCGTCAGCGACTTCTTCGATTTCTCCATTTACGTCGACGCCAAGACCTCGTACATCGAGGAATGGTATGTGGACCGCTTCCGGAAGCTGCGCAGTACGGCTTTCGCCCAGCCCGAGTCATACTTCCACCGTTACGCCACATTGTCGGACGACGACGCCGAGTCCACCGCCCGGGGTATCTGGAAGCGCATCAACGAGCCCAACCTCAAGGAAAACGTGCTGCCGACACGTGGTCGGGCACAGTTGGTGCTCACCAAGGATGCAGACCACTCCATCAGGCGCATGCTGCTGAGGAAGGTCTAGTTGCCGAACGAAATCACACCGATGCCCAGCCGCCGGGCTTTCGCCGGGCTGCTCACAGTYAGTGCCGGCCTCGCCGCCCTGACGGCATGCACGCCACAGGACGGGGCTCCCTCCCCTGCTGCCGCAAGCATGCCGGCCCAGACCGACGTGGCGGCTCCTGCACCAGCTTCAAGCGCCGCTGCCGCAACACCAACGCCGTCCGCCACAGCAGAGCCCACAGCAGAGCCCACCGCGGCCACCAGCCCGGGCCCGGCCCCTTCCAGCACCATCAAGACCCAGCACTCCCTGACCGACCCGACCAGCCCCTGGGTGATCGTCAACAAGCACAGGCCGCTGAATCCTCAGGACTTCGTGCCGGCCGACTTGGTGCAGCCGGCCATCCGACTCGCCGTCAGCGGCGAAGCGGCCCTTTTGAACAGCACGACGGCGGCTGCCGCAGAGAGGATGTTCGGGGCAGCGGCATCGGAGGGCGTCATCATGACGCTGGCTTCGGGCTACCGTTCCTACACAACGCAGGTGTCCACCTACAACGGATATGTTGCCAGCACAGGGCAGGCCGCAGCCGATCGCGCCTCCGCGCGGCCCGGACACTCCGAACACCAGACAGGCTGGTCATTCGATATCGGCGACGGAGGCGGAGCCTGCAGCTTCCAGCCATGCTTCGCCGAGCAGCCTGCAGCGGTCTGGGCCAAAGCCAATGCGCACAAGTTCGGATTCGTCGTCAGGTACCCCTGGATGTTCCACGACACCACAGGCTACTTCTACGAATCCTGGCACCTCCGGTACATCGGAGTGGATGCCGCCACGCGCCTTGTCGACACCCTTGACGTTGATCATGAGCTGCGGAAGCTTGGTCATCGCGCCGGCAAGGTCCTGGAGCGTGCGGCCGGTGAGGGCCACTTGGGCTGCCAGCTGCAGTCCGGTCAGGACGCCGTCGCCTGTGGTTGCGTAATCGGAGAAGATCACATGGCCGGACTGTTCGCCGCCAAGGTTGTAACCGCCGTCGCGCATTTCTTCAAGCACGTAGCGGTCGCCGACGCCGGTCTCCCGGATGGTGATGCCGGCATCGCGAAGGGCGATCTTCAGCCCGAGGTTGCTCATGACCGTGGCAACCAGAATGTCATCCTTGAGTTTGCCGGCCTTCTTGAGTGCCAGCGCCAGGATCGCCATGATCTGGTCACCGTCCACTTCGTTGCCTTCGTGGTCGACGGCCAGGCAACGGTCCGCGTCGCCGTCGTGCGCCACGCCAAGGTCTGCGCCGTGCTTGACCACGGCTTCCTTCAACGGACCCAGGTGGGTTGAACCGACGCCTTCGTTGATGTTCAGTCCGTCAGGCTCTGCTCCGATGACCACCACGTCCGCGCCGGCGTCCTTGAATACCTGGGGCGAGCATCCGCTCGCGGCACCGTGGGCGCAGTCAAGCACCACCTTCAGGCCGTCCAGGCGCTTCGGGAGCGTGCCGAGCAGGTGCACGATGTACCGGTCTTCCGCGTCCGAGAAGCGCTGGATGCGTCCGACGTCGGCGCCAACGGGCCGCTGCGGCTCTTTGCCAAGCTGCGCTTCGATGGCGTCCTCGACGTCGTCGGGAAGCTTCTGGCCGCCCCGGGCGAAGAACTTGATTCCGTTGTCCGGCGCAGGGTTGTGGGAGGCGGACAGCATGACGCCGAAGTCGGCGTCGAGATCTGCCACCAGGTAGGCCGCAGCCGGGGTGGGGAGGACACCGGCGTCGTAAACGTCGATACCGGAGCTGGAAAGCCCGGCCTCCACGGCGGCGGCGAGGAATTCACCGCTGGCCCTGGGGTCCCTGGCTACCACGGCGCGGGGCCGCTTTCCGTCTGTCGCGCGGTCGTGGCCGAGTACGACGGCGGCCGCCTGCGCGAGCTGCATAGCCAGTTCAGCGGTGAGTAATCCGTTCGCGAGACCGCGCACGCCATCTGTTCCAAATAATCTAGACATCGGGTCAAGTTTAGACGACGCCACGGCACCACCTGTTCATCGGGCCACCGGAGCGTCTTGACCCGGTCCACGCGCGTGCGCAGTGACGGCAGCGTTAAACGACGGAAGCCCGCCCCACCGAAACGGCGGAACGGGCTTCCGATACCCCTGTAATGGGGCGAAGCGAATTAACGCTTGGAGTACTGCTGGGCCTTGCGTGCCTTCTTGAGACCAGCCTTCTTGCGCTCGATGACGCGGGCGTCACGGCTCAAGTAACCGGCCTTCTTCAGGGTGGCGCGGTTGTTGTCGACGTCGATCTCGTTCAGCGAGCGGGCAACACCGAGACGCAGGGCACCGGCCTGGCCGGAGATGCCACCGCCGTGGATACGGGCGATGACGTCGTAGGCGCCTTCGAGATCAAGGATCTTGAAGGGCTCGTTGACGTCCTGCTGGTGCAGCTTGTTCGGGAAGTAGTTGTCCAGCGTGCGGCCGTTGATGGTCCACTTGCCGGAACCCGGAACAACGCGAACGCGTGCAACGGCTTCCTTGCGGCGGCCAACAGCTGCGCCGGCAACGGTCAGTGCCGGGCGCTCCTTCTTGGGAGCATCTTCAGCAGCGGCGCTGCTTTCAGAGGTGTAGCTGGTGAGGGTTTCCTCAGCCTCGACGGCTTCGGCGGTCAGTTCTTCGTTCTGAGCCACGGTTCTCCTTGTAATAAAAAGTTTAGTTGGTGGCCAGGACTACTGGGCGACCTGGGTGATTTCGAAAGTCTTCGGCTGCTGTGCAGCGTGGGGGTGCTCGGGGCCTGCGTAGACCTTGAGCTTGCCCAGCTGCTGAGCTGCGAGGGAGTTCTTGGGGAGCATGCCCTTGATGGCCTTCTCAACAGCGCGAACCGGGTTGGATTCCAACAGCTCGGCGTAGTTGACGGAGGTCAGGCCGCCCGGGTAACCGGAGTGGCGGTATGCGCGCTTCTGCTCCAGCTTGGCGCCGGTGAGGGCAACCTTTTCAGCGTTGATGATGATGACGAAGTCGCCCATGTCCATGTGGGACGCAAAGGTCGGCTTGTGCTTTCCGCGCAGCAGTGTTGCGGTCTGGCTGGCAAGACGACCAAGGACAACGTCGGTGGCGTCAATGACGTGCCACTGGCGGTTGATATCGCCGGGCTTCGGGGTGTACGTACGCACGGTTTTGCCTCGTTCTTGTTCTGGCGTTCATGTTTTAGGCGACACGCAGTGAGGCGTGTACCTACTATGTATGCGCTACCGGAGCAGAGGTGAGGGCTCTATGTACCAGTTATCCCAGGATCTCGAAATGCCCATGGAGTTAGCGATCCTGCAACTGGATCCCCCTGTAGGCATGTGTCATCGAGATAGGACACGCACAACGACTCTAAACAATACCTTCAACGGGGCGCCCGGGTCAAAATGGGGTGAGCACACATGGGTGAACCTGTGTTAATGAGGGAGTGCACGTGACTGACGGACTTGCCATGCCGCTTCTGCTGGCTCTCGCCGGCCTCCTTCTGAGTCCGGCGGCCGAGTTGCTGATCGCGCGGACACTGCCGCGACTCGGCGGCCTCCCCTCCCTGAAGATACGGATCACGACGGCGGTGGTCACCGCGCTGCTCTTCGCTCTGCTTGCGTGGCGGTTTGGATTGGTGGCCGAATTGCCGGCTTTTCTTTTCCTGGCCCTTATTGGGGTGCAACTTTCACGTATTGATTTCACGCTTCATTTGCTGCCGAATCCGCTTGTTTTGGCCCTGCTTATCGGCGCAATGGGGCTCCTTGCCGTGTCTTCGATGCTTGAGCCTGGGTGGACAGACCTGCTCCGAGCACTGGCCGGCGGCTTCATACTCTTCGTTGGCTACCTGATATTGGGGCTGATTTCGCCCGGAAGCCTCGGAATGGGCGATGTGAAGCTCGCGGCACCACTTGGAATGTACTTGGGCTACTTGGGTTGGCAGCAAGTACTCTTCGGCGGCTTGCTTGGATTCGTGGTGGGCGGCGTGCTCACAGTGCTCATGCTGCGCCTGCGTTCGGCGAAAAAGCCCGCAGAAACAGCCCACGGACCCGCGATGGTCATCGCTACCCTGGGCATCATCCTCGCCCTGAACTGATCCTGGGTTAGTACGCCCTTACCTCGCCTAGAGGACGTTCTCCAAGGTATAAGGCTCCTGCCGCAACCAAGTAGTTTCCGGCTGTCCGCGCGCCGGAACTGAGTACTTCGCACCCATGCCCCCATCCGGCAAGTATTGGCAGCCCGAATAAATCGAGTACGGCTACGCATTGTGGCTTTTGGTGCGAGTGGGCAATTCTTGTGTCATCAAATTCGAACGGATAAGAAGCACAGACCCTTCGGATTTCGAGCAATCAGTACGCCTCAGTAATATCCAATCAATTTTTCCAAAACATATTCATTTCTGGGAAGGATTTTCCAATGTCTGCTTTCATGATCAACACCATTGCTTTCATCGCCGGCGTCAAGGACCGTTTCACCAAGGAAGAAAAGGGCGCGACGATGGTTGAATACGGCCTCATGGTCGCAGCCATCGCGGTCGTGGTGGGTGCTGCTGCCCTGGCACTCGGCGTAAAGGTCTCCGCGCTTTTCGGTGGCCTCCTTCCCTAGCTCGGATACTGCGATGCGGTTGGTCGCGGCTGCCCCTTGGCACCCTCGGCCAACCCGTTGCTTTAAAGACACTCTCTGTTGGATCTGGGACCGGAGATGAACGTGAAATCCAAGACGAATGAGCGTGGCGCAGCAGCAGTGGAATTGGCCATCATCCTTCCACTATTGCTGCTGATCCTGTTCGGCATCATCGAGTTCGGGCGTGCCTACAATGTCCAGGTTTCGCTGACGCAGGCCGCGCGTGAAGGAGCCCGCTATGCGGCGGTGCACTACAAGGACGGCAGCCTGAATGTATCCGGAGCGGCTCTGTCCGCTGCGCCGGCGCTGAATGGCCTGGGCGTCACCGTCACCAACAATGCTTCGAGTTGCGCTCCTGGTTCCAACGTCAAAGTCACCACCAATGTTTCGCTGCCATCGATGACCGGTTTCCTGGATGGAACAGGGCTCTTTCCTCTCAACCTTTCGGGAGTGGCGGTGATGAGATGCGGCGGCTAAGCAATGCCCGGCAACGCATCCGTCAGGCTTACACACGCGAAGGCGATGAACGCGGTGCTTCCACGGTCATCGTCGCAGTCCTCATGGTGGTTCTCTTGGGATTTGCTGCTTTGGCAGTGGACGTTGGGGCTATCTATGCGGAGAAGGCTCAACTGCAGACCGGCGCGGATGCGGCTGCACTGGCCATCGCAACCGACTGCGCTCGTGGCAGTTGTGGAAGCAGCACGTCCACGGGGAATCAGTTCGCCAACAGCAATGCCAACGACAACACCAGCGGCGCTGTCATTACCTTCCCCGCGGCGACGACCGTCCGGGTCGTGACCAACGCCAGGGACACCGGCGGGCAGAACAGCCTCTCGCTCTTCTTCGCACAATCCATGGGCTTCGACACCGCAAATGTTAACGCTTCCGCCGAAGCCTCGTGGGGAGCCCCCGCCTCGGCTACGACCCTACCCTGGACAGTCAGCGAGTGCGTGTTCAAGAAGTACCTATCGCCTGCCCAACTTGCCTCGCTGAACTCGACCGGCACGTTCTCAGGCGATCCTGTTCCAACCCATGTCACCCTTCGCTACGACACCAACGCACCGGCTGTGGGCGGGTGTGTAGCGCAAAATGGCTACCAGCCTGGCGGCTTTGGTTGGCTGGAGACCACATCCGCTTGTTCTACGGCCATCAGCATCGGCGCAGTGGTACAGGGCCAGCCCGGCAACCATTTTCCCAACGGAACCGCCTGCAACACTGTGCTCGCGCACATCATGGATGAACCCGCGCTGATTCCGCTCTTCAAGACAGCGGCCCAAAACGGGAACAAAACAAAGTACACCCTCGTCGGTTTCGCAGCATTCCAAGTGACCGGCTACAAGTTCGACGGGGGTCAAAAACTTGACCCCGCAGCGCCGAACTGCACTAACAACTGCAGGGCATTACAGGGGTTTTTCTCCCGTTTCGTGTCACTCGAAGAAGCCTCGCAAGTCTCCGGTGGCATTCCCAACTATGGAGCGTCGGTGGTCACGCTCACCAAATAGGCACTCCATGAGGGCCCCGCCACCAATCTCACGAGAACTCGAAGGGAGTTACAAAGTGAAAACACGCCTACTGGGAGGCATTGCCGCACTGCTGCTGGCAGTCACAGGCATCGTTCTACTGGTCACCTACGTACAGGGAGCAGACAAACGGGCGCAGCAAGGGCTTGATCCCGTCAGTGTACTTGTCGTCAAGGAACGCATTCCTGCCGGCACCAAGGCAGAGGACATCCAGTCCAAGCTCAAAACCGAAACCTTGCCTCAGTCCGCGGTGGCACCGGGAACCATCAACACCCTCACCGATCAAAAAGGAAAGGTGACCTCGGCTGACCTTCAGCCGGGTGAACAGCTTCTGGGGGTAAAGCTGGTCAGCCCCAAAGAGCTGGTCCCGGGAACTGTTCCGGTACCGGAGGGTTTGCAGGAAGCCACTTTTGTCCTTGCCCCTGAGCGCATGCTCGGAGGGCGGGTCGAGGCCGGCGACACTGTGACGGTCTTCGCATCGTTCAAACTCGACGATGCTGTACCGGCAGGAGCCAACGTGCCGGCCGGTTTGACCGGATGGAAGGATTTCACTGAGCTCCTGTACCACGACGTTCTGGTCACGGCGGTCCAGCAGGCTGCCCCCGATGCCGAAAAGTCGGCCGGAAGTGAAAAGGCCGTAGCGCTTCCCAATGGGTCGGCATACGTCACCGTGGCACTAAGCGACGCCAACGCAGCCAAGATGGTCTTTAGCGCAGAATTTGGCACCCTCTGGCTCTCCAAGCAGACAGAGAAAACCGTCAAGAGCGATCCACCAACAACCACGTTCGGAGGGCTGGTCCAATGAGCCGCTTCGTAGCCATCACTGCAGTACGCGATTTCGAGACCCGTGTGCGCCAGGCAATCACTGGGGCCCTGCACGGTGACCTTCAAACATTGTCACCCGCAGTCCTCCAAACCGGCACCGACGAAATCTTCAAGCAACTCACAGGGGCACCTCCCGAGGTCATGATTCTCGGCCCAGGAGTCAATCCCGACGACGCCTTCAAACTGGCCACTGTGCTCGACCTTCAGTACCCGGAAATCAGCCTTCTCATGGTTGCCGACCCGACTGCCGACGTTGTGTTCAAAGCAATGCACGCAGGTGTCAGGGATGTTGTAGCACCTGAGGCAGACGTGAACGAGCTCCGGGTACTTCTGGAGCGCGCGTGCTTGGCCGCAGCAAGCCGGCGGCGAGGAATGCAGCCCGCCGCCGAATCCGGGCAGGAGCGGGGACGGATCATTGCGGTGATGTCACCGAAGGGCGGAGTTGGCAAGACCACTGTTGCCACCAACCTGGCCATCGGGCTGGGAAACATCGCACCAATGAGCGTGGTGATCGTGGATCTGGACCTGCAGTTCGGGGACGTCGCTTCAGGTCTGCTGCTTGAACCGGAGCACTCCATCACTGAAGCTGTGCATGGAGCGGCGGCACAGGACTCCATGGTCCTTAAAGCGTTTTTGACCGTCCACCCGGCCGGGATCTATGCCCTCTGCGCACCCCAGAGGCCTTCCGACTCGGACTACATCACTGCCGAACACGTCACCCGCCTGCTCAACCAGCTGGCCACGGAGTTCAAGTATGTCGTTGTGGATACTGCACCGGGCCTCGGCGAACACTGCCTGGCAACCCTGGAGTTGGCCACCGACGGCGTCTGGGTGTGCGGGATGGATGTGCCGAGCATCAGGGGCCTGCGGAAGTGTTTCAGCGTCCTGAAAGAACTCCAGCTTCTGCCACAGGGCCGGCACACCGTGCTGAACTTTGCGGACCGAAAGAGTGGACTCTCTGTCCAGGATGTTGAAGCCACCATCGGGGTGCCTGTGGACACGGTGATACCGCGATCCAGGACGCTCCCCTACTCAACCAATCGGGGCATTCCTGTACTTCAGGGGACGGCCAGGGATTCGGCCCTCAAAGGCCTGAAGAAGCTCGTCCAACGCTTCGATCCCCGACTGGAGTCCACTCCCCAGAGCAAGCTGCATCGGAGGGTGGTGGTGTCATGAAACTCTCAGAGAGGCTTTCTAAAAACAATCCGCTTTCCACCGGCGCCCCGGGTGATTCGCAGCCGCCGGCGGTGGTCGCCGGGGCCGACTGGGCGGCCCGTCCCTCAGCCTCAACTCCGATGTTGGGCGGTGCCCCAACGGCCCCGGTCGTGGATGCGTTGGCGGGACTCAAGAAACGTGCCGCAGCTTCCCTCTTTGAACGCATAGGAAGCCGGTTGAGCGACGCTTCATCTTCGGAAGAAGACCTCCGTTCCTTCGCCGTGGAGGAACTTTCAGCGGTTATCGACGACGAGCAAGTACCCCTTACCCCGGAGGAACGGCGTCGACTCATCCGGGAGATATCCGACGAAGTGATGGGCTACGGCCCTCTTCAGAGGCTGTTGGAGGACCCCTCCGTGACGGAAGTCATGGTGAACAGGTTCGATCAGATCTACGTGGAGCGTCACGGTCATCTGGCTCTCACTGAACTCCAGTTCAGCTCGGATGATCACCTGCGGAAGGTAATCGAACGAATCGTTTCCAAGGTTGGACGCCGCATCGATGAGTCTTCGCCGTTGGTGGATGCCAGGCTGGAAGACGGATCGCGTGTCAACGCGATCATCCCTCCCCTGGCGGTCAACGGACCCTCCCTGACCATCAGGAAATTCAGCCATGTTCCGTTGACTGTTCGCAACCTGATCGACTGGGGATCGATGAGCCCTGAGATGGCAGAGCTGCTGAGTGCGTGCGTCCGGGCCCGGCTCAATGTCATCGTCTCTGGTGGCACGGGCACCGGCAAGACCACGCTGCTCAACGTGCTGTCGTCCTTCATCCCCGAATCGGACCGCATCGTCACGATCGAGGATGCGGTCGAACTGCAGTTGCAGCAGCGACATGTGGTCCGGTTAGAGAGCCGGCCACCGAACATCGAAGGCAAGGGTGCCATCACCATTCGGGACCTGGTTCGGAACTCCCTTCGTATGCGTCCGGACCGGATCATCGTGGGAGAGGTTCGCGGGGGTGAGTCCCTGGACATGCTTCAGGCCATGAACACCGGCCACGATGGATCGCTGTCCACCGTGCATGCCAACTCTCCCCGCGACGCCATCGCCCGTCTGGAGACGCTGGTGCTCATGGCTGGAATGGATCTTCCGCTTCGGGCGATCCGGGAACAAGCGTCATCGGCAGTGGATCTCATTGTTCAGGTCACCCGCCTGCGCGATGGAAGTCGCCGTATTACCCACGTCACTGAGGTGCAGGGCATGGAAGGAGACGTCGTGACTTTGCAGGATGTCTTCCTCTTCGACTACTCAGCCGGCTTGGACGCGCAAGGCCGGTTCTTGGGCAAGGCCATCCCGACCGGCATTCGTCCTCGTTTCCTGGATCGCTTTGCTGAACTTGGGATCCAGGTATCGCCCGCGGCCTTCGGCGTCGTCCCCATGCCCACAGGGAGGCGGTAGCCGTGGAATCACCAGGATTATTTATCCTCGCCGTCGTTCTCTGCGTGGTTTCCCTCTTCATTCTGGTCGTGATCGTCCTGAAACCGCGCCGCGACAGTATTCCCCTTGAGCGGCGTCGCTTGGAAACTTCAAGCGATACTTCAGCCGTAGGCCTGGTCTCCGAAACTGCGGTGCGCTTCATGGACACGGCACTGGGACGCTCGGGCGGACCGTTCAATCGGGAGGTTCTTTACCTCGCCGGAGTCAAACAAGCTCCTGCAGACTTCATGGTCATGGTTGTCGCCGGTGCAGTAGTAACTGCAGTCCTGGGCAGCCTTGTCTTCAACGTCTTCGTGGGTATTCTCTTGGCCCTATCGGTGCCGTTCCTGGCGAAATTGGTGCTGGCTACCAAAACGCAGAAACGACGCGCCAAATTCGAAGGGCAACTGAACGACACCATTCAGATGTTGATCGGAGGGCTTAGGGTGGGGCACGGCATCATGCGGTCCCTGCAAGCCGCGGGCCAAGAATCCCAGGCTCCGACATCAGAAGAGCTAAGCCGCATCGTCAACGAAGTAAGGGTCGGCAAAGACGCACGCCAGGCGATAGAGGACTGCGCTGCGCGGATGGACAGCGAAGATTTCCGTTGGATTGGCCAAGCTATCCAGATCAACCGTGAAGTGGGCGGGGACTTGGCCGAGGTTCTGGAGCAGGTTGAAGGAACCATCCGTGAACGCAGCGAGATCAAGGGGCACGTGCGCGCTTTGAGCGCTGAAGGAAAGATGTCAGCCGTGGTTCTGATGATCCTCCCTGTGGCAGTAGGGATCTTCATGTCAGCACTAAATCCCGGGTACCTGAAACTCTTCACCGGCCACCCCCTTGGGATTGCCCTGATAGTTCTCAGCGTGATCCTGTTCGCCGTCGGAGGCTTGTGGATGAGCCGCACCGTGAAGATCAAGTTCTAGGAGAGAAAGCTCATGACTCCCTCTGCATGGCTGATTATCGCCCTTATCGTTCTTCCACTGGCCTATTTTGCCTGGTCATTGCTCAGCATTGACCGGAAGGGCATTGTTGCCATTCAGGACAACCTCGGTTCCGGCTTCACTCAAAGTGGCAGTGCGAGTCTTCGGCGCCCACCGCTCCTTCTGGGTGTTGCCAGGAAGCTGACTCCTGGAAGCTACGAGGCCAAGCTGGATCACTGGCTTGCCCTGGCTGGGCGCCCGATGTCGATGCCCCTGCCTAAGCTCATGTCTCTGAAGCCGGCCCTGGCACTGGCCGGAGCAGTCGGCGGCGTCTTCCTGTTTCTCCTCAGCCCCGGTCCAGGAATGGTCGGTCTTGGCCTCTTCCTGACCATCTTTCTGTACTTCCTTCCCGATCTCTTGATTTACAACACAGGGATCAAACGGCAGGAGGCCATCAAACTTGAGTTTCCGAATACTCTCGATCAAATGCTGATTTCGGTCGAGGCCGGCCTCGGGTTCGAATCGGCCATGGAACGGGCGTCCGTACAAGGGGCCGGTCCCCTGGCCCAGGAGCTGATGCGCACTCTGCAAGACATCCAGGTGGGACGCCCACGGCAGGAGTCCTATGATGCCCTGGCCGAACGATGCGCCGTCCCGGACATCCGTAGCTTCGTCCTTGCAGTGATCCAAGCCGACAAATACGGGATCGGCATCGCCAACGTGCTTCGAGCACAGGCCAAGAAAGCACGCGTCAGGCGACGGCAGAGCGCCGAAGAGCGGGCGATGAAGCTCCCCGTCAAGGTGCTCTTCCCCTTGCTGTTCTGCATCTTCCCGGTGCTGTTCATAGTCCTTCTGGGTCCCGCGGCCATCAGGATCATCCAGGCTTTTGGCTGATTATGTCCTGCGGGAAATAGACCGGCAATTCGCGGATCCCAGACCACGGAGTGCCACAACGGCCCCCTTCCGGTACCCAGAGCCGGGAGGGGGTCCTCCAACGTCCGGGCTAACAACATCCGGGCGACGACAGGAAGGCTACTCCCGCCGGGCCCGCGTCAATTCAGCCCTGGCGAGCAGCTCACTGTCCGACGGGTAGGCCACTTCTTCGAGGACCAACGGATGAGGCGCGGCGAGCACCGACTTGGCATCGCGTCGGCGCTCCAACAGCCGCGAGTGCAGCCATTCAGGAGTTTCCAGCCCCTCCCCCACCCGCAGAGCCGAACCAACCAACGAACGCACCATGTTGTGGCAGAAAGCGTCAGCCTGAACGGTAGCCACGATGACGCCGTCGCTTCCGCGATCAAACGAGAACTTCTGCAGCTCACGGATGGTGGTGGCACCTTCCCGGGGTTTGCAGTAGGAACGAAAATCCTGGAGCCCCAACAAGGACCGGGAACCCTGGTTCATCAAGGCAACATCCAAGGGCGCCTTGTGCCACAGCGTGATCATACGAAGCACCGGGTCCCATCTCCCCGGACCGTCTGCAATCCGGTAACTGTACCTGCGCCACAACGCCGAGAAGCGCGCGTCGAAACCCTCCGGCGCCAGACCGGCGTCGTGCACTTCCACTGCACCGGTGAGGTCGCCGAGGATCCGGCTCAAGGCTCCGCGGAGGCGTCGCAAAAGGGCGACGGCGGGATCAAGTTCGTGGCCACGCGGCAGTGAGAGCCACTCGGCTTCGGTGACATCGAGATGTACTACCTGGCCGCGGGCGTGGACGCCGGCATCGGTGCGGCCGGCAACAGTAACGCGGACGGGTCGTTGCAACAACAGCGCCAGTGCTTCTTCCAAAGAACCCTGCACGGTACGCAGCCCCGGCTGCAATGCCCAGCCGCTGAACGGGCCGCCGTCGTACGAAAGATCCAGCCGGACACGCAAAAACCCGCCGCCCCCCATAACGGGGGCAGCGGGTTTTCGTTCGTTCATAGACTTAAGTCTACTGTGAAGAATTCAGTGAATTACTTCTTGTCCTCAGCGGCCGGAGCCTCTTCGGTTTCAGCAGCTTCAGCTTCCGGAGCCTCTTCGGTCTCAGCAACTTCAGCGGCAGGAGCCTCTTCAGACTCAGCAGCTTCGGTTTCGACGGCTTCGGTCTCTACGACCTCTTCCTCGGCAGCCGGAGCAGCCTTGGCAGCAGCAGCGGTTGCTTCAGCAACAACGGCCTGCTTCGGGGAAACCGGCTCGAGAACGAGCTCGATGACAGCCATGGGAGCGTTGTCGCCCTTGCGGTTGCCGATCTTGGTGATGCGGGTGTAGCCACCATCGCGGTTGGCAACGGCGCCGGCGATGTCGGTGAACAGCTCGTGGACAACGCCCTTGTCGCTGATCAGGCCGAGAACGCGGCGGCGGGAAGCGAGGTCGCCACGCTTGGCGAAGGTGACCAGACGCTCTGCGTACGGCTTGAGGCGCTTGGCCTTGGTGACCGTGGTGGTGATGCGCTTGTGCTCAAACAGAGCAGCTGCCAGGTTCGCGAGCATCAGACGCTCGTGAGCCGGGCCGCCTCCGAGGCGCGGACCCTTAGTGGGGGTAGGCATAGTTATTTCTCCTGTTGTGTAAGCCGGTCAGGTCCATCGCTGGACCCGGCGGCCAAGATCTGCTGTTTAGAGCTCGTCGTCGCTGAACGCGGCGTCGTCCTCTTCGATGGCTGCGGCGCGGGCTGCGAGATCGAAACCGGGAGGGGAGTCCTTGAGGGACAGACCCAGTTCGACGAGCTTTGCCTTGACCTCGTCGATGGACTTCGCACCGAAGTTACGGATGTCCATCAGGTCAGCCTCGGAGCGGGCAACGAGTTCACCCACGGTGTGGATGCCCTCACGCTTGAGGCAGTTGTAGGAACGGACGGTGAGGTCCAGATCCTCGATCGGCAGAGCCATGTCGGCTGCCAGGGCAGCGTCCGTCGGCGACGGGCCAATCTCGATACCTTCAGCTGCGGTGTTCAGCTCACGAGCCAGACCGAACAGTTCCACCAGGGTGGTGCCTGCGGAAGCAACAGCATCGCGGGGAGCGATTGCCTGCTTGGTCTCGACGTCGACAATGAGCTTGTCGAAGTCGGTGCGCTGCTCAACACGGGTAGCTTCCACGCGGAAAGTTACCTTCATGACCGGCGAGTAGATCGAGTCAACCGGAATACGGCCGATCTCGGAGTCGCCGGACTTGTTCTGAGCTGCCGAAACGTAGCCACGGCCGCGCTCGATGGTCAGTTCGAGTTCGAACTTGCCCTTCGAGTTCAGAGTGGCAATGTGCAGATCCGGGTTGTGGAATTCGACGCCGGCCGGCGGAGCGATGTCCGCGGCGGTGACGACTCCGGGGCCCTGCTTGCGCAGGTATGCAACAACCGGCTCATCGTGCTCGGAGGAAACCGAAAGGTTCTTGATGTTCAGGATGATCTCAGTGACATCTTCCTTGACACCGGGAACCGTGGTGAACTCGTGCAGCACGCCATCGATCCGGATGCTGGTTACAGCGGCACCGGGGATGGAGGAGAGCAGGGTACGGCGGAGGGAGTTTCCGAGGGTGTAACCGAAGCCCGGCTCCAGCGGTTCAATGATGAAACGGGAGCGGTTCTCGGATACAACTTCTTCAGACAGGGTGGGGCGCTGTGCAATGAGCACTTAGGTTTCCTTTCGGCGAGCATCCGCTATATGACGCAACACAGGTGGTGGAAATCGGCTTCGGTTTCCAGCCTGACCAGCCGGGCCATGCTGATGGAAGGAAAACTTCCATAGCAGGCCCGGCCAGTCAGGCAGGGAAGACCTAATTAGACGCGGCGGCGCTTCGGGGGGCGGCAACCGTTGTGGGCGCTGGGGGTGACATCCTGGATGGAGCCAACCTCGAGGCCAGCGGCCTGAAGTGAACGGATTGCGGTTTCGCGTCCGGATCCCGGTCCCTTGACGAAGACGTCAACCTTGCGCAGACCGTGCTCCTGGGCGCGCTTTGCAGCAGCTTCGGCAGCCATCTGGGCAGCGAACGGGGTGGACTTACGGGAGCCCTTGAAGCCAACCTCACCGGCGGAAGCCCATGAGATAACAGCACCGTTCGGGTCCGTGATGGACACGATGGTGTTGTTAAAGGTGCTCTTGATGTGCGCCTGGCCAAGCGCAATATTCTTCTTATCCTTGCGACGCGGCTTACGAACCGCTCCACGAGTCTTCGGGGGCATTGTTTCTCCTACAGAAAGTTATCGGGGGAAAACCAGGTCAATCCCGAGGGATTAACGTCCGGCCTTCTTCTTGCCGGCGACGGTGCGCTTCGGGCCCTTGCGGGTACGAGCGTTGGTCTTCGTACGCTGTCCGCGTACGGGCAGGCCCTTGCGGTGGCGCAGGCCTTCGTAGCTGCCGATCTCAACCTTGCGGCGGATGTCAGCGGCTACCTCGCGGCGAAGGTCACCCTCAACCTTGTAGTTGCCTTCAATGTAGTCACGCAGCTGAACCAGTTCGGCGTCAGTCAGGTCCTTGACGCGAACGTCAGCGCTGATGCCGGTGGCAGCCAGGGTTTCGTGTGCACGGGTCTTGCCCACGCCGTAGATGTAAGTAAGCGCAATTTCCAACCGCTTTTCGCGGGGAATGTCTACGCCAGCGAGACGAGCCATAGTGGCGGTACTCCTTGAATAAACCGGAGGTCGTAGGCAGTACACCCGCACGTTCCGTGCGGCCCCAGCCTCCGACCGGGGGTTCGCTGACCAGGCTCTGTAATGCAGTCCTGGCACAGCTTGTGCTGCCTTTATTTACTTGCGTGGGCTAGCAACCCAGGTTTGCCCTTGCGGGCGCTGATTCCCGGAAGGGGAATTAGCCCTGGCGCTGCTTGTGGCGCGGGTTCTCGCAGATCACCATGACCCGGCCGTTACGGCGGATCACTTTGCACTTGTCGCAGATCTGCTTGACGCTCGGCTTGACCTTCATGGCGTTCCTTTGCGTGTTTTGCAGTTGATCTGCTGGAGCGGCTTGGGCACTATTGCCCTGCCGCCCAGCAATTTACTTGTAGCGGTAGACGATACGACCACGTGTGAGGTCGTATGGGCTCAGCTCCACCACTACCCGGTCCTCTGGGAGAATCCTGATGTAGTGCTGACGCATCTTCCCAGAGATGTGTGCGAGAACGACGTGCTTGTTGGTGAGCTCAACGCGAAACATCGCATTGGGCAGCGCCTCAGTCACAACGCCCTCGATCTCAATGACCCCGTCCTTCTTGGCCATATCCTCCGCTAACTGTTGTTTGCCACCGTCCTCCGATGAGGCACCGAAGATCCAGCGGACGTTTTTTTGTTTGCTTGACCGCCTTGGAACCACGACACCAAAAAGGGCGCGGCTGCACAGACAACCAACAAATAACTCTACGCCAATCAGGCTGGAAAGTTAAATCCGACCATGGTAGCGCACGTGTCCCCCGCCGTCACTCCCCCGCTTGGCGATAAGCCGGGAAGTGACCGGCCGCCGTCGTGATGCTTTCGGCCGCCAGGACGCCGTCCAGAATGGCCAACCGGACCGCCTCGGCCGCCGCGCTTTGGAGGGTGATCAGCGATACCTGCCGCGCTTGTTCGGTGCTGCGGTCAAGAGCGATGGCGCCTGTGGCCAGGGCGAAAATGGTGTCACCGTCCGCGAGGGTGTGGGAAGGATCCAGGGCCCGCGCCAGCCCGGCATGCCCGGACGAGGCAGTCCGCTTGCACTCAGCCACATCCAGCACCGCATTAGTAGCGATCACCACGAGCGTGGTGTTGAGTCCCTGGGGTTCGACCCGCGCTGGCTTATCCTCGGCCTGCGGGATTGGAGCCCGGCCGCGCGCGTCTATGGGAGGAACGACCGAGCGCGCAGAGGGCTGCAGGTCCGCAGGACCAAACTGGGGCGAACCCAGCGCGTTAACCACCGCCAGCGCACCTACGATCACGCCGCCGTCGAGAGTGATCGAGGAGCTGCCCACACCGCCTTTGTACTGTCCGCGGGCAACAACGGCACCGGTCCCCGCGCCGACGTTTCCACGTTCGACGGCGGCATGGTCGCCTGAGGCGAACGCTGCCGCAGCTGCCCGGTAACCCATGTCGGCATCGGGTCGGGCGCGCACGTCGCCACCGCGCCCGAGGTCGAAGATGGCAGCAGCGGGAACGATCGGCACGACAGTTCCAGGGACGGCGAAGCCGCGGCCCTGTTCCTCACACCAGAGTTGGGCACCCGTGGCCGAAGCCAAACCGAAAGCACTGCCGCCGGTCAAGACCACGGCATCGACCGTGGACACCAAGGTGGTTGGGTCCAGTGCGTCGGTCTCGTGTGTGCCAGGGCCCCCGCCGCGGACGTCAATGGAACCCACGGTTCCCGGTGGCGGAAGGAGGACTGTTACGCCGCTCAGCCACCCGCCGTCGTTCTTCTGCATGTGCCCAACCCGGATACCCGGGACATCGGTGATCGCCGTCATGGGTCCATTCTCCACCCCCGGGCCGGTCATGAAACGGGAGTCGAACCTCAAATACGAACTCGTGAGTAACGCCCGGTAAACGGGTCCGGAAGTGTAAGACAACTCTCGCTACGAAGGACCGTTTTGGCCCGGGCACGCGGCGTCAATGTGGTGAGCTAGGCCTGTCTTCGCCGCCCCTGGCAGGGAGCAGGCGCCCCGCATTCCGCCGAAACCGTGAGTAATACATGAATGTCCCTTTGATGAACAACAGCACCGCCGTGCCCGCAAGACGACGCTGGTCCGGTCGCAGCCGCAAGGACTTTGTGGTGTTCCTTGCCATGGCCTTGCCCAACCTGATCCTGATCGGCACGTTTACCTACTGGCCCCTGATCAACAACATCTACTACTCCACACTGGACTGGACCTTGGGCTCGGCCTCGGCCACCGTTGTCGGGCTGCAGAACTACGTCACGTTCTTCACCAGTGAGGATGCGTCCAAGGTCCTCGGAACCACGGCCATCTTCACGGTGTTCACCGTAGGCGGCTCCATGATCCTTGGCCTACTGGTGGCCCTCGCGCTCAATTCGAAAGTCCGTGGAACCACCTTCGCCCGGTCAGCGGTGTTCGCGCCCTACGTACTCTCCGGAGTGGGCGTCGGCCTGGTGTGGCTGTTCATCTTCGATCCCGGTTACGGAGTGCTGGCCTGGATCCTGCGCGCACTCGGGCAACAGAGCCCGCAATGGATCAACGATCCGCAGCTGTCCCTGGTGATGGTCATCATCGTCTACGTGTGGAAGAACCTGGGCTACTGCGCCGTGGTTTTCCTGGCAGGGTTGCAGTCCCTTCCCCGCGACGTGATGGAGGCCGCGGCACTGGATGGTGCCAACAGTTTCCGGCGGTTCTTCAACATCTCTTTGCCGCTGCTCTCCCCCACCACGTTCTTCCTGCTCATCACCACCATGCTCAGCTCCTTGCAGGCCTTCGACCTCATCCGCATCATGACCCCTCTGGGCAACGGCACCAGCACGCTGATCTACGAGGCGTACCTGCAGGCCTTCGGGGCATACAACCGGGCAGGCTATTCGGCCGCAATTTCGGTGATCCTCTTCGCCATCCTGCTGGTCATCACCGTCCTCCAACTGCGGTTCGTTGAGCGAAAGGTCCACTATTCATGAGCGCCCCTGCACCCGTCATCGTGCGTGAAGAACCCCAACAGACTGCTTCACCGGAGGGTCCGCCCGCCAGGACCAACCCCCTGTCCAGGTCCAATCTCCTCCAGACCGTGGCCACCGGCTATGTTCCCCTGATCGTCGCAACGCTGGTGGTCTTCCTGCCGCTGCTGTGGATGCTCCTGAGTTCCTTCAAGCAACCCGGCGAAATCGTCACCATGGACCTTCGGATCCTTCCCCAGTCACTGAACCTGCAGAACTACGTCACGGCCATGACCACCGTTCCGTTCGCACAGTTCTTCGCCAACAGCCTGATCGTCACCATCGTGGGCTCGTCGGTCAAAGTGGTTCTGGCAATCCTCACCGCCTATGCCTTGGTGTTCGTGCGCTTCCCGTTCAAAAACGTGATCTTCGTGCTGATTCTTGTGGCCCTTATGGTCCCCGCCCAGGTGTCGATCCTGCCCAACTACATCCTGATCGCCGGCATGGGCGGAAAGAACACCCTGTGGGGCATCATCCTTCCCGGGCTCGGCACGGCGTTCGGCACGTTCCTCCTGCGCCAGCACTTCCTGACGCTGCCGCCGTCGATCCTTGAAGCGGCGGAGATTGACGGCGCCGGACACTGGCGCAGGCTGTGGCAGATCATCGTTCCCGTGTCGGTCCCGTCGATCGCCACAGTGGCGCTGGTGACCGTGGTCAGCGAATGGAACGACTACATCTGGCCCCTCATCATCACGGACCGGCCCGAAACCATGACGCTTCCGGTAGGACTGACCCTCCTCCAGAACTCCGAAGGCAACGGAGCCGGCTGGGGAATCCTCATGGCCGGCGCGGTACTGGTGATCGTCCCCATCCTGCTGGTCTTCGCAGCACTCCAGCGCTACATCGTTGCCGGTCTGACCCAAGGCAGTGTCACCGGTTGATTCTCCACCACACCATTCGCATCAAAGTCAGTAATTGAGAGGAAGCATCATGCGCACCAACCTTGACCGCCGCCATTTCCTGGGATTGGCAGGCCTCGGAGCCGGAGCAGCGGCCCTCGCCGCATGCGGCGGACCGTCGACGGCGGGCACGGCAGACGCCGTCGACACCGCCACTATCGACTTCAGTGGCGTCAAGCCGGCCGCCTCCATCGACTTCTGGACGAACCACCCCGGCAAGTCGCAGGATGTGGAAAAGGCGATCATCGAGAAGTTCCACGCCAAATTCCCCGATATCAAGGTCAACCTGGTCACCGCGGGCGCCAACTATGAAGAGATCGCGCAGAAGTTCCAGACGTCCCAGGCAGCCAAAGCCGGTCTGCCCGGGCTGGTTGTGCTCTCCGACGTTTGGTGGTTCCGCTACTTCTCCAACGGCAGCATCATCCCCATCGATGGCCTGGTGAAGCAGCTGGACATCAAGATCGACGATTTCCAGAAATCGCTGGTCGACGACTACAAGTACGACAACAAGCAATGGGCCCTTCCGTACGGCCGTTCCACCCCCTTGTTCTACTACAACAAGGACCACTTCAAGGCAGCAGGCCTGCCGGACCGCGCACCGGCCACGTGGCAGGAGTTCGCTGAGTGGGCTCCCAAGCTCAAGGCGACCTCCGGAGCGCAGTACGCCTACATCTACCCGGCCCTGGCGGGCTATGCCGGGTGGACGCTGCAGAACAACCTGTGGGGTTGGGGCGGTGCCTGGTCCAAAGGCTGGGACATCACCTGCGACTCCAAGGAATCCGTGGCCGCGCTTCAGTGGGCCCAGGACTCCATCTACAAGGATGGCTGGGCCGGTGTTTCATCCAAGGAGGCCGCAGACGACTTTGCCGCCGGAATCACCTCGTCCACCATTTCTTCCACGGGTTCGCTCCTGGGGGTCCTGAAAGCAGCCAAGTTCAACGTGGGTGTCGGGTTCCTTCCCGGCGGTCCCGAGGTCCCGAGCAGCGTCTGCCCTACCGGCGGTGCGGGTCTCGGCATTCCCAGCGGCATCACCAAGGAGGAGCAGCTGGCCGCGGCAACCTTCCTTAAATTCATGACCGAGCCGGAGAACACTGCCGCGTTTTCAGCCGCCACCGGCTACATGCCTACCAGGCTCTCGGCAGACATGTCCTCTGTTCTCGCGGCCACTCCGCAGATCAAGACAGCCATGGACCAGCTCGCTGCTACCAAGGTCCAGGACAACGCCCGCGTGTTCCTGCCGGGCGCCGATCAGGAAATGGCCAAGTCAGCAGCCAAAATCCTCACGCAGCAGGGCGATGTCCAAGCGACCATGACCGAGCTGAAGAAGACGCTTGAGGGCATCTACACCAAGGACGTCAAGCCGAAGCTGAAGTCCTGACCCCTCTGGAAAGAACAAAAGAGCGCGGCTACTTCGGTAGCCGCGCTCTTCCTTTTGGAGCAGTTACGGGATGGGGACAGGCACGACGCCGAGGGGCGCCAATTGCTCTGCGCCTCCATCGGGGGCGGACAGCACCCAGATGCCCTTTTCATGCACTGCTACGGAGTGCTCCCACTGGCAGGAACGCTTGCCGTCAGTGGTGACCACGGTCCAGTCGTCGTCGAGGGTGGCCGTTTCGATGTCGCCGCGAACCAGCATTGGCTCAATCGCAAGGCACAAGCCCGGGCGGATCTTCGGACCACGGTGGCTGGTCCGGTAGTTCAGGACATCAGGTGCCATGTGCATTTCGGAACCGATGCCATGGCCGACGTAGTCCTCCAGGATGCCCAGCGGCTTGCCCGGGACCGAGGAGACGTAGTCATCGATGGCGTTTCCGATGTCTCCCACGAACTTGCCCTTGGCCAAGGCAGCGATACCCCGCCACATGGCGGCCTCGGTGACGTCCGACAGCCGCTGGTCCTCGGGATCCGCGGTGCCCACGATGACCGTCCGCGCCGAGTCGGAGTGCCAGCCATCCACGATGCAGCCGCCGTCGATGGAGATGATGTCTCCGTCTTGGAGGACGCGTCCACCGGGGATGCCGTGGACCACTTCCTCGTTGACGGAGGCGCAGATGGTCGCCGGGAACCCGTGGTATCCGAGGAAGTTGGACTTGGCTCCTGCGTCATTGAGGACTGCTGCAAAGACGTCGTCCAGGTCCTTGGTGGTGACGCCGGGCTTGGCAGCCGCAACGGCAGCGTCCAGTGCCCTGCTCAGGACAAGCCCGGCCTGCTGCATCGTACGCATCTGCTCGTTGTTCTTATATTCAATGCGGGGCTGACCGAACGCCATGTTCTCCTCTGGAAGGTTTGCTGTTGGGACCGATCAGGCCCCGTGCTCCAACCATTTTCCCGCATCGGAGACCGTGGTCGAAATTGGCTCGATTCCCAGCTCGTCCCGCAGCCGGTCCAAACGGTACGTCCGCTGCTTTCCTACCTGGCTGACGGCGTAGCGGGTCAGCTTCGGAGCACGGCCCGTAGCCCGCGAAGCTGCTTCCGAAACGGCCGCGAGCGCCATGGCCGCGGGCTCCGGAAGGTAGGTGACGGGGACGTCGCTGCGTCCTGAAACATCGAGTACCTGCCGCAATACAGCCCCCAGCTCCACAGGCTGGGCATCCCCCACGTTCACCGCACCGCGCACCGTCGACTGGCAGGCGGCCAGGACGGCCCGTGTCAGGTTGTCTACATGGGTCAGTTGATGTTTCACCCCGGGGTGCCCGATGCTGAGCAGCCGCCCTGCACGAATGTTGCTGACGAGGCGGGGCAACAGCGTCCGGTCACCCGGGCCGTACACGGCGTGGGGACGCAGTGCCACGGCATCGCCGTGTTTCCTGGCTTCGACGTCGGCGAGCGCCTTGCTGCGTCCATAGGCATTCAGGTGTCGCGCAGCAACCTCATCTTCGGGGCGATCCACGCATGGTTCCCACCACGGATAGACGCTGGAGCTTGAGATATGGACCAGGCGTGTCCCGGCGAAAGCTTCGGCGACCGCCCTTGTCCCCTCGACGTTTGCCCGGTGAAAAACGGCAGCGTCTCCCCAGTCGGCCACGTGGGCACCGGCGTGGACAACCGCATCCACGTGCGGAAGCCGGGCAGGCGGCAGCCCCGCCAGGTCCCAGTACTCCAAGCCCTCTCCCTGGCGGCGGGCATAGCGGACGACGTCCCAGCCACGGGCTTCAGCCGCATCCGCCACGGCTCCTCCAACGAACCCCGTCGCGCCTGTCACTGCAATCCTCATGTGGCCTCCCCGGGGTCCCGGCGTACGGCAAACATCCCGCGCAGGGCCACCCGGTCCGGCTTCCTGTGCCTGCCGGAGGATGGGATGGATTCCAGGACTTCGATATGGTCCGGAAGGGCGGACTCGTCGATGAGCATGGGCAGTTCCCTGGCCAGCCGGGACTTCAGCTCAACAGCGGATTGGTCCGGTTCAGGGACCACCGCCAGCCATACCGCCTCGTCTCCGATAGTGTCCGGTACCCCCACCATGACTGCAGTCCGGACCCCTTGCACAGCTGCGATGACCGGCTCATACAACGCGGGGTAGATGTTTGTCTTACCCCGGATGATCATGTCCTTCTTGCGTCCGATCATGACCAGCCTGGACGCACCGGTTCCTCCGTGGTCCAGCCGGACGAGGTCGCCAGTGGCGTGCTCCACCATGGGGTCCTCGCCCAAGTAGCCACGGCACATGTTCGGCCCACGGGCGAACAGCTCGTGGTCGGCTGCTATGCGGATCCCGACGGCGGGCAGCGGCTCCCCGAGGAAGTCGCCCTCACCGCTGCCATCGGGCGCAGTGAACCCGGCTTCGGCGCCGGACGCGAAGGCCAGTTTCTCCCGGCCATCGGCAATGGCGATGGGCAGCACCTCGGTCATGCCGTAGATGAGTTTGAACCCGACCCCGGGCAGGAGCTTCATTGCCCGTTCAAGGAAGGGAGCAAGGATGGGGGCGGCCCCCAGCATCACTGTTCTCAGTGTCGCGGGCAGAGTGACGGAACCGTCTTCGATGGCGTCCAGGATGGGCGCCAGTTGGGAGGGCACCAGGAAAAGGTGCGTGGCGGCGTCGTACGACGTTTCTTTGCCGGTCACGGCACCCAACTCGCCGGCCAGGCGAAGCGGGTTAATGTGAGCCGAGAAACCATAACCGGGCATCGTCCAGTGGGCGCCGGCGATCAAGGCCGGAAGGCCCATCATGAGCTGCTCGGAGTGGATCCGGTCCCCCTCACCGAAGCTGCAACGCGTCGATAATTGCCCGAAACCTGCGGCCAGGGAACCCCTCGTGTGGATGACCCCTTTGGGTGAGCCGGTGGTACCGGAGGTGAAGATGATCACCGCTTCCTGTTCGGTCACCGTTTCTGTGGGTCTGGCGGACTCTTGCCCCTGCGGGAGTGTTGCCGCAAGCCCTTTTACCGGCGAAGCGCCGCGGGGGACGCCGGGGAGCCACGGCCCGGAGTAGTAGTGGCGGACATCCATGGCCCCGTAGTCAGGGAGCAGCAGGCCGCGGCCGCGTGCGATGGGACGGAGCGGGCTCCTGGCGCTGACGGCATACAGGAGTGACTCCGACGCGGCCCAGCGCGGCGCAGCGAGTTCTGCCCGGTCCCGGAAGAGCGAAGGCCCTATGCCGGGATCGATGAACACCACGGAGCCGCCCGCCCTGACGGCTCCAAGTGCCAGAATGAACGCTTCGGGACTGGGACGGACCGAGAAGAGCATCCGCTCCCCTGTCCCGAATCCGTCATCCTGCAAACGCCGGGCCGTGGCCTCAATGCCATCCACCAACTCGCGGTACGTGATGGTACGACCGGGCCGGACGCCGTCGTTTCTCCGCCGTGCCCACGGTGGCCGGCTTTTGCTTGGTGCCGTGATGGCGGGACGGTCCGGAACACGGTCCGCCACGGCATAGACGGCGGTGATCAGATCCTCTGCCATCAGGGGTAGGCCGGGTGTCTCGTCAGGCATGGGCCAACTCCAACTTCCGATACCCGGGAATCAGCACTCCCCTGCTGACCTGGCGGGCAGCGATCAACCACGGCCGCTGGGCGTACATGTCCAGGAGCAGCTCGAGCGTCTTGTTGATTTCCGCCATGGCTAGCGGCATGCCGATACAGAAATGCGGTCCGGCACCGAACCACAGTTGACGTGCCTGCTGTGGTGTTGCCTGTGCCGGATCAAATCCACCCAGGCTCTTGGCGGCGTGGATGGTTGAGAGCAGGATCCTGTCCCCGGCGAAGACCTTTGTACCGCCTATGTATCCATCAACCACTGCGTCCCGCAGCATCATGGGCGAAGGAACCGTAAAGCGCAGGGCCTCGTTGACGGCGGCCGGAACAACGGACCTGTCCGCGGCCAGTTCACTGAGCCGTCCACTGTCAGCAAGCAACGCCACCAGCCTTGGCACAAACGACACCAGCGTCTCGGTGCCCACCATCACGAACGCACTGATGATGCCCATGGCTTCGTCCTCTGCCATACCGAGCTCACGCAGTCTGCCGGGGAAGGTATCCGGGTCGCTTACCCTGTACGCCGTCCGGACCGGTCCAGCCAAAACCGCGACGGCGGATTTTCCTTTGGCCACTTGGCCCGCCGTCAGCGTCGGCCGGCCCAGGCGGACAAGCGACGAGATGGAGGAGCCGAGGTCGAAAAGCTCCCTGTCCGCCAACCTCCCCGGGGCATCGTCGGGAACCCCCAGCAGGCGCGAGATGACCCCGCCGGCCAGTTCTTTGACGCAGTCCACCAGATCCACGCGGCCGTTCGCGTCCAAATCACCGTGCAGGCGCGCCTTCAGAGCTGCCGCTGCCGGTTCCACGATGCCCTCCACGGAGCGGGGAGTGAAAAGGTCACCCAGGCGCCGCCGCAGCAGCCTGTGTTCCTCACCATCCATGTTCACCAAGGCCTTGGGCCCCACAACGGGGGTCCACAGCGCACCCGAGCCTGATGGGCCGTTCTTGACGTAGGCGTCCTGGCTCATCAGCACCTCCCGAACCAGTCCCGCTTCGCTGACCAGCACACCGAGTCCCGGGATGCGAACCACAGGACCCATGGCACCCAGGCCGCGGATCACGGGATACAACACGGGGTGGGCTCCCAGATGGACGCGGCGCTCCCAAAGTTCCGCCGTACACTGCGGGTTGATTGCTGCAAGGCTCCGCATCACCGGATATCCACGTGTTCGGGGCGGTACCGGTGGTCCGCGTACCAGGCGAGAGTGTTCTTCAGCCCCCACGCTTTGACCCGTCGGGAGGAACCGAACACCACAACATCGCGTCGAAGGGCGTAGTTGCGCGTCAATTTACGCACCCGGTTGGACAAGGCGCGGTCCTCATGGAGATCTTCGATCCTGGTCCTGGGGAAACCCCCTGAGCGGTGATACATGTCTGCGGTGATGGCCATGTTGCAACCAGGAAGCATCTGGTACGGACCCAAGTATCCCTCGCCCTTGTTTCCCGGGCGGATCCGACCGAAGAACGACGCCACCTCGACGGCCAACAACATCATGATCCGCTCACGGGCAGTTATGCCCTCGTCCTCCCTGGGATTCAGCTGTCCGGCAACCAGCTCCAGGCCGTCATCGAATGCAGCCATGATCCGCTCTGTCCAGTCCGGTGCGGCCAGGCAATCGGCATCGGTGCGGGCCAGCCAGCGCGCACCGTGCTCCACGCCGAAACGCATGCCGGTATCAGCTGCAGCGCCCGTGCCCTTCTCGCTGTCGTGAACCAACCGGATATCCATCCCCGGGTGCGCTGACGCGAACTCAGTCACGATGGCGCAGCTGAGATCCGTGGAGCCGTTGTCCACCACCACTACCGTGAAATCCTGAAACGTCTGCGCCGCCAGCGAATCCAGTGCCTGCCGTACCAGCTTCTCTTCATTGAGCATCGGCATGGCCACGCATAAGGACTTTGTGGAAGCCGTACTCGCAAGCCTGTTGCGCACCTCTTGCGGGCTCACAGCCGCACCACCGCCATTCCCAGGCTCACGCCGCCGCCCAAACCGACCAATGCCACCAGGTCCCCGGGTCCGGCCCTGCCACTGTCCACGGCAAGCTTCAGTTGCAATGGAAGGCTGACGGAGGCGAGGTTGCCGAAGTCCTCAACGGAATGAACCAGCAGTTCCGCAGGCACACCGGCACCTTCGGCGAATATTTGCCGGTACGGTGCGCTGACCTGGTGTACGCAGACGACAGCGAAGTCCGTCCACGCGAGGTGCATCTCCGCGAGAGTCGCATCAAGGATGTCGGAGCCGAGGTCCAAGAACGCATCCTTGAGCTTTTCCCCGTCCATGTTGAAGTAGCTGGCCTCTGGATCACGGGGGAAGGCCGACCCTCCCGCCGCCAAGGTACCCACGGACCAATGGCTGCTTCGCGCGGTGAAGCCCATGGCCAGGATTCCGGCCGCCCCGTCTGCAGCTGCGGCGGGATCAACCGCGGCCTCCAGCAACACTGCTGCGCCGCCGTCGCTCATGGTGTACCCGGGGAAGCTGGAGGCGAACGTCGGGAAGTCCGGCACCGACCACCGCACCGCCCGGGAAGGCGACTCCCCCGTGACCACCAGAACCCTCCCATAGCGCCCTCCGGCGATCAGAGCGTCGGCAACCTCCATACCGTTGAGGAAACTGTTGCAGGCGTTCTTGACGTCCATCACAGGGCATGAAAGTCCCAGTTTCGCTGCCACCATGTGTCCCGTAGCGGGTTCAACCATGTCCTGGCTGGCAGAGGCAAAGACCAGCAGGTCCACGTCAGGCGCCTGCAATCCGCATTCCGCCAGGACCTTGGCAGCGGCGTTGGCGGCCAGATCCGACGCCTGCTCCGTCGGGGACATGACACTCCTGGAGCGGATTCCCGTGACCCGGCCAATCAGACCCGTCGGCACGCGGAAGCCAGGGCTGGATTCGGCAATGCGGCGTTCGACGGCGGCCGTATCCAGTCGCGTCGGTGGCAGGTAGACCTCAAGCCCCGAAATCCGGCTACGTCCTGACAGAGCTGTCTGCATGCGCTTCCCCCAAGAATGTGCCGCTTCAACGAAAAAGGGTGTGTCCCGCACCCATGGTACGGGACACACCCTTCACTCCAGCTCCGGTTCCCCAGCTATGTGGAAAAACGCTAGACAGCCTTGGCCGACTCGATGGCTGTGAGCACGCGGTCGGTAACTTCATCGATACCGCCGATGCCATCCACCTGAGTAAGGATGCCGCGCTCAGCGTACTTGGCCACAACGGCTTCGGTCTGCTCGTGGTAGAGGTCAAGACGGTGACGGATCACGGCCTCGTTGTCGTCCGAACGTCCCGTTTCCTTTGCACGGCCCAGGAGGCGTGCAACCAGTTCTTCGTCATCCGCGGTCAGCTGGAGCACGACGTCGAGCTCCTGCTCACCCTCAGCGAGGATCTGGTCGAGGTAGTCAACCTGCGCGGTGGTGCGCGGGTAGCCGTCGAGCAGGAAGCCGTTCTCGACATCGCTCTGGCTCAGTCGATCGCGAACCATGTTGTTCGTGACGCTGTCCGGAACGAAGTCACCAGCGTCCATGTACTTCTTGGCTTCGATACCCAAGGGCGTTTCACCCTTGACGTTGGCACGGAAGATGTCGCCGGTGGAGATGGCGACTACGCCGAGGCGCTCCGAAATCCGCTCAGCCTGCGTACCCTTACCCGAACCGGGAGGTCCAATGATCAGCATTCTCGTCATCGCAAAAGCCCTTCGTAGTGACGTTGTTGTAGCTGCGCATCAATCTGCTTGACGGTTTCCAGGCCGACACCCACCATGATCAGGATTGACGTGCCACCGAACGGGAAGTTCTGGTTGGCATTGATCAGGACGAGTGCAACCAGCGGAATCAACGCCACGAAGCCCAGGTAGAGGGCTCCAGGCAAAGTAATCCTGGAAAGCACGTACTGCAGGTAGTCCGCGGTCGGTTTACCCGCCCGGATGCCCGGAATGAACCCGCCGTACTTCTTCATGTTGTCCGACACTTCTTCAGGGTTGAAGGTGATGGCTACGTAGAAGTAGGTGAAGAACACGATCATGGCGAAGTAAAGCGCCATGTAGATGGGATGGTCGCCACGGGTGAGGTTGTTGTTGATCCACTCAACCCACGGGGCCATCTGCTCCCCTGGCTTCGGCTGGTTGAACTGCGAAATCAAGCCGGGCAGGTACAGCATGGAGGAAGCGAAGATGACGGGCACGACGCCGGCCATGTTCACCTTGATGGGAATGTAGGTGCTGGTGCCGCCCACGGTGCGACGACCAATCATGCGCTTGGCATACTGCACCGGAACACGGCGCTGCGACTGCTCCACGAAGACCACCAGGGCCACCGTAAGCAGGCCGATGGCAAGAACGATGAAGAAGGTTCCCGGGCCCTTGGTCTCCCAGATGGAGCCAAGTGAGCGGGGGAAGCCGGCTGCGATGGAGGTGAAGATCAGCAGCGACATGCCGTTGCCGACGCCGCGCTCGGTGACGAGCTCGCCCATCCACATGATCAGGCCCGTGCCCGCTGTCAGCGTGATGATGAGCAGAAGGGTGGTAATGATGCTCTCATCGGGGATGATCGGCAGGTTGCAGCCGGGCAGCAACTGACCCGAGCGGGCCAAGGAGACCAGGGTTGTGGCGTTCAGCAGGCCCAGTGCGATGGTGAGGTACCGGGTGTACTGCGTCAGCTTGGACTGCCCCGATGAGCCCTCTTCGTACAGCTGCTGGAACCGGGGAATAACCACCCGGAGCAACTGCACGATGATGCTCGCCGTGATGTAGGGCATGATGCCCAAGGCAAAGATCGAGACCTGCAGCAACGCGCCGCCGCTGAACAAGTTCACCAGCTGGTAGATGCCCTGCGAGGTGTCACCGTTGTTCAAGCATTGCTGGACATTCTGGTAGTTCACACCAGGCGAGGGGATGAAAGCTCCCAAGCGGAAGATTGTGATAATTCCCAGCGTGAACAACAACTTGCGTCGCAAATCAGGCGTCCGAAACGCCCGGCCGAATGCGCTTAGCAAGCGTCCTCCTGAGTAGAAAGTACAAGGATGTGGTCGGGCTCAATGAAACCCAACAACCGAGTCTAACTGCTTGTGACGCCGTCGGAATAATCGAGAGTCCACAACCACCAAAAAAATCCCGGTATCCGGGGCCGAAGCCCCGCATACCGGGATTCTTTGTTACAGCGGGCTGATGCCCCACAAACCCTTAGAGGGCGGTGGTGGATCCGCCTGCTGCGGCAATCTTTTCCGCAGCGCTGGAAGAGAATGCGTGCACGGTGACGTCAACCTTGACGGTGATGTCGCCGGTGCCGAGCACCTTTACGGGCTGGTTCTTGCGAACGGCACCCTTCTCTACCAGGGACTCAACGGTGACGGTGCCACCTTCCGGGAACAGCTCGTTGAGCTTCTCCAGGTTTACAACCTGGAATTCAACCCGGAACGGGTTCTTGAAGCCGCGCAGCTTCGGCAGGCGCATGTGCAGCGGCAGCTGGCCGCCGGCAAAGCCAGCCTTTACCTGGTAGCGGGCCTTCGTACCCTTGGTACCGCGGCCAGCGGTCTTACCCTTGGAGCCTTCACCACGACCAACACGGGTCTTGGCTGTCTTGGCACCCGGGGCGGGACGCAGGTGGTGGACCTTCAGAGTGTTCTGCTTCTCAGCAGCCTCTGCGGCGGTCTTGTTCTCTGCCATTACTTCGCCTCCTCTACATTCACGAGGTGCGGAACCGTGTTCAGCATGCCAACGGTAACGGCGTCAGCGGTACGGACAACGGTGTGTCCGATGCGCTTCAGGCCGAGGGACCGAAGGGTGGCGATCTGGTTCTGCTTGGCGCCGATGACGCCCTTGATCTGGGTGATCTCCAACTTGGCGTCGGAGGGAGTCAGGTTCTTAGCCATGACTAAACACCTGCCTTCTGGTTCTGGAGCGCGCGCACCAGAGCAGCAGGAGCAACCTCGTCCAGCGGCAGGCCACGGCGGGCAGCCACGGAAGCGGGCTCTTCGAGCTGCTTCAGAGCGGCAACGGTCGCGTGAACGATGTTGATCGCGTTGGAAGAACCGAGCGACTTGGAGAGGATGTCGTGGATACCCACGCACTCCAATACCGCGCGGACCGGACCACCGGCGATAACACCGGTACCGGCGGAAGCCGGACGCAGCAGGACAACGCCTGCAGCAGCCTCACCCTGCACACGGTGCGGGATGGTGTTGCCAACGCGGGGAACGCGGAAGAAGGACTTCTTGGCCTCTTCTACGCCCTTTGCGATAGCAGCGGGAACTTCCTTGGCCTTGCCGTAGCCAACGCCGACCATGCCGTTGCCGTCACCGACGACGACGAGTGCGGTGAAGCTGAAGCGACGACCACCCTTGACGACCTTGGCAACGCGGTTGATGGTGACAACGCGCTCTACGAACTGGCTCTTCTCGGCTTCACGACCGCCGTCGCGGCCACCACGGCCACCACGGTCGCCGCGGCCCTGGCCACGGTCGCCACGCTCGCCGCGACGTCCGCCGCGGCGGTCATCGGTAGCGGGTGCGGTCTCAGTTGCTTCAGCAGCTACAGCTTCAGTCACCTGAATGTCCTTTTCGTTATTTTCAACGGTCACAGTGCCAGCCCACCTTCGCGAGCACCGTCAGCGACGGCGGCGATGCGGCCGTGGTACTTGTTACCGCCACGGTCGAAGACAACAGCTTCGACGCCTGCAGCCTTTGCACGCTTGGCAACGAGCTCGCCGACGCGCTTGGCCTTGGCAGTCTTGTCTCCGTCAAGTGCACGAAGGTCAGCTTCCAGAGTGGAAGCGTAAGCCACGGTTACACCCTTGCTGTCATCGACAACCTGGACGAACATGTGGCGTGCCGAACGGTTGACGACCAGACGAGGACGTGCAGCCGTACCGGTGATGCGCTTGCGGATACGAAGCTGGCGACGGTTGCGTGCAGCCGACTTGCTCTTGTTCGTACGCTTCTTGTTAATTGCGATGGCCATGGTTTACTTACCAGCCTTTCCGACCTTGCGGCGGATGACTTCGCCGGCGTAACGGACACCCTTGCCCTTGTAGGGGTCGGGCTTGCGCAGCTTGCGAATGTTGGCAGCAACCTCGCCGACCTGCTGCTTGTTGATACCCGCAAC
Organism: Paenarthrobacter sp. TAF1; assembly: GCF_052113825.1. Taxonomy (NCBI): domain Bacteria; kingdom Bacillati; phylum Actinomycetota; class Actinomycetes; order Micrococcales; family Micrococcaceae; genus Paenarthrobacter; species Paenarthrobacter sp. TAF1. The sequence goes on from NZ_JBFRDO010000002.1 coordinate 45,125, forward strand.
AGAGAGCTTGGTCGGACCCTCTACTACGAAGGTGATGCCTTCGGGTGCAGAGACGTTAACCGGGTGGCTGTAGCCCAGAGCGAACTCCAGGTCAGAACCCTTTGCCTGAACGCGGTAACCGGTACCAACGATTTCAAGCTTCTTCTCGTAGCCCTCGGTAACGCCCTGGATCATGTTGGCGATCAGGGTGCGGGTCAGGCCGTGCAGCGAACGCGAGTTGCGCTCGTCGTTCGGGCGGGTGACCGTGAGAGTGTTCTCTTCCAGGGAGACCTCGATCGGGCTGGCCACAGTGTGGCTCAGCTCGCCTTTGGAACCCTTGACGCTGATGACGGAGCCATCGAGCTTGACCTCAACTCCGGCAGGAACGGTGATGGGGAGACGTCCAATACGTGACATTATTCTCTTCCTTTCCCGTTACCAGACGTACGCGAGGACTTCGCCGCCCACGCCCTTCTTGCCGGCCTGCTTGTCAGTCAGGAGGCCGGAAGAGGTGGACAGGATTGCGATACCCAGGCCACCCAGCACGTGAGGCAGGTTGGTGGACTTCGCGTAAACGCGGAGACCCGGCTTGGAGATGCGGCGGACGCCAGCGATGGAACGCTCGCGGTTCGGACCGAACTTCAGGTCGATGGTCAGCTTCTTGCCAACCTCGGCGTCCTCTTCCTTCCAGCCGGCAATGTAGCCTTCAGCCTTCAGGATGTCGGCAACGCGTGCCTTCAGTTTGCTGTACGGCATGGACACGGTGTCGTGGTATGCCGAGTTTGCATTGCGCAGACGCGTGAGCATGTCTGCGACAGGATCTGTCATAGTCATTTGGGCTATAGCCCTTCCTCGTACCGGTTTCCGCTGCGCTTGCCCTTACGAGCCTGCGCGGTCGGACCTGTCACGTAGTTAGTTTTCGGTCTTGAACGGGAAACCAAGCGCCTTGAGCAGCGCGCGGCCTTCGTCGTCGGTCTTGGCGGTGGTGACAACCGTGATGTCCATGCCGCGTACGCGGTCGATGGAGTCCTGGTCGATTTCGTGGAACATAACCTGCTCGGTCAGACCGAAGGTGTAGTTGCCGTTACCGTCGAACTGCTTGCCGTTGAGGCCGCGGAAGTCACGGATACGCGGCAGAGCCAGCGAAACCAGACGATCCACGAATTCCCACATGCGGTCTCCACGCAGAGTTGCGTGTGCACCGATCGGCATGCCTTCGCGCAGCTTGAACTGTGCGATCGACTTGCGGGCCTTGGTTACCTGCGGCTTCTGGCCGGTGATGAGGGTGAGGTCGCGGACAGCGCCGTCGATCAGCTTGGAGTCCTTGGCGGCATCTCCAACACCCATGTTCACAACAACCTTCACCAGGCGGGGAACCTGGTTCACGTTCGCGTAGTTGAATTCGTCCTGCAGCGACTTCTTGATGGTCTCTGCGTACTTCGTCTTCAGACGCGGAACGATCTTGTTTGCGACAGTGGTCTCAGACAGTGTTTCACTCATCAGATGTCCTTCCCGGTGGCCTTGGACACGCGGATACGGACGGTCTTGGTAGCGCCATCCTTCTCAACGGTGTCGAGACGGAAACCAACACGGGTCGGCTTCTTGGTCGACGGGTCAACCAGAGCAACGTTGGAAACGTGGATCGGGGCCTCAACGACCTCGATGCCACCGGTCTTGGTGCCGCGCTGCGACTGACCGACCTTGGTGTGCTTGGTGACGCGGTTGATTCCCTCTACCAGCACGCGGTTGGTGGCCGGGAATACGCGCAGGACCTTGCCCTGCTTGCCGCGGTCGCCGCCGCGTTCCTGCTTGGCGCCGGTGATGACCTGAACGAGGTCACCCTTCTTGATCTTAGCCATGGACTAAAGCACCTCCGGGGCCAGCGAAACGATCTTCATGAACTTCTTGTCGCGAAGTTCACGACCAACCGGGCCGAAGATACGGGTACCGCGGGGGTCACCGTCGTTCTTCAGGATCACAGCTGCGTTTTCGTCAAACTTGATGTAGGAACCATCCGCACGGCGGCGTTCCTTCTTGGTACGAACGATGACAGCCTTGACGACGTCACCCTTCTTTACGTTGCCGCCAGGGATAGCGTCCTTGACGGTGGCGACGATGACGTCGCCGATGCCTGCGTAGCGACGACCGGATCCACCGAGAACGCGAATGGTAAGGATTTCCTTAGCACCCGTGTTGTCGGCGACCTTGAGTCGCGACTCCTGCTGAATCAATTTCTACTCCTTGCGTCGCGCCGGTTCTCAGACCGAAATCATGCATACGGAATGAGCCTTGCGGAACGGTTGATCGGGGTGTCTCTTGACCTGCCTGGATTTTGCCAGAACAGGCCTAAACGCCCGTGCCACAAGCATCAGCTTCCCTTGCAGAAAACTCTGCGCGGGGCAGTATGCAGCGGCACGATTGTTTACGAGGTAGTGGACGACGCACAAGTGGCGCCATACAAACTCAATATCCTAGCACGTTCAGGGCCAGTAACCGAACCGGCCGGGAAAGCGGAAAGGCCCGCATTCCATAGGGAATGCGGACCTTTCCAGTGAATCTCTGCCAGGCGTGCCCGGCGTCGGATTTACTTGGCCTTTTCGAGGATCTCCACCAGACGCCACCGCTTGGTAGCGGACAGCGGGCGGGTCTCAGAGATGAGAACGAGGTCGCCGATGCCGGCGGTGTTCTCTTCGTCGTGAGCCTTGATCTTCGAGGTGCGGCGAATAACCTTGCCGTACAGAGCGTGCTTTACGCGGTCTTCAACCTGAACAACGATGGTCTTTTCCATCTTGTCAGAGACAACGTAGCCGCGACGCGTCTTACGGTAACCGCGCTGTTCAGCGCTGGCTGCTGCTTCCGTCACAGTTTCCTTCTCGCTCACTTGGCGTCCTCTCCAGCTTCAACCTCGGCCTTTTCAGCCTTGGCAGCCTTTTTGGACTTCTTTTCTTCCTTGGCTTCCACAACCGGTGCGGCAACCTCGGCACGAATGCCCAGCTCGCGCTCACGGAGAACGGTGTAGATGCGTGCGATGTCCTTCTTTACCGCACGCAGGCGACCGTGGTTCTCCAGCTGTCCGGTGGCGGACTGGAAACGCAGGTTGAACAGCTCTTCCTTGGACTTGCGGAGTTCTTCAACGAGACGCTCGTTGTCGAAACCGTCCAGCTGTGCGGGTGCGAGATCCTTCGACCCTACTGCCATTTCTATTCACCACCTTCGCGACGCACAATGCGTGCCTTCAACGGCAGCTTGTGGATTGCCAGGCGCAGGGCCTCGCGAGCTACCTCTTCATTGACACCGGAGAGTTCGAAGAGAACCCGGCCCGGCTTGACGTTTGCGACCCACCATTCCGGAGAACCCTTACCGGAACCCATACGGGTTTCAGCAGGCTTCTTCGTCAGCGGACGGTCCGGGTAGATGTTGATCCAGACCTTGCCGCCACGCTTGATGTGGCGGGTCATCGCGATACGAGCGGACTCGATCTGACGGTTGGTTACGTATGCCGGGCTCAGGGCCTGGATACCGTACTCACCGAAGCTGACCTTGGTGCCGCCCGTAGCAGCGCCGGAACGACCCGGGTGGTGCTGCTTACGGTGCTTGACTCGACGTGGGATAAGCATTTAAGCCTGTCCTCCTTCTGCTGCGGGGGCAGCAGCTTCAGCGGCCGGTGCTTCAACGGCAGCAGGTGCTGCCTCAGCTGCCGGACGGTCGTTACGACGACGGCGGTCGCCACCCGGGCGGCCCGGACGGTCTCCTGCACGGCCACGGGACGGAGCAGCAGCTGCCTGCTGAGCCAGTTCCTTGGCGGTTACGTCACCCTTGTAGATCCAAACCTTCACACCGATGCGGCCGAAGGTGGTCTTGGCTTCGTAGAAGCCGTAGTCGATGTTCGCGCGGAGGGTGTGCAGGGGCACACGGCCTTCGCGGTAGAACTCCGAGCGGGACATTTCTGCGCCACCCAGACGACCCGAGCAAGCAACACGGATGCCCTTGGCACCCGCACGCTGTGCGGACTGCATGGCCTTCTTCATCGCACGGCGGAAAGCCACGCGGGAAGTCAGCTGCTCAGCGATGCCCTGGGCAACAAGCTGTGCTTCCATCTCGGGGTTCTTGACCTCGAGGATGTTCAGCTGGACCTGCTTGCCGGTGAGCTTTTCGAGCTCGCCGCGGATGCGGTCTGCTTCGGCGCCGCGGCGACCGATGACGATGCCCGGGCGTGCCGTGTGGATATCCACGCGGACACGGTCACGGGTGCGCTCGATCTCGACCTTGGCGATGCCGGCGCGCTCCATGCCGGTGGACATGAGCTGACGGATCTTGATGTCCTCGCGGACGAAGTCCTTGTAGCGCTGTCCGGGCTTGGTGCTGTCAGCGAACCAGTGCGAAACGTGGTCGGTGGTGATGCCGAGTCGGAACCCGTGCGGGTTTACTTTCTGTCCCACTTAGCGAGCCTCCTCTTTCTCGGGGGTTGCCACGACCAACGTGATGTGGCTGGTCCGCTTCCTGATGCGGTAGGCGCGGCCTTGGGCACGCGGCTGGAACCGCTTCATGGTCGGGCCTTCATCAACGAATGCTTCGCTGATGAACAGGTCGCTGTCGTCGAATGCAACGCCGTCACGGTCCGCGAGGACACGTGCGTTGGCCATTGCCGACTGAAGTACCTTGAATACCGGCTCCGAAGCTGCCTGGGGGGCAAACTTCAGAATTGCCAGAGCCTCATTCGCTTGCTTACCACGAACAAGGTTGACGACGCGCCGGGCCTTCATAGGCGTTACGCGGATGTGACGCGCAATAGCCTTGGCTTCCATTGCTTTCCTTCTCTCGTCTAAGACGTAAAGTCAGGCGCCTTAGCGGCGCTTGCCCTTACGGTCGTCCTTAACATGGCCGCGGAATGTCCGCGTGGGAGCGAATTCGCCGAGCTTGTGCCCGACCATCGACTCTGTGACAAACACCGGGATGTGCTTGCGTCCGTCGTGTACGGCGATCGTGTGCCCGAGCATGTCGGGGATGATCATCGAACGACGGGACCAGGTCTTGATGACGTTCTTGGTGCCCTTATCGTTTTCCCGTGCGACCTTCACAAAGAGGTGCTGGTCAACGAAAGGACCTTTTTTCAGGCTGCGTGGCATGTGTCCAGGCTCCTATCGCTTGTTCTTGCCAGTACGGCGGCGACGAACAATAAGCTTGTCGCTCTCTTTGTTCGGACGGCGGGTACGGCCCTCAGGCTTGCCGTTCGGGTTAACCGGGTGACGTCCACCGGAAGTCTTACCTTCACCACCACCGTGCGGGTGGTCAACCGGGTTCATGGCTACACCACGGACGGTCGGGCGAACGCCCTTCCAGCGCATGCGGCCGGCCTTGCCCCAGTTGATGTTCGACTGCTCGGCGTTGCCGACCTCGCCGACGGTTGCGCGGCAGCGCACGTCAACGTTGCGGATTTCACCGGAGGGCAGACGCAGCTGGGCGAAACGGCCTTCCTTGGCAACGAGCTGTACCGAAGCACCTGCGGAACGTGCCATCTTGGCGCCGCCACCCGGACGCAGTTCAACTGCGTGGATTACGGTACCAACCGGGATGTTGCGCAGCGGCAGGTTGTTGCCCGGCTTGATGTCAGCGTCGGGGCCAGCCTCGACGAAGTCACCCTGGGACAGCTTGTTGGGGGCGATGATGTAACGCTTGGTGCCATCAACGTAGTGCAGGAGTGCGATGCGAGCCGTGCGGTTCGGGTCGTACTCGATTTCGGCAACGCGGGCGTTGATGCCGTCCTTGTCGTGACGACGGAAGTCGATCAGACGGTACTGGCGCTTGTGCCCACCACCCTTGTGACGGGTGGTGATCTTACCGGAGTTGTTACGGCCGCCGGTCTTGTGCAGCGGACGCAGCAACGACTTTTCCGGAGTCGATCGCGTGATTTCAGCAAAGTCGGCTACGCTCGAGCCGCGACGGCCCGGGGTAGTCGGCTTGTATTTACGGATTCCCATAATTTATTTCCTCGTTAAAGTGGTCTCCGCTACGCGAGCGGACCGCCGAAGATGTCGATTGTGCCTTCTTTGAGGGTGACAATCGCACGCTTGGTGCTCTTGCGCTGTCCCCAGCCGAATTTGGTGCGCTTGCGCTTACCGGCACGGTTGATGGTGTTGATCGAGTCAACTTTGACCGAGAAGATCTTCTCTACGGCCAGCTTGATCTCGGTCTTGTTCGAGCGAGGGTCCACCAGGAAGGTGTACTTGCCTTCGTCGATCAGACCGTAGCTCTTTTCCGAAACGACGGGTGCAAGCACGACGTCGCGCGGATCCTTGATGGTGGTTACGCTCACTTGGAGGCCTCCTCGTTCTTTGCCTTGTCAGCGACGAACGCCTCGAAAGCAGCCTTTGTGAAGACCACGTCGTCGGAGATGAGCACGTCGTAGGTGTTCAGCTGGTCTGCGTACAGAACGTGAACATCCTGGAGGTTGCGCACGGAAAGTGCAGCAACATCGTTGGCGCGCTCGATAACGACGAGCAGGTTCTTGCGCTCAGTGACAGAGCGCAGCGAAGCCAGTGCGTCCTTGGCGGACGGCTTGGTGCCGGCTACCAGTTCAGCGATGACGTGGATGCGTCCGTTGCGGGCGCGGTCAGACAGGGCGCCGCGGAGTGCAGCAGCCTTCATCTTCTTGGGGGTGCGCTGGCTGTAGTCACGAGGTGTCGGACCGTGGACAACGCCACCGCCGGTCATGTGAGGAGCACGGATGGAACCCTGACGGGCGCGGCCGGTGCCCTTCTGCTTGAACGGCTTGCGACCTGCACCGGAAACCTCGGCGCGGGTCTTCGTCTTGTGAGTACCCTGGCGAGCAGCAGCGAGCTGTGCGACGACGACCTGGTGCAGCAGCGGCACGTTGGTCTGGACGTCGAAGATCTCTGCAGGCAGGTCTACCTTGACAGTGCTAGTCATTGAACTAGGCTCCCTTCACGGCGGTGCGTACGAGTACGACCTGGCCGCGGGCACCGGGGACGGCACCCTTGATAAGGAGCAGCGACTTCTCAACGTCAACAGCGTGAACCGTGAGGTTCAGCGTGGTGTGACGCTCGGCGCCCATGCGGCCGGCCATTTTCAGGCCCTTGAAGACGCGGCTCGGGGTGGATGCGCCACCGATGGAGCCAGGCTTACGGTGGTTCTTGTGGGCACCGTGGGAAGCGCCAACGCCGTGGAAGCCGTGACGCTTCATAACACCGGCGAAGCCCTTACCCTTGGAGGTGCCGACGACGTCGATCTTCTGGCCGGCTTCGAAGATCTCAACAGAGAGCTCCTGGCCCAGCTCGTAGGATGCGGCGTCTGCGGTACGCAGTTCGACGACGTGGCGGCGAGGGGTAACGCCAGCCTTTTCAAAGTGACCAGCCAGCGGCTTGGTGACCTTGCGGGGGTCGATCTGGCCGTAGCCGATCTGGACGGCGACATAGCCATCGACATCTGCGTTGCGCAGCTGCGTGATGACGTTGGAGTCAGCCTGGACGACAGTTACCGGGATGAGCTTGTTGTTCTCGTCCCAGACCTGGGTCATGCCGAGCTTCGTGCCCAGCAGGCCCTTTACGTTACGGGTTGCGGTCATAGTCTCTCAGCACCTCCCTAGAGCTTGATTTCGATGTTCACGTCTGCAGGCAGGTCGAGACGCATAAGCGAGTCAACGGCCTTCGGCGTGGGGTCGATGATGTCGATCAGACGCTTGTGAGTACGCATTTCGAAGTGCTCACGGCTGTCCTTGTACTTGTGAGGAGAGCGAATAACGCAGTAAACGTTCTTCTCCGTGGGCAGCGGCACCGGGCCGACTACCGTTGCGCCTGCGCGCGTGACCGTCTCAACGATCTTCCGCGCTGAAACATCAATGACCTCGTGGTCATATGACTTCAGCCGGATGCGGATTTTTTGTCCCGCCATGTCGCCTGACTCTCTTTCAGCTAGTGCTGCTCTAGTTAGGGCTGCTCTGTTTACTTACCTGTTGATGTGGCCGCCGAGGCGTTTGAGGTTTTACCACCACACGCCGCACAAGCTGAATCCGGATATTCCCGGGTTCCTCAACCTGCCGGCGCACCGACCCCCGCGGTCGGGCGTGTCGCGATTTCCACGCAGACTCGACCGCATTCCATGGGGTTCAGGGTTATGTTTGGGCTTCAACCTGGACCCTGACACCCGGCATTATCCGGATCGGGACACGAAGAAGCGCTTGAACAACTCATCCAGTATGGCGGAAATCCGGAGCAAAGGCCAATCGGCCCGCATTGGGCATTGCCCGACCCCCGCCAACTGGGGATGATGGTGGCATGTCCGTCCAGGATTCAGGCTCAGTGGAAGATCTCGCTGCACGCCTGCGGCCTGGTTTCACATTAGGGGTAGCGGCGGCCGCCTTCCAGATTGAGGGCTCCCTCACGGCTGATGGACGCGGCCCGTCCGGGTGGGACGCTTTCGCGGAAAAGCCAGGAGCAATCGTCGACGGCGGCTCCCCCACCGTGGCGTGCGACCATTACAACCGCGCGGATGAAGACATAGCCCTGATGCAGGAGCTGGGCGTCGATTCCTACCGTTTGTCATTGTCATGGCCGAGGATCCAACCCGACGGTCGGGGCGCGGTCAACCAGCGCGGCCTGGACTTCTACGACCGCTTGTTGGACAAGCTCCTGGCCGCCGGCATTTCACCCATGGTCACCCTGTACCACTGGGATACCCCGTTGGCCCTTGAGCATGAGGGCGGCTGGATGAACAGGGACACTGCCCAGAGGCTCGCCGAGTATGCCGCTGTGGCCGCGCGCCGGTTCGGCGACCGGGTGGACCACTGGGTCACAGTGAACGAGCCCGTTTCCGTTACCCTGCAGGGTTACGCATTGGGTGCGCACGCCCCGGGCCGCCAGCTCCTGTTCGAYAGCCTGCCTGCAGCCCATCATCAGCTGCTGGGCCATGGCCTGGCAGTCAAAGCACTCAGGGCAGAGGGGGCTAAGGGCAAGATCGGCCTGTCCAATATGCACTCCCCCGTGCGGCCGGCCAGCAACCGGCTCTCGGACCGTCTGATGGCTGAGGCCCTGGACCTGATACTGAACCGCATTTACGCCGACGCGGTCCTTCTTGGCCAATACCCCAAGCCTTCGCTTCCCCTGTGGCCTTGGTTCCGCTCACTGGGTCCCGTGCTCGACGGTGACCTCGAGACAATTAACCAGCCCTTGGATTTCTACGGCTTGAACTACTACTACCCCATCAAGGTGGCTTCCGGGCGGGGGCCTGCCGAGATCCCTACCGGGCAGGCAGAAGAGATGGCCAACATCCCTTTCCACCTTGCCGCCTACCAAGAGTACGAGACCACCGGCTTCGGCTGGCCCGAGGCCCCGGAACAACTCGCCACGGTTCTCAAGGAGATGAAGCAGCGGTACGGGGAGGCCCTGCCACCAATTTTCATCACGGAGGGCGGCGCGAGTTTTCCGGAGCCCGCCCATGTCGACGGTCCTGTCCCGGACACCAACCGCATCGCGTATCTGGCTGAGCATCTGGGCCACGCCGTCACCGCGACGGGTCCCGGCGGCGCTGCGGAAGGCGTGGATCTGCGCGGTTATTACGTGTGGACGCTCCTGGACAACTTCGAGTGGGCAGCGGGCTACTCGCAGAGGTTCGGCCTGGTCCACGTGGACTTTGAAACCCTGGAACGGACCCCGAAGGAATCGTTCTACTGGCTCAGGGCGCTGGCTCGCGCGCGCAGCCGCAACGAGTAGCGCAGCCGGGTTAAATCGCGAACGGTTAAATCGCTATCGGGTTTGACCGCGGGCGCTGGTCAGGCAGCCGGCGTCACCGCCCGAAGCTACTGGTTCTTGTTGGCGCGCCGGATGCGCTTGGCACGCTCGATCTCTTGCCGGAAGTTCTTGCGCCCCCACAGCACCCCACCGCCGATGGCCGCTATCACTGCCAGGAAAATCAGGAATTCCACACCGTGCTCCTCTTCGTAGAATCCAACCCTATCGGACGCCACCATAGCCCCGCGAGGACGCCGTGTCATCCGAACCATCGTCGGCGGCCGGGCCTTGGGGACCAGCGGGCGGCTTACGGTTCAAGCGCCACACCGCAAGCACAATGAGGCCCACGGCTACCAGGGCCAGCATTGCGAAGGCATAGGTGCGAAGCGCCCACATGATGCTCAGCACCACGCCGATGGCCCCCCAAGCCACCAGCAGGCGCTCGGCTACGACAAGTCCCACGGCGAGCAGCACCACGTGTGCCACAAGTACATAGAGTTGCTGCCCGGAGCTTCCACCGAAGATGGTGCCCGCGGATGTCAGGGACAGGATCCCGGCTCCGATGCACAGGCGCAGCAGGCCTTCCCCGCGCTGTCCCCTGATGTAGCGCAGTCCTGCCAAAACAGCAGCTGCCACGACGTACCACTGGGCAGTCCAGAACCAGTCGGGGCTGGCACCACCAACGAACAGCAAAGCCCGCTGCAGGGCAGCCACGGCTATCACCCCGGCAACTTCTCCGGCCAGCCATTTCCCTCGGGGAACTTCAGCCACCACCACTGCGCCCGCAGCCAACACCACTACGAAGGCCATCAGGGCAGTCTCGTCGTGGATCATACCCGCCACCGCCGCGGTCGCCAGGCCGGCGACCGCGGTGCCGGCCAGGGATCTCTGGCGCCATAGCTGACGGCGAATCGAAGGCGGGCCAAAGACCTTCGCCGCGTACAAGCCGGCTGCCGTACCTCCGGCGCCCAGGAGCCAGACGGCGTAGTGGGACCACACGTCCGACGGCAGGTTGCGGAGCAAGCCCTCGACGGCGGGTACCGCACCGAACAGGGCCGCTGGTGCGGCCGCAGCGTAGAGACGAGGCAGGCGTTCCACGTGGGAAGCAGCGAACAGGACGCCGGCCAGTGTCAGCACCGACAACCCGGTCAGGGCGTAGTCAATGCGCAAGGTCAGCACGCCGCCGACGAGAACGAAGGCCAGCGACGACGCCAACCAGAACCAGCGCTCCGCCGCGATCAGGGTCGTCGAACCAGGCTTTTGGATCCGCGGCGGGAAGGCAATCCGGAAGACAACCAGGCAAGCAGCGAGTCCGAACAAGGCCACGGGCACCTGCGACCCATTCAAGAGCGGCTGGGCCAGCCACGTATAAGAAGGGAATCGAAGCGCCGGCCCCGAAACCAGTACCAGGACCCCGACAGCGGCGGCACCCAGGTATTGGGCTCCACGGAGCCCAAGGAACCGCCAGGCGATAGCCACCGCTGCCGGGACGATGACCAAGCAGGCCATAACCACCCACCGGCCACCGCCGTCGTAATTCCCGGACGCCAAGTAGGCCAAAGGAAGCAACAGTTGCGAACCCAAGGCGGCCCACGTCGTCGGTTGTTGGAAGGCAACATCAACGTGGCGGTGACGCAGATACAAGGTCACAAGGTGCTGGAGCAGCAGAAGCAGGGCCAGCACGATGGTCACAGCAGCCGACGAGTCCGTAGCGTCCGCCACCACTACGGTGATGAGGGACACCCCGAGAATCCGAAGCCCCAGCAGATAGGCGCCACGTATGCGGGATTCCCGGGCCAGGCCCATCATGACGGCGCTGCAGCCGGCAAAGACGCCCAGGAGGATCTCGACGTCGCGGACGTGCCCGAGCCGAAGCGGCAAAAGCAGTGCCAACGCTGCCGGAGCAAAAATCCAGGCGCCAGCGCGACCACGCAGGGCCACGGTGCACGCCGCCGCAGCGAAAGCGGTGGCGACGGCTGCCACCCCTGCTTGCCAACTGTCCCTGGGCAACCACCCTCCCGCTGCCACAGCAAACGACAATGCTGTGGTGGCTCCCGCCATGACCGCGACCGTCACCGCTGCGTCCACCACGGAAGCCCGCGGGAACCTTTGCTGGAACCGGCCTGTCAGGGGGAATGCCAACTGCAATGCTGCAGCAACTGCTACGACAAGCGGAACGCCAGGGGTCTCCCCCGCGATCTGCAGGTTCCACCCACCACGCAGCGCGTCCACATAGGCAGAGGCCATCAGCAAGGTTCCGGCCGCGCGTGCAAGCCACCAGTACCCTTGGCGAGGATTCGCCGACCGGACCCGCAGCGCGGTAGCGCCGAAGTATGCGGTTGTTACCAGGAGCACCAAGTTCGCCAATGTGAGCGATACAGCAGCGGCGGCTACGGCACCGGCAACGATGGCGGTGGCGGGGGCCAGCACCTCCCCGACGGTTGGCGTCCACGTCTCCCGGCCGGTTCCGACGCCCTCTCCCGAGGGCAAAAGCAGCATTCCGGAGGCCAGCCCCGCGGCCAGGACCAAAAGAACCGCCACCGAAACACTCGGACGCCCCGCGGCGTGGTCAACGAAGGGCAGCAGCAGGAGCGTGGCCATCGCGACGCCCCCGAACACAGCTGCAGTTGCCTGCGGTGCCACAAGCCGGACACCGCGCCGCCTCATTATTGCACTGCCAAGTTCCTGAACGGCCGCCGCAGCAATAAGCGCCAGCAGGGTGTAGGCAGCCCTTTCCTGGCTGTGCTCAAAGATGGCTGCCACAGTACTGGGGACGGCCGCGGTCAGTGCTATCCGGCCAGCCAGGACCAAGTGCTGACGGTTGGCTGCTGGTCGAAGCAAAGCGGTCAGAAGCCAGTAGGAACCAGCCGCTGCCAAGAGCACGGCAACCGGCAGTGCCCCCAACAGGACTGCGAAGACGAGGCCGGTCCCCGCGACGGCAGCTGGCGCAAAAAGGACAGCGGCGGCGGGCACCGGACCCCTGGCAAGCCTCCAACCCAACACCATGGAGGTCAGCATGCTCACGTACAGGGGCATCTGGACGGGGAGATCGAAGTTGCCGAAGCCCAGAGCCGCCGTCAGTACGGCAGCGGCCGCCAGTTGCAGGCCCCAGCACGACACCGCGTCATTCCATCGCAGGCGGGGAGCCAGCATGGCGCCACCGAACGCAACCCCCAGTGACTGGACGCCGAGGCAGAGCACCGCCGCCAGCAGCACTGCGCTGACGTCGGCTGTGGCATCCCACACCAGACCCAGGAGGGACAGGGTCAGCGCCGCCCTGGCCGCATAGAAGTGTTGAAGCCTGTACCGGGCGCGGGGCACCAGGACCATCACTGTGAAGTAGCAACCACACATCAGCATCACCAGGGCATACTCACCGTGGGACAAAAGGTGCGGCGTGCAGGTCACTGCCAGGGCCACCAGCGGAACAACATAGGGGTGCAGCACCATCAGGGGGCGCACGTAAAGCGGAGGAATCCAACGTGGACGAAGCAACGCACCCAATGTCAGGACGATGGCAACACCGATGAGCGCAGTAAAATACCACACCAGCGCACCGCCAAGGATGGAGACTCCCGACCATGCGGTGGAGACAACGAAACTGATCGACAAGTAGGCCAGGATCTTGTTGTCCAGCTTGACCGCCGTATACGCATAGACCGCGGTCCCCAGCAATGAGGTGGCCAGCCAGGCAGCGGGGCCGTTGTGCAGAACGAAGTTGTACATGGCAAGGCCGGTAACGGGAATGAGGGCGAGTCCGGTCCCCACGAAGGCCGTGGCCGCCGGCCGAAGTCGCGGGATCTTCGCATGGATAACCAATCCCGAGACGTAGAACAACGCCGTGATGAACCAGATCCCCGCGAAACGGAACAGTTCCGGAAGGCTGGTTCCTACAAACAGGGCCCCCGCGGCCACCAACAGGAGGCTGGCGACATAGAGGGTGATGTTGATGTTCTGTTGGTCGCGGCGGGCTTTCCTCGCCGCTACCTCTGCGGGCGACTCCCGCACCGGCGGTGGTCCCTGCACCGGTGGCGGCCCCTGCACCGGTGGCGGACCCTGCACCGGGGCTCCTGCCGTCTGGGCCGGCCGCTGATGTACGGGCGCTGGCCCTGCATATGAAGGGCGCCCGGGTGGGAACGGCACAGGGACGCGCTGGGGTGCAACAGTCCCCTGGCTCGTGGGCAGGACAGCGGCAGGCGCAGGCTGTGCCGGTGGCTGTGCACTGCTCCCTTGGCGCTTGGCCTCGGCGTCACGCCAACCTGCCATATGTCCGGCCAGGTAGCCCGCCTGGTACTGGGCGCTCGGCATCCCGGGGCGGGTGCCATCGCGAAGCGCCGCCCGGCGCCCTTGGCTCCGGCCCAATGCATTGCCGACCACCCCGGCTATGGCAAGAAGCATCACGATCAGCAGGGCGTTCATTGCGACTCCTCGGTATCACTGGCATAGGGCGTCAACCAGCGTTTTATCCATTCGATAGATAAATAATAGCAAAGAAGAACCCCACCACAGAAGCGGTGGGGTTCTTCCGAGCAAACTACCGGCTGGGCCGGGAGATCACCGATCTACAAGCAGTGACTACTTGATGATCTTGGTGACACGTCCCGAACCAACGGTGCGGCCGCCTTCGCGGATAGCGAAGCCGAGGCCCTCTTCCATAGCGATCGGCTGGATGAGCGCAACAGTCATCTCAGTGTTGTCGCCAGGCATAACCATTTCCGTGCCTTCCGGCAGGGTGATAACGCCGGTTACGTCCGTGGTACGGAAGTAGAACTGCGGGCGGTAGTTGGAGTAGAACGGGTTGTGACGTCCGCCTTCGTCCTTGGAAAGGATGTAGACGTTTGCCTCGAAGTCGGTGTGCGGGGTGATGGAACCCGGCTTGACGACAACCTGGCCACGCTCGACATCGTCGCGCTTGAGACCGCGGAGCAGGAGGCCACAGTTCTCGCCGGCCCATGCTTCGTCGAGCTGCTTGTGGAACATCTCGATACCGGTAACCGTGGTCTTCTGGATCGGGCGGATGCCAACGATCTCGACCTCGGAGTTGATGGCGAGGGTTCCACGCTCGGCGCGGCCCGTAACAACGGTTCCACGACCGGTGATCGTGAAGACGTCTTCGATCGGCATCAGGAACGGCTTGTCGCGGTCACGTACGGGGTCCGGAACGGACTCGTCGACAGCTGCCATCAGGTCCTGGACGGACTTGACCCAAACCGGGTCGCCTTCCAGAGCCTTGAGACCGGAAACGCGAACAACCGGAGCCTCATCGCCATCGAAGCCCTGCGAGCTCAGGAGCTCACGAACTTCCATTTCGACGAGGTCGAGGAGTTCTTCGTCATCAACCATGTCGGACTTGTTCAGTGCGACCAGCAGGTAGGGAACACCAACCTGGCGGGCGAGCAGAACGTGCTCACGGGTCTGAGCCATCGGACCATCGGTTGCAGCAACCACGAGGATTGCGCCGTCCATCTGGGCAGCACCGGTGATCATGTTCTTGATGTAGTCAGCGTGACCGGGGGCGTCTACGTGTGCGTAGTGGCGCTTCTCGGTCTGGTACTCCACGTGGGAGATGTTGATGGTAATACCGCGCTGGCGCTCTTCCGGAGCGGAGTCGATCGACGCGAAGTCGCGCTGCTCGTTGAGATCCGGGTACTGGTCGTACAGCACCTTGGAAATGGCGGCAGTCAGCGTCGTCTTACCGTGGTCAACGTGACCAATGGTGCCGATGTTGACGTGCGGCTTAGTCCGCTCGAACTTTGCCTTTGCCACAGGTTCCTCCTAGAACGATTTCAAGTGAAGTGCTCCTCGGCCGCGCTTTTCGCGGCAGAAACTTTAGCAAGTCTACTTGGGGGCTTGGTTTTGGTGAAATTGCAGATTCAGGAACCAATGATAGTTCCTAGAGCCTGTTTGCGCAGGGGCCGGGCTGCGGCTCTCGCCACAGCCCCGCCTCAAGCGCTTAGATGCCTTCCCGATACCGGAATTGCATCCGTTACCGGGAGATTACTCGCCGCGGGTTTTCTGGATGATCTCGTCGGCTACTGCCTTCGGGACCTCCGCGTAGCTGTTGAACGTCATGGAGTACACGGCGCGACCCTGGGTCTTGGACCGCAGGTCACCGATGTAGCCGAACATGCCGGACAGCGGAACGTGTGCACGGATAACCTTCACACCTGCTGCGTCCTCCATGGACTGCATCTGGCCACGGCGGGCGTTCAGGTCACCAATAACATCACCCATGTATTCCTCAGGTGTGCGGACCTCAACATCCATCAGCGGTTCAAGCAGAACAGGGTTCGCCTTGCGTGCGGCTTCCTTGAAAGCCATACGTCCGGCGATCTTGAACGCCATTTCCGAGGAGTCAACATCGTGGGACGCGCCGTCGATCAGCGTGGCCTTGATGCCGACAACCGGGTAACCGGCCAGGACGCCGTCGTTCAGTGCATCCTGGATACCGGCGTCGACAGACGGGATGTATTCGCGCGGAACGCGGCCACCAGTGACCTTGTTCTCGAACTCGTACAGTTCGCCCGAAGAGGTGTCCATCGGTTCGATCGCAATCTGGATCTTTGCGAACTGACCCGAACCACCGGTCTGCTTCTTGTGCGTGTAGTCATGACGCTCG
Organism: Paenarthrobacter sp. TAF1; assembly: GCF_052113825.1. NCBI lineage: Bacteria > Bacillati > Actinomycetota > Actinomycetes > Micrococcales > Micrococcaceae > Paenarthrobacter > Paenarthrobacter sp. TAF1. Next base: position 61,466 of record NZ_JBFRDO010000002.1, read on the forward strand.
ACTGCGCGCTTGATGGTTTCGCGGTAAGCAACCTGCGGCTTGCCGACGTTTGCCTCGACCTTGAATTCGCGGCGCATGYGGTCCACCAGGATGTCCAGGTGGAGCTCGCCCATGCCGGCGATGATGGTCTGGCCCGTGTCTTCGTTGAGGGAGACCTGGAAGGTCGGGTCCTCGGCGGAGAGCTTCTGGATGGCCGTGGAGAGCTTCTCCTGGTCACCCTTGGTGTTGGGCTCGATGGCAACCGAGATCACGGGCTCCGGGAAGCTCATGGACTCGAGGACGATCTGGTTGTTGGCATCACACAGGGTGTCACCCGTGGTGGTGTCCTTCAGACCGATGGCTGCGTAGATGTGGCCCGCGGTAGCGCCTTCAACAGGCATTTCCTTGTTGGCGTGCATCTGGAACAGCTTGCCGATACGTTCCTTCTTGCCCTTGGTGGAGTTAACCACCTGGGCGCCGGCCTCAACGTGACCGGAGTACACGCGGACGAAGGTCAGCTGGCCGAAGAACGGGTGCGCAGCAATCTTGAAGGCGAGGGCCGAGAACGGCTCGTCTGCAGACGGCTTGCGGGTCAGTTCCTTCTCTTCGTCGCGGGGATCGTGACCGATCATCGGCGGGACGTCGAGCGGGTTCGGCAGGTAGTCGACAACAGCGTCAAGCATCGGCTGTACACCGCGGTTCTTGAAGGCAGAGCCACAGAACACGGGGTAGAGCTCGGAGTTGATGGTCATCTTGCGGATGCCGGCCTTGAGTTCCTCAAGGGTGAGTTCTTCACCTTCGAGGTACTTCTCCATGAGTTCTTCGGAAGCCTCGGCCACAGTCTCAACGAGCTGTGCGCGGTACTCTTCGGCCTTGGCCTGGAGGTCCGCCGGGATTTCCTGCACTTCGTAGGAAGCGCCCATGGTGACGTCACCCTTTGCGTCGCCAGGCCAAACCAGGGCGCGCATTTCGAGGAGGTCAACCACACCGATGAAGTCGTTCTCGGCACCGATCGGCAGCTGCATGACCAGCGGCTTGGCACCAAGGCGGGAAATGATGGTGTCTACGGTGAAGTAGAAGTCGGCACCCAGCTTGTCCATCTTGTTGACGAAGCAGATACGCGGAACGTTGTACTTGTCAGCCTGGCGCCAAACAGTCTCGGACTGCGGCTCCACGCCTTCCTTGCCGTCGAACACTGCGACTGCGCCGTCGAGGACACGCAGGGAGCGCTCAACCTCGACCGTGAAGTCCACGTGGCCCGGGGTATCGATGATGTTGATCTGGTTCTGGTTCCAGAAGCAAGTCACGGCGGCAGACGTGATGGTGATGCCGCGTTCCTTTTCCTGTTCCATCCAGTCAGTCGTCGAGGCGCCGTCGTGCGTCTCGCCGATCTTGTGGTTCACACCCGTGTAGAACAGGATGCGCTCGGTAGTGGTGGTCTTGCCGGCATCGATGTGGGCCATGATGCCGATATTGCGGACCTTGTTAAGGTCGGTAAGCACGTCCTGTGCCACGGGGTCTCCCTTTCGGATGGACTACACGTCCGCCGCCGGCTCGGTGGAGCCGGCGGCGTTCGGGAAGTTTTACCAGCGGTAGTGTGCGAAGGCCTTGTTCGACTCGGCCATCTTGTGGGTGTCTTCGCGACGCTTGACAGCGGCACCGAGACCGTTGGAGGCATCCAGGATTTCGTTCTGGAGGCGCTCGGTCATGGTCTTCTCCCGGCGGGCCTTGGAGTAGCCCACGAGCCAACGCAGAGCGAGGGCGGTGGAGCGGCCCGGCTTGACCTCAACCGGAACCTGGTAGGTGGCGCCACCAACGCGGCGTGAACGCACCTCGAGGGAAGGCTTGACGTTGTCCATGGCCTTCTTGAGAGCGGCAACGGGGTCGCCGCCGGACTTGGCACGTGCACCTTCGAGTGCGCCGTAAACGATGCGCTCTGCGGTGGACTTCTTGCCGTCAACCAGAACCTTGTTGATCAGCTGAGTGACCAACGGGGAGCCGTAAACGGGATCGGAAACTAGCGGCCGCTTCGGGGCCGGACCCTTGCGAGGCATATTACTTCTTCTCCATCTTTGCGCCGTAACGGCTGCGGGCCTGCTTGCGGTTCTTGACACCCTGGGTGTCGAGTGCGCCGCGGACGATCTTGTAGCGGACACCCGGAAGGTCCTTCACACGACCACCACGGACGAGCACGATGGAGTGCTCCTGGAGGTTGTGGCCAACACCGGGGATGTAAGCGGTAACTTCCACGCCACCGTTGAGGCGCACACGTGCCACCTTACGGAGAGCCGAGTTCGGCTTCTTGGGGGTGGTGGTGTAAACGCGGGTGCAAACACCGCGACGCATCGGGCTGCCCTTCAGCGCGGGAGCCTTGGTCTTGGAGACCTTCGGCGTGCGGCCCTTGCGGACCAGCTGGTTAATCGTAGGCACTTTCGTGTTCTCCGTTGTTTGATCTCTGCCCCCACACACAGGCGCCAGCCGGTGTAAACGTGGGAACTTTGGCGTTGCTCGTGCAGCCGGCCGAAACTCCGGTAGGCGTGCAAAAGTGCGGCATTCGTTGCGCATGTTGCCCGCAACCCGGAAACAGGCTCCACCCAGCACCATGAGAACAAAACCAAAATGATGCTGCGGCGGCCTTCATCCACTGCCACACAGAACAATTACAGAAAGTCTAGCACGGCTTGATCTGGAGCCTTAATCGGGTGTATGGAGGACGACGGCGGCAGGTGACTGCCGCCGTCGTCGCCCCGCTCCCCCGGGTACCCGGGGAAAAGCGACGTTAACGGGCCAGGCCCCGCACTCGAAAGTGCGGGGCCTGACCGTCATAACGCCGACTGCCGCTTCTAGCGGAAGTCGTTGCCGAGATCGTAGTCATCCAGCGGGATGGCGTGGAACTCGGGAGCGCCGTCGCCACCCAGGGCGTCATAGGAGAAGTCGGTGAAAGCGCTGGGGCCCGTGAACAGGCTTGCCTTTGCTTCTTCCGTCGGCTCCACAGTGACCTCTGTGTAGCGGGGCAGACCCGTACCAGCCGGGATGAGCTTACCGATGATGACGTTTTCCTTCAGGCCGAGCAGAGGATCGCTCTTGCCTTCCATGGCCGCCTGCGTCAGGACGCGGGTGGTCTCCTGGAAGGAAGCTGCCGACAGCCAGGACTCGGTAGCCAAGGAAGCCTTGGTGATACCCATGAGTTCCGGACGACCCGAAGCCGGGGACTTGCCCTCGGACACGACGCGGCGGTTCTCGTCTTCGAAGCGGGCGCGCTCTGCAAGCTCACCGGGGAGCAAGTCGGAGTCGCCGGACTCGATGACGGTCACGCGGCGCAGCATCTGGCGGACGATAACCTCGACGTGCTTGTCGTGGATACCAATACCCTGGCTGCGGTAAACGCCCTGCACTTCGTCCACGAGGAACTTCTGTGCGGCACGCGGGCCCATGATGCGCAGAACCTGCTTCGGGTCCACCGGACCGTTGATCAGCTTCTGGCCGACGCTGACGTGCTCGCCATCCTCGATGAGGAGGCGGGAACGGCGCAGCACCGGGTAGGCGATCTCTTCGGAACCATCGTCCGGAGTGATGACCAGGCGCATCTGGCGCTCGGACTCTTCGATGGTGATGCGGCCGGCTGCTTCAGCAATCGGTGCGACACCCTTCGGAGTACGGGCTTCGAAAAGCTCCTGGATACGGGGCAGACCCTGGGTGATGTCGTCGCCACCACCGGCGGAAACAGCACCACCGGTGTGGAACGTACGCATGGTCAGCTGGGTACCGGGTTCACCGATGGACTGCGCGGCGATGATGCCAACAGCCTCGCCGATGTCAACGGTCTTGCCGGTGGCCAATGAACGGCCGTAGCAGAGCGCGCAGGTGCCGACCTTGGACTCACAGGTGAGTACGGAGCGGACCTTGACCTCGGTGATGCCTGCAGCCAGCAGCTGGTCGATGACGACGTCGCCGCAGTCGGTGCCGCCGGCAGCCAGGACGTTGCCCTGGGCATCGACGACGTCGACAGCCAGCGTACGTGCGTAGGCGCTGTTCTCGACGTTCTCGTCCAGGACGAGCTCACCGTTGGAATCCGGCACGGCGATCGGGGTGACCAGACCGCGCTCAGTACCACAGTCCTCTTCACGGACGATGACGTCCTGCGAAACGTCCACCAGACGACGGGTCAGGTAACCCGAGTTGGCGGTACGCAGAGCGGTATCGGCCAGACCCTTACGGGCACCGTGCGTGGCGATGAAGTATTCCAGAACCGACAGGCCCTCACGGTAGGAGGACTTGATCGGGCGAGGAATGATCTCACCCTTCGGGTTGGCCACAAGACCACGGATACCCGCGATCTGGCGGACCTGCATCCAGTTACCACGTGCACCGGAGGACACCATGCGGTTGATGGTGTTCATCGGGGACAGGCTGTCGCGCATCGCCTGGGCGATCTCGTTGGTTGCCTTGTTCCAGATCTCGATCAGTTCCTGGCGACGCTCGTCGTCGTCGATCAGGCCCTTGTCGTACTGGCCCTGGATCTTGGCAGCCATGTTCTCGTAACCAGCCAGGATGGCGGGCTTGGAAGTCGGCACCTCGATGTCGGAGATTGCCACAGTGACACCCGAACGGGTGGCCCAGTAGAAACCGGCATCCTTCAGGTTATCCAGCGTTGCCGCCGTAACAACCTTCGGGTAGCGCTCTGCAAGGTCGTTGACGATCCGGGACAGTTCGCCCTTGTCGGCAACAGCCTCAACCCACGGGTAATCCTCAGGCAGCGTCTGGTTGAAGATGACCTGGCCGAGGGAGGTTTCAACGAGAGCCGGCTGACCGGGCTCCCAACCTTCCGGAGCTTCCCAACCTGCGTACGGCACGAAGTCGTCCAGGCGGATCTTGACCTGGGAGTTCAGGTGCAGCTCACGGGCGTCGTACGCCATGATTGCTTCCGAAACCGAGGAGAAGATACGGCCTTCGCCGGCAGAACCGACACGCTTGGTGGTCAGGTGGTAGAGACCGATGATCATATCCTGCGAAGGCAGGGTCACCGGGCGGCCATCGGACGGCTTCAGGATGTTGTTCGAGGACAGCATCAGGATGCGTGCTTCGGCCTGGGCTTCCGGGCTCAGCGGCAGGTGGACTGCCATCTGGTCGCCGTCGAAGTCAGCGTTGAAGGCGCCACAAACCAGCGGGTGAAGCTGGATTGCCTTGCCTTCCACAAGCTGCGGTTCGAAGGCCTGGATGCCGAGGCGGTGCAGGGTAGGTGCACGGTTGAGCAGCACCGGGTGTTCGGTGATGATCTCTTCCAGCACGTCCCAGACCTGCGGACGGTAACGCTCAACCATGCGCTTCGCCGACTTGATGTTCTGGGCGTGGTTGAGGTCAACCAGGCGCTTCATCACGAACGGCTTGAAGAGCTCCAGGGCCATCTGCTTGGGCAGACCACACTGGTGCAGCTTCAGCTGCGGACCGACAACGATGACCGAACGGCCGGAGTAGTCGACGCGCTTGCCGAGCAGGTTCTGGCGGAAGCGGCCCTGCTTGCCCTTGAGCATGTCGCTCAGGGACTTCAGGGGACGGTTGCCCGGACCCGTGACGGGGCGGCCACGACGGCCGTTATCGAAGAGGCTGTCAACAGCTTCCTGAAGCATGCGCTTCTCGTTGTTGACGATGATCTCCGGAGCACCCAGGTCAAGCAGTCGCTTGAGGCGGTTGTTGCGGTTGATCACACGACGGTAGAGGTCGTTGAGGTCGGAGGTCGCGAAGCGGCCACCATCCAGCTGGACCATCGGGCGCAGTTCCGGCGGGATCACCGGGACGGCGTCCAGAACCATGCCCAGGGGGCTGTTGTTGGTGGTCAGGAATGCGTTGACAACCTTCAGGCGCTTCAGGGCACGCGTCTTGCGCTGGCCCTTGCCGTTCTGGATGGTGTCGCGCAGGGACTCGGCCTCAGCCTGCATGTCAAAGGTTTCGAGGCGCTTCTTGATTGCCTCGGCGCCCATGGAGCCCTCGAAGTACAGACCGTAGCGGTCGCGCAGTTCGCGGTACAGGCCCTCGTCGCCTTCAAGGTCGGCGACCTTGAGGTTCTTGAAGCGGTCCCAGACCTGCTCAAGGCGCTCGATATCGGCGTCGGCACGCTTACGGACGTTCGCCATCTGGCGGTCGGCGGAGTCGCGGGCCTTCTTCTTGTCGGCAGCCTTGGCGCCCTCGCCTTCGAGACGGGCAAGCTCGTCTTCAAGGTCGCGGGCGATCGTGGCGATGTCGCTGTCGCGGTTGTCGATCATCTGCTTCTTCTCGAGGTCGTGCTCAACCTGGAGGTTCGGCAGTTCGGCGTGACGGCTTTCGGTGTCAACGCTGGTGATCATGTAGGCAGCGAAGTAGATGACCTTCTCAAGGTCCTTCGGTGCCAGGTCCAAGAGGTAGCCCAAGCGCGAGGGAACGCCCTTGAAGTACCAGATGTGGGTTACAGGCGCGGCCAGTTCGATGTGGCCCATGCGCTCACGACGCACCTTGGCGCGGGTGACTTCGACGCCACAACGCTCGCAAATGATGCCCTTGAAGCGCACGCGCTTGTACTTGCCGCAGTAGCATTCCCAGTCGCGGGACGGGCCGAAGATCTTCTCGCAGAAGAGGCCGTCCTTCTCAGGCTTGAGCGTGCGGTAGTTGATGGTTTCCGGCTTCTTGACCTCACCGTAAGACCAGCCACGGATGTCTTCCGCGGTGGCGAGGCCGATCTGCATGAGGCCGAAGGAGGATTCGCTGGACATATGGTCCCTGTTCTCTCTTGTTCTCTAAATTCTGAAGTCTTGGTTACGGGAAGAGGGAGCTGTCCCGGCGGGCAGCCACAAAGTGGTGCCCGCCGGAACGGCTGCTAGACCTCTTCTACGGAACTGGGCTCTGCGCGAGACAGATCGATGCCCAGTTCTTCCGCAGCCGTGAAGACTGCGTCATCAGAGTCACGCATTTCGATCGTGGTTCCGTCGGTGGAAAGAACTTCCACGTTCAGGCACAACGACTGCATTTCCTTGATCAAGACCTTGAAGGACTCGGGAACGCCAGGCTCAGGGATGTTCTCGCCCTTGACGATGGCTTCGTAGACCTTCACACGACCATGGATGTCATCCGACTTGATCGTGAGGAGTTCCTGAAGCGTGTAGGCGGCACCGTAAGCTTCGAGCGCCCACACTTCCATTTCACCGAAGCGCTGGCCACCGAACTGAGCCTTACCACCCAGCGGCTGCTGCGTGATCATGGAGTACGGGCCGGTGGAGCGCGCGTGGATCTTGTCGTCCACCAGGTGGTGGAGCTTCAGGATGTACATGTAACCGACGGAGATCGGGTCCGGGAACGGCTCGCCGGAGCGGCCGTCGAACAGACGGGTCTTGCCGGAGGAGTCGATCAGACGGTCGCCATCGCGGGTCACGTTGGTGGAGTCAAGCAGGCCCGTGATTTCTTCTTCGCGGGCGCCATCGAACACCGGGGTGGCAACGGTGGTCTGGCCGGTTTCACGGGGCAGGTTCGGGAGGTTCTTGACCCACTCCGGCTCGCCTTCGATCTTCCAACCGGTCTTGGCAACCCAACCGAGGTGGGTTTCCAGGACCTGGCCAACGTTCATTCGTCCCGGAACACCAAGCGGGTTCAGGACGATGTCCACCGGGGTACCGTCTGCAAGGAAGGGCATGTCCTCGATCGGGAGGATCTTGGAGATAACACCCTTGTTGCCGTGACGGCCGGCGAGCTTGTCGCCGTCGGTGATCTTGCGCTTGGCTGCAACGTAGACGCGGACCAGCTGGTTCACGCCCGGGGGCAGCTCGTCGTCGTTGTCGCGGTCGAAGACGCGAACGCCGATGACCGTACCGGACTCGCCGTGGGGAACCTTCAGCGAGGTATCGCGGACTTCGCGGGACTTCTCACCGAAGATGGCGCGGAGGAGCCGCTCTTCCGGGGTCAGCTCGGTTTCACCCTTGGGGGTGACCTTGCCTACCAGGATGTCGCCTGCTTCAACCTCGGCACCGATGTGGATGATGCCGCGCTCGTCCAGGCCTGCCAGGACTTCCTCGGACACGTTCGGGATGTCACGGGTGATTTCCTCGGCACCAAGCTTGGTGTCGCGGGCATCGATTTCGTGCTCCTCGATGTGGATGGAGGAAAGGACGTCCTCAGCAACAATGCGCTGGGACAGGATGATGGCGTCCTCGAAGTTGTGGCCTTCCCATGACATGAATGCCACGAGCAGGTTCTTACCGAGGGCAAGCTCACCCTGGTCCGTTGCGGGACCGTCAGCGATGATGCCGCCAACCTCCAGGCGCTGGCCTTCGTTGACCAGGACACGGTGGTTGTAGCAGTTGCCCTGGTTGGAACGGGCGAACTTGTTGATGCGGTAGTTGGTCTCGGTGCCGTCGTCGTTGATCATGACAACGAGTTCAGCGGAAACCTCGGTGACCACACCGGCCTTCTTCGCAATGACAACGTCACCGGCGTCGACGGCTGCTGCACGTTCCATGCCGGTGCCCACAAAAGGAGCCTCGGAACGGACCAGCGGCACAGCCTGGCGCTGCATGTTGGCACCCATGAGTGCACGGTTGGCATCGTCATGCTCGAGGAACGGGATCAATGCCGTTGCCACGGACACCATCTGGCGCGGGGAAACGTCCATGAACTGAACGTCTGCAGCGGGAACCAGGACGGGCTCGCCTCCACCACCACGGGCACGGACAAGAACGGTCTCTTCGGAGAACTTCTTGTCGGCATCCAGCGGAGCGTTGGCCTGTGCGATCAGGACCTCGGCTTCGTCATCGGCCGTGAGGTACTGGACCTCGTCCGAGACAACACCGTTGGAAACCAAGCGGTAAGGGGTCTCGATGAAGCCGAACGGGTTGATGCGGCCGTAGGAAGCCAACGAACCGATCAGACCAATGTTCGGGCCTTCAGGAGTTTCGATGGGGCACATACGTCCGTAGTGGGACGGGTGAACGTCACGGACTTCCATGCCTGCGCGGTCACGGGACAGACCACCCGGGCCAAGTGCCGACAGACGACGCTTGTGGGTCAGACCCGAGAGCGGGTTGTTCTGGTCCATGAACTGCGACAGCTGGGAGGTTCCGAAGAACTCCTTGATGGCTGCCACAACGGGACGGATGTTGATCAGCGTCTGCGGCGTGATGGCCTCGACGTCCTGCGTGGTCATGCGTTCGCGGACGACGCGTTCCATACGGGAAAGACCGGTGCGGACCTGGTTCTCGATCAGTTCGCCGACGGCGCGGATGCGACGGTTGCCGAAGTGGTCAATGTCATCGATGTCGACGCGGAGCTCGTGGTCTTCGCCGTCGCGCTTGCCCATGATGGTCTTCTCGCCGGCGTGGAGCGCAACAAGGAACTTGATCATGGCAACGATGTCTTCAACGTGCAGGACCGAAGCTTCCTTGTCACCAAGGGAGCGGTCGATGCCGAGCTTGCGGTTGATCTTGTAACGGCCAACCTTGGCAAGATCGTAGCGCTTGGCGTTGAAGTACAGGTTGTCCAGCAGGGACTGGGCAGCCTCGACTGTGGGCGGCTCGCCCGGACGCAGCTTGCGGTAGATGTCCAGAAGCGCGTCTTCGCGGGTCTCGGTGGCGTCCTTCTCCAGCGTTGCGCGCATGGAGTCGTACTGGCCGAACTCTTCCAGGATCTGGCCTTCGGTCCAGCCGAGGGCCTTCAGGAGAACCGTGACCGACTGCTTGCGCTTGCGGTCAAGGCGTACGCCCACCTGGTCGCGCTTGTCGATTTCGAGTTCGAACCAGGCACCGCGGGACGGGATGATCTTCGCAGTGAAGATGTCCTTGTCACTGGTCTTGTCTGCAGTGCGCTCGAAGTAGGCGCCCGGCGAACGGACCAACTGGGAGACAACGACACGCTCGGTGCCGTTGACGACGAACGTTCCCTTCTCAGTCATGAGGGGGAAGTCGCCCATGAACACGGTCTGCTGCTTGATTTCGCCCGTGTTGTTGTTCATGAACTCGGCCTTGACATACAGCGGGGCCGAGTAGGTGGCGTCACGGTCTTTGCATTCGGCCATGGTGTACTTCGGGTCAGCGAACTCCGGCTCGGAGAAGCTCAGGGACATGGTGCCCTGGAAGTCCTCGATAGGGGAGATCTCTTCGAAGATGTCGGCAAGTCCGGAGGTGGTGGCGACGCTGAGGTCGCCCTCCTCGACAGCCTTCGCTACCCGCGCCTGCCAGCGTTCGTTTCCGACGAGCCAGTCAAAGCTGTCCGTCTGCAGGGCGAGAAGATTCGGAACATCAAGGGGTTCGTGAATCTTTGCGAATGAGAGGCGACGGGTGGCACCATCGGTGCTTGCCGTGTTAGCGGTTTCGTTATTAGAGGTGCTCGAGGCGACCAAGAGGGATCCTTCCACAGACCTTCAGGCGTTTTCAGATCTCCCCCGTTTGCATTCTGCAGAGTGCTCCGCAGGATACTTAATCCGGTTCCGCTATATGACCCGGACCCAGTCTGCGCATGGTTGTGCACGTTTCGGAACGGCACGTCAATGACGCAGCTGAGAGGTAAAGCCCACCGCTATATGAAGGCTGAAGGTTAACAGGGAAGACGCAAATATCTACAATACGGCAAAGCAGCCTTCCTGTCTACCCCAGATCGTCCGTGATTGCAAGCACCGTTGCCGCAGGCACCGAATGAAGGAAGTCCCGGCCACCCGGAATGCGCGGGCGGGCAGGATCGTTTAACGGTTAGTCACAAACACCGCGATAGCCTTGCTACACCATTCCCGGACCGGAAGAGAGACCATGAGCAACTCCGCTGACGACAATGACGTTGTCATCCTCGCCGCTTCCCGCACCCCGCAGGGTCGCCTCAACGGACAATTGGCGGGCTTCACCGCCGTCGAACTCGGCGCGCACGCCATCGGCGCCGCACTGGCGGCGAGCGGCGTAAAGCCCGAACAGGTTGACGCCGTCATCATGGGCCAGGTCCTCCAGGCCGGTGCCGGACAGAATCCGGCCCGCCAAAGCGCAATCGCGGCCGGCGTGGGCTGGAACATCCCGGCCGTGACCATCAACAAGGTGTGCCTCTCGGGTCTGACAGCAGTCATTGATGCCGCGCGCATGATCCGCAGCGGCGATGCCACCGTGGTGGTCGCGGGCGGCCAGGAGTCCATGACAAGGGCCCCGCACCTCCTCCCCGGTTCCCGCCAGGGCTGGACGTATGGCTCCATCCAGGCATTGGATGTTGCCGCCCACGACGGCCTCACCGACGCTTTCGACGGGCAATCCATGGGTCTGTCCACGGAAACCAAGAACGTCACCCTGGGCATAGACCGCAAGGCCCAGGATGAGGTCGCGGCGGCTTCGCACCAGCGTGCCGCGGCTGCGATCGCGGACGGAATCTTCGACGTCGAAATTGCTCCCGTGAAGGTCAAACAGCGAAAAGGCGATCCACTGGTCCTCACCACGGACGAGGGTGTCCGCCCCAACACCACGGTGGAAACCCTCGCCCCACTGCGGGCTGCCTTTGCGACGGACGGCACCATCACGGCGGGTAACTCCTCTCCCCTGTCCGACGGCGCCTCCGCACTCGTGCTGACCAGTCGCCGCTTCGCCCGGGACAACGGGCTGGAATACCTCGCCGTTGTCGGCAAGCCTGGGCAGGTTGCCGGGCCTGACAACTCGCTGCACTCCCAGCCGTCGAATGCGATCGCCCAGGCGTTGAAGCGTGCCGGGTGGACGGCCGAAGACCTCGACTTCATTGAAATCAACGAGGCATTCGGGTCGGTGGCGGTGCAGTCCCTCAAGGACCTGCGCTATCCCCTGGAGAAGTGCAACATCCACGGAGGAGCCATCGCTTTGGGCCATCCGATCGGAGCGTCCGGCGCTCGGCTTGCCCTGCATGCTGCCCATGAACTCAAGCGCCGGGGAACCGGCAAAGCCGCGGTTTCCCTGTGCGGCGGAGGCGGCCAGGGCGAAGCACTACTGCTGTACCGCGACTGATGGGCGGCATTGAGACTGAGGGTGCGGAGCGGTTCCTTGCCGACGCCGCCGCCCGCGGACTGGACGTCGACGTCGTCGAACGTCCCGCAGCGCGCAGCCTGGAAGAGGCCGCCACCATCCTGGGGATCAGGCCGGCGGACATTGTGAAGTCCCTGGTGGTCAAGCACCGGGACGGCAGCTTCCTCTTCGCTTTGATTCCCGGGGACCGCCAGATCTCCTGGCCCAAGCTGCGCGCGCTGGTGGGCGTCAACAAGTTGTCACTCCCACCCGCGGAGGTGGCGTTGGACGCCACCGGCTATGAACGCGGAACCATCACTCCCCTGGGCAGCACCACGGCATGGCCCGTGTACGCCGATGCCACGATTACGGGGCGGCGCATCTCCATGGGAGCCGGGGCACACGGCCGCAGCGCTTTTGTTGACGCCGACGCGCTGACCTCAGCCCTGGGCGCCGTCGTAGCGGACATCAGCGAACCTTCTTAAAGCAACGCGGGGTCACTTTTGGCCGGTAAATCCCCTTGGGATGGGCCATAAGTGACCCCGCGTTGCTGTTTAACGCAGGAAGCCCCGCCCGGCGAACCGGACGGGGCTTCCAAAGCAAAACGAGTTACTTGAGGGTAACCGTTGCGCCAGCTTCTTCGAGCTGAGCCTTTGCCTTCTCTGCGGCTTCCTTGTTGGCGCCTTCGAGAACAGCCTTCGGTGCGCTGTCAACCAGGTCCTTGGCTTCCTTGAGGCCGAGGGAGGTGATGGCGCGAACTTCCTTGATCACTGCGATCTTCTTGTCGCCAGCAGCTTCGAGGATGACGTCGAAGTCAGTCTTCTCTTCAGCAGCTTCAGCAGCACCGCCGGCAGCGGGGCCAGCAACTGCAACAGCAGCAGCCGTAACTTCGAAGGTCTCTTCGAAGAGCTTGACGAACTCGGAGAGCTCGATGATGGTCAGTTCCTTGAAAGCTTCAATGAGCTCTTCGTTGCTGAGCTTCGCCATGGTGGCGTCCTTCCATTAGTTGGTGCAGGTCCGGACGATGCCGATCCATACACCAGAGTTTGTTTGGGGGGAGAACTTAGTTCTCTTCGGTTGCAGCTTCAGCGGCTTCGGCCGGAGCCGCAACCTCTTCAGCAGCAGCCTCTTCGGCCGGGGCTTCATCAGCGGCCGGTGCAGGTGCGCCGCCCTCTTCTTCAAGCTTGAGGCGCAGAGCGTCGATGATGCGTGCAGCAGCAGATGCGGGAGCCTTGAGGACACCAGCAACGCGTGCAAGCTGCAGTTCGCGGGACTCCAGGGCTGCCAGTGCGGCAACTCCTGCTGCGTCCAATGCCTTGCCTTCGAAGACGCCGGTCTTGATAACCAGCTGCTTGTTGGCCTTGGCAAAGTCCGTCAGGCTCTTGGCAGCAGCAACAGCGTCACCCTTGATGAAGGCGATTGCAGTGGGGCCGGCAAGCTGATCGTTGAATGCTTCAACTCCAGCTTCCTTGGCTGCAATGGCGCTCAGGGTGTTCTTGACGACCGAGAACTTGGTGTCCTGGCCGAGCGCAACACGCAGTTCCTTGAGCTGTGCAACAGTGAGCCCGCGGTATTCGGTCAGGACAGCCGCGTTCGATTCCTTGAAATCGTTGGTGATCTCCGCAACTGCGGAAACCTTGCTAGGCGTTGTCATAACCCTCCTTCCGGGGAATAAAGCCGGTCTTCCGGGTCCCCGCTCACGAGAGCTAAAACTAAAAACGCCCCGCGCAGATGCACGGGGCTTGGCTCAACACGGTTCGATCCGTGGAGACTAGCTTCGTTCACCTGCGCCGGCCGCCCTATGTTCAGGGTCCTTCGTCAAGGAATTCACTTTGTTCTCAGGGGCGTGGCTGCAGAATTGAGCTGTGCTCGAAAGAGTGGATTCCCATCAACCGACGGTCTTTGGTACTTCAAGGTTACGGGACAGTGTGCGGCAAACCAAATCGGGGCGCGGCAGTACAGCTCGCGGTTGCCCCTATTCGGAGACTGTCGGCCCCTTATCCCGGCCAGGCAGTTCCTTCTGCCACAGTCCGGTGATGCCGGCCGTCGTGAACCCCAACTGCTTGTTGACAGTCAGGAGGTAACGGTTTTCCGGCGCGTTCCAGGTGTAGATCACTCTTGCGTCCGGAAACTGCTCGCTGAGCCGTTCCATGTTGGCCACTTTGATGAGCAAACCCAGTTTGTTTCCGCGGTGCTCCTGGAGGACCAAGGTGTCGTCCTGGAAGACCACGTCCTGGCGGTGGGCCAGGACACTGATGGTGGTCAGGCCCACCAGCTTGCCGCTCTCAAGATGCTCGACGGCGGTAACCACCGTGCGCCGTCCCTGCGCCAATGCGGCGTCTTCAGTTTCCCGAAGGACGGCGGTGTCGAAAACCATTCCGCTCGCTTCAACCTCGGGAGCATCGTCCTCGGCATCGTCACGCACAACCTCGCCTGCTGCGTTTTCCAACGCGGCAACAGCATCCAGCCAGGCGTCCGGGCAGCGGTCCGTCCAGTGGTGGAGGGCATAGCGGCCCCCGTTGGCTTCCTCCGCTTCCAGCTGGAGGTCAGCTACGAGCTGGGAGTCCAGGGGAAGGATGCAGGAGCTGAACTGTTCGATGTGCTGGAGTGTGTAGCCGGCTCTCTTGGCGAAGTCCACCTCCCTGCTGCTGACAGGGACAAATCCGGCCCCGCTGCCCGGAATCAGCTGGTCCTCGGGTACCTCCGTCAGGGACGTTGCAGGGTGGTTGGTGTCCACCAGGATCATGGTCCGGCCTTCGGCGCGGGCCAGCTGTTCGGCGGCCTCCAGCAGTTGCCGCCCGACTCCTTGCCCTTGGTACTCGGGAAGGATGTCCAGGGTGAATTCGGCCAGGTCCATGTTGTCAGCCAGGGGCAAGGCGATGTCCACGACACCGACGATGGCGCCTTCGACCTTGGCAACCAGGATGATCTGGCGTTCATAGGGATCGGAAAATTCCAGCAGCTTTTCCAAGGGAGTGTAGGCGAGGTCGTCGCTCCCCCACGTTTCCATGCGCACCCGGCGTCCGACTTCCACGGCGTCCAGGAAATCGGCGGCCTCAGGGCTGTCCAGGGTGTCAGGCACCCACAGCTGCCCGACCTGAACGGTACCCGTCTCGTCTACAGTCATCCCAGCCGTTTCTGCCATTCGCCTTCAAAGCCGGACGGCTTGAATCCAAGGGCGATATTTATGGCCAGCATATGCTGGTTTTCAACGGCGTTCCATGTCATGACCGACGTGGCGTCCGGCCAGAGTTCCTGTGCGCGGCGAAGGTTGCCGGTTTTCACCAGCATCCCTAAACCGTGTCCCCGGTGCCCGGGAGCCACCAAGGTGTCCTCTTGGTAGATCACCGCCGGCGCCTCTTCACGGTGCGTCAGGACCGTATAGGCGGCCAGCTCCCCCGTAGCGTCGTGGCGGGCTGCGCACACGGCGGACTCCACACCGCTGGCTTGCCAGGTGGCTTCCTCCCGGCGGACCCGGGCAGCGTCCCACACCTCGCCTTCCCACCCGAGGCCCGCGATGGGAACCTCTGTGCTCATGAGGCCCTTGAGGCGGGCGAAAGCGCCCACAAGGTGGTCCGGGCAACGCGACTTCCAGCCCAGGACGCTGTAGCCCGCCGAGCGTCTCAAGGCCTCCGCTTCCAGGACCCCAAGCGATTCCCCGGAAACGGGAAAGGCAAGTGTGCTGTTCGTTTCGACCTGCTCCAACGAGTAACCGTGGCGGAGGGCAAAGCGTGTGGATGCCGCGTCCAAAGGCACACCGCCTGAGCCGGACTTGGCCTCCAACAACTCCACGCCGGCCTCGACGGGCGCGATGGGTTCTCCGCAGTAGGCATCGAACGAAACCCGCCCGCGGCCACTGGCCAGTTCCTCCAACAGGGCCAGGATCCGGGATCCAAAGCCACGGCGCCGGAAGGGCGCGTCGACAAGCACGTCCACACCCGCCGTCGTCGTGTTTTCACTCAGGGGCAGCGTCAAAGTGCCGCAACCCACCACCTCACCATCGAGGCGGGCCAGATGGACCTGGCGCTCTTCGTATTCATTTCCCTGCCAGAAAAGGACGGCCTCGGCCAGGGTAACGCAGCGGTCCAGGTTGCCCCACAGTTCCATGGCATGGACGACGTTCAGTTGGTGAAAGGCCTGGAAGTCAGGGGCATCTGCGGCGTCCGGACTCGTGGGAACACGGATCCGTTCCACGGTCAATCCGGAAGGCCCTGAAATGTTCGACGACGTCACGCACCACAGCCTACGGCCCGCCTCCCGCGCGGAACAGACGGCGACAAGAAAACAGGCTGGAAGCGAATGCAGGCAGCGACAGAAAAAGGACCGCCCGGCAAAAGCCGGACGGTCCTTTTCAGAGCCAGTGCTCGCGAAGCTTACGCGTCGGTGAGAACCTTGGTGACGTTCGGGTCAACGGTGATGCCCGGGCCGAACGTGGTGGCAACGGTAGCCTTCTGGATGTAGCGGCCCTTGGAAGCGGACGGCTTCAAACGAAGCACCTCTTCCAGTGCTGCTGCGTAGTTCTCAGCCAGCTTGGTGGCGTCGAAGGACACCTTGCCGATGATGAAGTGAAGGTTGGAGTGCTTGTCGACGCGGAAGTCGATCTTGCCGCCCTTGATGTCGTTGACAGCCTTGGTGACGTCCGGGGTAACCGTGCCGGTCTTCGGGTTCGGCATGAGGTTACGCGGGCCGAGAACCTTACCGAGGCGGCCAACCTTGCCCATAAGGTCAGGGGTTGCCACTGCGGCGTCGAAGTCGGTCCAGCCGCCGGCGATCTTTTCGATCAGGTCATCGGAACCAACGAAGTCGGCGCCGGCAGCGATTGCTGCTTCAGCCTTGTCGCCGGTTGCGAAAACGAGGACGCGGGCGGTCTTACCGGTGCCGTGGGGCAGGTTGACGGTGCCACGAACCATCTGGTCAGCCTTACGCGGGTCAACGCCCAGGCGGAAAGCGACCTCAACGGTTGCGTCGAACTTGGAAGGGTTGGTGTCCTTCGCGAGGGTGATGGCCTCGAACGGGGCGTAGACCTTGTCTGCCTCGATCTTGGCTACGGCTGCCTCATATGCTTTGCTGCGCTTTGCCATGCTGCTGTTTCTCCTTGTGCAGTTGTGGTCTGCGGACCGCGCTGGGCCCTGCC
The DNA here is from genome assembly GCF_052113825.1 of Paenarthrobacter sp. TAF1. Lineage (NCBI taxonomy): Bacteria > Bacillati > Actinomycetota > Actinomycetes > Micrococcales > Micrococcaceae > Paenarthrobacter > Paenarthrobacter sp. TAF1. The sequence continues at coordinate 78,533 of NZ_JBFRDO010000002.1, forward strand.
ACAGTCGGGGATCCGGCAAGGATCCTGCGACATTTCAATGTTTCAGATACCGGTTGCCCGGCGGGTGAAGGCCACGATAGGCCTTCGAGGGTTCTAGCCTTCGACCGTGATGCCCATGGAGCGGGCGGTGCCGGCGATGATCAGGGCAGCAGCCTTGATGTCGTTGGCGTTCAGGTCTTCCATCTTGGTGGAAGCAATTTCCTCAACCTGTGCCTGGGTCAGCTTGGCAACCTTGACGGTGTGCGGGGTAGCCGAACCCTTGGCGACGCCTGCAGCCTTCTTGATGAGCTCTGCAGCCGGCGGGGTCTTGGTGATGAAGGTGAAGGAACGGTCCTCGTAGACCGTGATTTCAACCGGGATAACGTTTCCGCGCTGGGATTCCGTTGCAGCGTTGTACGCCTTGCAGAATTCCATGATGTTGACACCGTGCTGGCCAAGTGCAGGACCGATCGGCGGAGCCGGGTTAGCGGCACCTGCCTGGATCTGCAGCTTGATGAGGCCGGTGACCTTCTTCTTGGGAGCCAATGTAGGGTCCTTCTCTCAATAGCTTCCTGGGACACAGGAGCGCGTCCCAGGTTGGTGGCCGCCATGGCGAGGCGGCCGGCCGCTCCCGAACTGCTAAGCAGGCAGGACAGGAGCGAAATTTTGGAATCAGCTAGATCTTGGTGACCTGGTTGAATGCGAGCGTCACCGGGGTTTCGCGCTCGAAGATCGAGACCAGAACCACCAGGGTCTGGGACTCGGGCTTGATTTCGGAGATCGTTGCCGGAAGGGTCTCGAACGGACCTTCCTTGACGATGACCGACTCGCCGACCTCGAAGTCGACGGCCACGGGGGCCTGGTTCTGCTTGTTGACCGGCTTGCCCTGCTCTGCCTGCTCTTCTTCGAAGACCGGGGCGAGCATGGAGAAGACCTCGTCAAGGCGGAGCGGGACCGGGTTGTGGGCGTTGCCCACGAAGCCGGTAACACCGGGGGTGTGACGGACGGCGCCCCACGAGGCGTCGGTCAGGTCCATGCGGACCAGGACGTAACCGGGGATGCGGACGCGGTTGATAACCTTGCGCTGCGCATTCTTGATCTCGACGACCTCTTCCATGGGCACCTGGATCTCGAAGATGTAATCTTCCATGTCCAGGGTCTGGATGCGGGTCTCAAGGTTGGCCTTGACGCGGTTTTCGTAACCGGCGTAGGAGTGGATGACGTACCAGTCACCCTCCTGGCGGCGCAGCTTGGCCTTGAACTCCTCCGCGGGATCAGCAGGCGCTGCTGCAGCAGCGGCAGCCAGCTGGTCGCCGTCGGACTCTTCCGCGGTCTCGACGTCGGCAGCCTCGCCGGACGCGTCATCGGACTCTTCATCCACGTCGGACTCGAAGTCCTCTTCGGAATCCTCAGAGTCGACGTCGGCAGATTCGGGCGCAGCGGAATCGACCTCGGACTCTTCCGCGACAATTGCCGTGGCGTCGGCTGAGTCCTCGGCGGATTCGCCCAGCTCAGTCTCGTTTACCTCGAGCTCCTGCTCAGACACTTGGTCTCCTGCTTCCTCATTGCCTAACATGCCTATTTAAATGGCTCAATTCCGCAAACCCCGCAAAATTCCCGGCGAACCAAGGGATTTCACACAGTTTGCGGACAGATCCGCTTAGCGGTCCGTAGCGCCTGACCCACCGAAGACCCAGCTGACTCCCGTGCCGAAGGCGAGATCCAGAAGGGTGACGATGACCATCATGATGACCACGAACACCAGCACCACGAGCGTGTAATTGATCAGTTCCTTGCGGGTGGGTGCAACGACCTTCTTCAGCTCGCCGATGATCTGGCGTACGAAGAGTGCAATACGGGCGAAGAAGCCGCGATCGGCTTTCTTGGCGGGACGGCCCTTCGAGCTGCTGGCAGCTGTTTCGGTCACCTGGTCCTCACTCACCTTGCAAAGTCGTTGACCCGACTCTGATCAGAGCCATGGTTGCTGCGCGTGCCCCGGCGTTTCCGCCGGAACAGCTTGCGCAGGGCAGACAGGACTCGAACCTGCAACCTGCGGTTTTGGAGACCGCTGCGCTACCAATTGCGCCACTACCCTATGGATCGAATCCATGTTTCAGGCCGCACTTCAGCCTGTGATGCTTTTCAACACCGGTGAACCAGTCTACGCAAGAATTTCGCGATAGTCGAACCGGCCTTGTTCCGGACCTCCCTGTCCCCTTTTCGGCCTGTGACCAGCATTATCAGTCACAAAGCCAGGTGGGCACGCGGGAGCTCCGCAGAACAGCATAAGGTAGTTTACGTCGAATCCCATCATCCAGCCCACGAGCTGCCTGCGAAGAACGGTACATAGATGTCTGCCGGAACAACTGCCGCCCGCATTTCACAGCGAATCTCAGCCATTGCCGAGTCCGCCACCCTTGCCGTTGACGCCAAGGCCAAGGCACTGAAGGCCGCGGGTCGTCCCGTGATTGGTTTCGGTGCCGGCGAACCGGATTTCCCCACCCCCGACTACATCGTCCAGGCAGCCATCGAGGCAGCCGGGCAGCCGAAGTACCACCGCTATTCCCCAGCGGGCGGGCTTCCGGAGCTGAAGAAGGCCATCGCGGAGAAGACCCTCCGCGACTCGGGCTACAAGGTCGATCCCGCCCAGGTCCTGGTGACCAACGGCGGCAAGCAGGCCGTGTACAACACCTTTGCCACCCTGGTGGATCCGGGCGACGAAGTCATCATCCCCACCCCGTTCTGGACCACCTACCCGGAGGCAATCCGCCTGGCCGGCGGCGTGCCCGTCGAGGTTTTCGCCGGGCCGGAGCAGGGCTACCTGGTGACCATCGAGCAGCTTGAAGCAGCTGTCACGGACAAGACCAAGATCCTCCTGTTCGTTTCCCCCTCCAACCCGACCGGCGCCGTCTACAGCCCGGAGCAGGTTGCGGAGATCGGCAAGTGGGCGGCATCCAAGGGCCTGTGGGTCGTCACGGACGAAATCTACGAGCACCTGACCTACGACGGCGTCCAGTTCACCTCCATCGCCACGGCCGCTCCGGAGCTTGGCGACAAGGTGGTCATCCTCAACGGCGTTGCCAAGACCTATGCCATGACCGGCTGGCGCGTCGGCTGGATGATCGGCCCTGCCGACGTCATCAAGGCCGCTACCAACCTGCAGTCGCACGCCACGTCCAACGTCTCCAACATCATGCAGATCGCAGCCGCCGCTGCCCTCACGGGTCCGCTGACCGCCGTCGACGAAATGAAGGTGGCCTTCGACCGGCGCCGCAAGGCGATCGTCGCCGGACTCAACGCGATTGACGGCGTTGAATGCCCGACGCCGACCGGCGCCTTCTACGTGTACGCGGACGTCCGCGGTCTGCTGGGCAAGGAATTCGAAACCTCGAACGGCCCGGTCCGGCCGAGCACCTCGGCTGAACTCGCCGCGCTCATCCTCGACGAAGTCGAAGTAGCCGTGGTTCCGGGCGAGGCGTTCGGCCCCTCCGGCTACGTCCGCCTTTCCTACGCATTGGGCGACGACGACCTCGCTGAAGGTGTCCGCCGCATCCAGGAATTCCTGGGCAAGGCCAAGTAGCAAGCAGCCAACGCAAACGCTCTTCCACCGTGACAGGTGGAAGAGCGTTTGCGTTTAAGGCTTGGGATGTGAGCAAGCGTTGGGAAATCCCCCGCGGGATGTGAGCAAGCGTCAGAGGAGGCGTCGCTCCGCTGCCCACTTGGTGAGTTCATGGCGGCTGGAGAGCTGGAGTTTCCGCAGGACGGCTGAGACGTGCGTTTCCACTGTCTTGATGGAGATAAACAGCTCCTTGGCAACTTCCTTGTAGCTGTATCCCCTGGCGATGAGCCGCATGACTTCGAGTTCCCGGGCGGAGAGCTTGTCCAGTTCATCATCCGCGATGTCCGCCGGAGCCGTTCCGAAGGCGTCCAGCACGAATCCTGCGAGCCGGGGAGAAAACACGGCATCTCCATCGGCAACCCGGATCACGGCGTCGGAAATTTCCTTGCCGGAAATGGTCTTGGTGACGTAACCGCGGGCGCCGGCCCGGATCACCGAAACCACGTCCTCCGCGGCGTCGGACACGCTCAGGGCCAGGAAACTGGTGGTACCCAGCAAGGCGGACGAACCGGCGATGRCCTCACGGCCGCCGCCGCCCAGGCCGCCGGGAAGATGAACATCCAGGAGCACTACCTCGGGGCGCGTTTCCGCGATTACTGCGATGGCCTGCTCCACCGTTCCGGCTTCGCCCACTACGTCCATGCGTGCGTCAAGATCGGCCTTCAACCCGGAGCGGAAAATGGTGTGGTCATCCACGATCACCACCCGCACAGTGCGTCCCGGACCACCATCAGGATTGATCGTCATTGCTTCATTTCTCCGTTCCGGACTTCGCTGTTTCGAGCCTCACTCATAAAAGCTTCACCTTTCCGCTGCTCATTCGCCTCCGAAGGTGCTGACGGAAGGGCCAAGCGGACTTCCGTGCCGTCGCTGCTGCTGTTGATGACCGCGGTTCCACCGTGCCGTTTCATCCGGCCGATGATTGATTCCTTGACGCCCAGGCGATCGTCGGGCACAGCGTCAAGGTTGAAACCGGGGCCGCGGTCCTTGATGAAGATCTCAGTGTTGCCGTCGGTGCTCTCAAGGTAGACCGATACCGTCCCGCCACCGTGCCGTGCCGCGTTGAGCGTCGCTTCCCTGGCCGCCTGTACCAGGGCCTCGTGCCGTTCCGTCATTTCGGTATCGCCCACGGTGACCACTTCCACCGCATTGCCGTGGGAGTCCTCCACTTCGGCTGCGATCGCCTTGATCCGTTCAGCCAGGAGGCCCGTTTCCTTGGCGGGGTCGCTGAAGAGCCAGGTCCGGAGTTCGCGTTCCTGCGCGCGTGCCAAGCGGACCACGTCCTGTTCGGATCCCGCCCTCCGCTGGATCAGTGCGAGGGTCTGGAGCACTGAGTCGTGAAGATGGGCGGCGATTTCAGCGCGCTCGGTCTCCCGGACACGGCCGGCCCGCTCTGTTTCGAGGTCCTTCCAGAATTTCAGCCCCCAGGGCAGCAACACCAAGGCAACGCCGCCCAGGACCGCCACGGAGGCCAGCAGGGCAAGCCAGGTCTGTTCCCAGGAGCCCGACCCCGACACCATCACCAGGACACCTGCCACAACCAGCGCCAGGCCCGCTGCGAGACGGACCCAGCCACCGGCTTGGTCGGCCTTCGTCTTGTCCACCAGGCCGGCCCTGCGGGTTTCATCCAGCTGCATCCAGGCAATCGCCGCACCACCGAGGATGGCTGCTGCCGGAATCAGAGTGCCCAAGGGGACGTCGACCCCGAATTGGCGGGCGATCAGAATGGCAGCAACCAGCAGCAGCGCGGCACCGAGGAGGATCTCCTTGCCGTACTGAATCTTCCGGAACGAGAACCACGATGCCAGGGCGCTGCCGTCCCACCAACCTCCGGGCGGGTTTGCGCCTGCGTCCGGAGCTGTTCCGGCGGGACCTGTGGCTCCGGTGGCTGCCGACCCGCCGCCCGGAGCACCAGCCACCGCCGGTCCGCTGAAAGCCGCCGGTGCGGCGCCGGCGTCGTACGCCCTTGGCGCCCGGGCGGTGTCAATGCTTCCAGGGGCCACAGGCGGCAGGCTCACGGCAGGAGCAATGGGCGACGCCGGTCGGCGGGCATTGCGCTTGGCGTTCTCATCCGCGGTGGGAACCATGGTCCACAGCCACGCATAGAACGCCACACCTGCCCCGCCGGCAAAACTGGCCAGCACCATGCCAAGCCGCACAAACTTGACCGGCCACCCCAGGTGATCCGCCAGGCCGCTGCAGACGCCCGCGATCATGCGGTCGCTGCTGCGGACCAGCGGGGGGCGTTCAACGGCGGTTCTCATGTACCAATCCAAGCACGGATCAGGGTTCCCCGAACCGGATTCCGGCAGGGTCAGGGGCTCTCTCAGGGATCATTCAGGGTATCCCCCAGTAGAGGGCATGTGGGCCCGGGCGGCAGGATCGAAGTATGAACGCGAACAGCATGAACCCAGAGGAACCCGGAACGTCCGGCACCGCCGGCCCGTCCGGCTCCAGCGGCACCGCCGGGCAGTCCGGCTCCAGCGCTTCCACCGAAGCTTCCGGATCACCTTCCGGGGCGTCGGACCAGCCCACTGCCGGAGCGTCTGCGGGCACCGGCCCTGCTGCCGGGACCTACGCGCCGGCGGAGGACGCTCCCCAGGCGCCCCAACAGAACTTCTTCGATTGGATCCGGGACCAGGGCATCCGCCGTGGACCTGACCGTTGGATCGGCGGGGTTGCCAGTGGTGTAGCCCACCGGTTCGGCATTGATCCGTTGATCGTGCGCGGAATCTTCATTGTCCTTGCGCTCTTCGCCGGTGTCGGGGTCCTCCTCTACGGCATCGCGTGGGCACTCCTGCCCGAACCGGATGGCCGGATCCACGTCCAGGAGGCAGGCGCCGGACGGTGGTCGGGTGGAATGACAGGTGCTCTGATCACGGTCATCATCGGACTTCCAAGCCTGGGCCGCGGTTTCTGGGGATGGGGCTGGAACGGGCTTCCCGGCCTGTTCTGGACGCTTTTCTGGATGGGCGGTGTCTTCTACCTCATCTACTTCCTGGTCCAGCGGAACAAAGCGTCGAAAGGAGCCACGCCCATGAGCCCGCAGAACTACGCGGCCGCACCTGGCGGAACCGCAGCGTACGGTGCTCCGGCCTCCTACCCGGCCACGGGAACCAATGCCGGCGTACCTGTCTACGGTGCGGGCACGCCTGCGGGATCACGCAGCGGAGCTTACGGTCCGGGCAGTTACGGTCCGGGCAATTACGGTTCCGGGCCGACCCCTCCTTCAGGTCCGCGTCCTCCGTTCGGCCCCACTCCCCCGCACGGCACTACTCCGCCGCAAGGGTGGGAACAAAAACCGGCCACACCCAAACGCAAGGGACCCGGCGCGGCCATCGTCGCAGTGTCTGCCGGTGCAGCGCTCCTGGCTGGCGGCACGTTGAAGGCGCTCGACGCCGGCAACGTCATTGATCTGGGCAACACCGCCAACGCCGTGGTGTGGGCAACCGGTGCTGCCGTGCTGGGCCTGGGCATCCTGATCGCGGGACTTCGGGGACGGACATCCGGCCTGCTTGGCTTCCTGGCCGTCGTAGCCCTGATCGTTGGCGGAATCTTCAATGTAGTTCCCCGGAATGGCGATCGCTGGACCTTCCACGATGTCAACTGGGCACCGACAAGCCTGGAACAGGCACGCCAGGGCATCAGCGTCACCGGAGCCAAGGGAACTGTTGACCTGAGCAATGTCACCACCACGCCGCCGCTGATCTCCGAGGTCCTGGTCCCGGTAGACGCAACCGCCAGCAATGTCACGGTCATCATCCCGGACGATGTTCCCGTGGAGGTCAAGGCAGACATGACTTTCGGCAACCTCAACGAACGCGGCGCAGACCGTGGTGGCCGGCTCCAGGACGACAGCACCCTCTACAACACCGGGAAACCCGGGGCCAACCTCGTAGTGGAAATCGACGGAACCTTCAGCAACGTGACCATCAAGGAAGGAAACTGACATGAGCACGAACGAGCCCTTCACGACCCCCGGATCTCAGCCCACCGAGCCACTGCCCAAGGAAACCCGCCCTACGGAAGCCCTGCCGAAGCCCGGTCTCCAGCCGATCCCCCTCACACCGCCTTTGGAGCCCAGCTTCCGGGTGGAACACCAAGAGGAGGACGAACCCAGGCAGGCCCGCATCGGAACCGTAGTGTGGGGGCTGATCGTAGTGGCCCTGGCGGCACTGATCATCATCTCCACTCTTGGCTGGGTGTCATTGAACGGTACCTATGTGCTGATAGGCCTGATGATCGGAGCCGGGGCCGCACTGGTGGTCGGCGGACTCCTCTCGGCCCGTAAGGGCTCCGCGAAATCCAAGAGCCCTGCCCCGTGATCCACCCGATCCACCCGATCCACGTGACAAAGCAACCACAACAGGGAAGTGTGTAGCCATGGACAAGTTCTTCAGCATCGTCAGGGGCTTCGGCCTGAAGCGGGGACCACAACGCTGGCTGGGTGGCGTGTGCGGAGGCATCGCCGCGAAGCTCAGGGTGGATGTGGCTTACGTCCGGGTGGCCTTCCTGCTCTTCTGCCTGCTCCCCGGGCCGGCAGTGGTGGTGTACATCCTCGGCTGGCTCATCCTTCCGGACCAGAACAACAAGATCGCCCTCGAATCCTTCATCAGCCAACGCTCCCGGTAACCATTCGGGCAAACCTGCCGAACCCGGACAGAACATAAAGCGCCCCGCCGGCCCGGCGGGGCGCTTTTCGCTGATTTCGGCCATGTTTCCAGCACCGCACATCCGTGCCCGAAGGTAACCGTTTGTGTCCTACCCCACATGCCCGTCTACAATCATGGGGAGCTCAGCGTGGCGCTCTTGCACGTATTCCTCCAAGCCATGAGTGAGCAAACATGAAAATTGGCATTCTTACCAGCGGTGGCGACTGCCCCGGACTCAACGCAGTGATCCGGGGAGCAGTCCTCAAAGGCATTGCCATCCACGGCCAGGAATTCGTCGGCTTCCGCGACGGCTGGCGCGGTGTGGTTGAAGGCGATGTCATAGACATCCCCCGCACCATGGTCCGCGGTATCGCCAAGCAAGGTGGAACCATCCTGGGTACTTCCCGGACGAACCCGTTCGAAAACGGCGGCGGTCCGGATGTCATCAAAGCCCACATGGAACGTCTGGGCATTGACGCCATCATCGCCATTGGAGGTGAGGGAACCCTGGCTGCGGCAAAGCGCCTCACCGACGCCGGCCTGAAAATCGTTGGCGTGCCCAAGACCGTGGACAACGACCTCGATGCCACTGACTACACCTTCGGCTTCGACACCGCTGTCCAGATCGCGACCGAAGCCATCGACCGGCTCCGCACCACTGGCGAGTCGCACCACCGCTGCATGATCGCGGAGGTCATGGGACGGCACGTTGGCTGGATTGCCCTCCACGCGGGCATGGCAGCGGGCGCCCACGCGATCCTGATTCCGGAGCAGAAAGCCAGCATCGAACAGATCACGGAGTGGGTACAGGAAGCCCACGACCGTGGCCGCGCCCCTTTGGTGGTTGTGGCGGAGGGCTTCGTCCCGGACCACATGGAATCCCCGCACTCCGAGCGCGGCCTGGATACTTTCGGCCGCCCCCGTCTGGGTGGCATCGCCGACCAGCTGGCCCCCGAGATCGAGGCCCGTACAGGCATTGAAACCCGTGCCACCATCCTCGGCCACATCCAACGCGGTGGCGTGCCTACGGCCTACGACCGCGTCCTGGCTACCAGGCTCGGCATGGCTGCCATCGACTCCGTGGTCGAAGGCCGCTGGGGCACCATGGTTGCCCTCAAGGGCACGGATATCTCGCATGTGGGCTTCGAGGAAGCCCTCGGCAAGCTCAAGACCGTGCCGCAGCACCGCTACGACGAAGCATCGGTCCTGTTCGGCTAGGCTGAATCCATGACTCTGGAGCCCACGTCCGCTGCAATCATCCAGCTGGCGTGGGCTCGCCATTTGGGGCTCGACGACGACGCTTTCGCCGGCGTCGCTGCCGCACTCGCCCCTGAAGGGACTGCTCCGGGCGACCCCGACGCCAGGATCATCCGCGTTGACGAATCAGCCCGGGCGCTGGTGTTCCTGCGGCTGTTCGGCGTGTCGGCCCTGGTGGGTCCGCAGTGGGCAATGGACGCGGCGGAGGGAATCCCCGATACCGAGTTGGCCCAGCACGTGACATTGTTGACGCTGACGCGGTCGCACGGTGGGCACGGACTTGGCTCGTCGGCCCTGTTCTTCGCAGATGATCTTCCCCTGCAGCAGCCGTCCGAAGACCTCACGGTTTCCCACGGCAATCCCGAGGCCATCAGCCTGGAAGGTCTATGCCCTCCCGACGATGTGAATGAAGTGGGACTCCAAAACCTGGAGCACCGCTTCACCATCATGCATCCGGAAGAGGAGCAACCCACCCCTGTGGCCTGCGGCGCCTACTCCGAGTGGGAGGGAATCCTGGCCAACATGGGAGTGCTGGTGGCTCCCCCGTGGCGCAGGCGCGGAATCGGAAGGTTGGCTGCTTCGATCGCCGCCCACGAAGCACTTGCTGCCGGACTGACCCTGCAATGGAAGGCAGATGTGAGCAACACCGGAGCACTCGCGATGGCCCGCAGCCTTGGCTTCGCCACGGGCGGGCTTCACGCGAGCGTGCTCCTCGGCTGATTCCGCCCGGAGTTTTGTCCAGCCAATGCCCTTCGGGGAGTCTCCCCCCAGGGCATCAGCCGGACAAAGACTCCACGCTTAGCGCTGGAGTTCGGCGTCGGCCGTTTCAGCCTGGGCAGGAGCCTTCGCGCCCCAACCGGAAACGGACTTCGGTTTGCCGAAAAACAGAGCGACGACGGCGCCCAGCAGGATCGCGAAGGCCGGCAGCATGATGGACTGGCTCATCGCCGTCGAGAATCCCGCGTGCAGGAACTCCGGCAAAGTGCCGCCCATGGAGACCTCGCCGACCGGCGCGCCTGCTGGTGCGGCCGGGAGCTCAGCCGCCAGGCGTGACTGGATCAGGGCAGCGATCGCAGCCGAACCCAGCACGGCACCGATCTGGCGCGTGGTGTTGAAGACGCCCGAGCCGGCACCGGCCTGGCGCGGTTCCAGGTTGCGGGTGGTGGCGTTGGACACTGGCCCCCAGATGAAGGCATTGGCAACACCCTGCAAGGCGCTGGGCAGCAGGAACATCCAGATGGGAGTGTCCGGGCCCAGCAAGGAAGCGGTCCAGAACAGGGCTCCGGAGAGGCAAAGCAGGCCGAAGGACGCGAACCATCGGGGGTTGGCCCGGTCGATCAGCTTGCCCACGAAGGGCGCCAGGGCACCTGAGATCACTGCCATGGGGATCATGAGCAGGGCCGACTGGGTCGGCGTCAGGCCCCGGACTGTCTGGTAGTAGAAGATGGTGGGCAAAGGGAACGCTGTCACCGTGAAGCCGACTGCCATGATGGTGGTGTTGCCCAAGGAGAAGTTGCGTTCCTTGAACAGTCCCAGGGGAAGCAGCGGTTCACCTCCGCGGYGTTCGAGGATCCACTGCCAGAGGACAAAGACCACGAGAACCGCGAGACCGGTGATGATCAGGCCCCACACCGAAATGAACCCAGTCACAGTGCCCCACTTGTAGGTCTGGCCTTCCTGGATTCCGAATACCAGCAGGAACATGCCGACGGCGGAAAGCAGCACGCCCAGAACGTCGAAGGAGTGGCTGTGCGTGGTCAGTTTGGGTACGAACCGCATGACCAGGATGAAAGCCACAAGACCGATCGGGACGTTGACGAAGAAGATCCACTCCCAGCCGAGGCTGTCGACCAGCACGCCGCCCAGGATGGGGCCCACCAGTACGGCCATGCCTGCAGTGGCTCCCCACAGGCCCATGGCGGCACCGCGCCGGTCCGGCGGGAAGATACGCGTGATGACGGCCATGGTCTGGGGAGTCATCATGGCGGCACCGAGTCCTTGCACCGCCCTGGCAGCGATCAGCATGGTCACGTCGCCGGAAAGGCCGCACCACAGCGAGGCCAGGGTAAAGACCACCAAGCCGATGAGGTACAGGTTCTTGGGTCCGAAGCGGTCACCAAGCCTGCCGGTGATGAGAAGGGGTACTGCATAGGCCAGCAGGTAGGCGCTGGTGACCCAGATAACGGCGTTGATGTCAGTATTGAGGCCTTCCATGATCCGCGGATTCGCGACCGACACAATGGTGGTGTCGATGAGGATCATGAAGAAGCCAACCACGAGTGACCACAGTGCGGGCCATGGCTTAGCTATGTTTTCCAAGGGATTCCTTTGGCTTGTTTGAAAGTCCGGTGAGGGCAGGGCGGGGTTCATCCCAAGGCAGCTGCCCGGTGCCCAACTCCTCAAGGAGACCGCGGATCCACGCGATCTCGGTTCGAAGCATGGCTTGCTGATAAGTGATGTCGATCCAGTATTTGCGGTCCAGCCCCTTGGCCGTCACGGCCTCCTGGGCATGGACCAGGAAGTCGAGGTCGGCGTTCAAGGCGACCAGCCGGTCCTCCAGGAGGCCTGTCACCACCTCCGCGGGGAGGTGGTGCGCTTCGGCAATGGCATGGGGAAAGACAGGGTATTCGTTGACGGGAGCAGCGAGCATGGCCTGGAGCCGCGCGTCCAATGCCGCATGTCCAGCCTCCGTAATCCGATAGGTGGTCCGCTCGGGGCGGTTGCCTTCGCGCTCCGTCCCTGTCGCCTCCACGAGTCCGTGTTCCTCAAGCCGTCCGACCGCGTGATAGAGCGTGCCCGGACGGACCTTGACCAACCGGTCCTCGTGACGGGCCATCAGTACTTGGTACATCTCGTAGGGATGCATGGGTTGCTCGGCGAGAAGCGCCAATGACGCAACGCCCAACGGCGTCAACTCAGCACTTTTGGCCACAGCCTGCTCCTCCCACCAAGAATATTCCACAACAACTATTCCACGTGGAGTAATCAGGTGCAAGTAAACCCCGGCTGCTGCTGCGGCCGGGGTTTACCTGGAAAGCCCGGTCAGCCCAGGAGGGCCAGGATTTCCGTGCGGGCGAACATCGAGGCGGCGTCGCGCGCGCTGGGCGTACCGGCGTCGGGATCCGCTCCCGCATCCAACAGGGCCCTGGCGACCCCCGTGTATCCCTTGAAAACGGCGCCTGCGAGAGGCGTCTGTCCGCGGTCGTTCGCAGCGTTGACATCGGCACCATGGTGGATGATCAACTGCACGGCGTCCTCATGTCCGTGGTAGGCCGCGAGCATCAACAGCGAATCCCCTGCCGCGTTGGTGAGGGTGGCGGGGGCTCCGGCGTTCAGATAGCCCCGCAGCAACTCCGTGTTTCCCTCACGGGCGGCGTCGAACAGGGCATGGGCCAGAGCCAGCGTCTCCTCGTCGGGGCCTGTCTGGTCGTTTGTGGCAGCAGGGCCATCGCTTGGGGTCATCGGTGGGGTCCCTTCAGGAATCCGGTCTGGCGCCCGACAACCTGTCCGGCGTCGGGGGCGACGATCACTTCCTGGGCTGCGATGTAAGGCTCCTCGCCGTCCATCACCGTGAGGGTTTCCTCCGCGGAAACGGACCGCTTGATCACGGCCAACGCCACAGGGCCCATCTCGAAGTGCTGCGCCACCGATGTCAGAGTACCCACCTTGCGTTCCCCGGCAAATACAACACTGCCCACAGCCGGCAAGGTGTGCTGGGAACCATCGAGCTGAAGGAACACCAGCCGCCTCGGCGGGTGCCCGAGATTGTGGACCCGGGCGATGGTTTCCTGGCCCTTGTAGCAACCCTTGTTCAGGTGCACCGAGGTGCGCAGCAGATCCAGTTCATGCGGAATCGTCTTCTCGTCGGTCTCCGCGCCCAGACGGGGCCGCCAGGCAGCCACCCTCAACGCGTCCGCTGCCATGGCGCCGGCCAGCGGGAGGCCCTCCACCGCGGTCTCGAGCTCAGCTGCGGGAACAAGGAATTCGTACCAGGGCCGCTCCAGCCCGGGGTGGGATTCCTCCGGCACGATGCTGTAGGCGTAGCCTCCAGGACTGACGTGCGGCCATGGATCCTCCCACACAAGGCGGGAGGAGAACTGATCCAGCGGTTTGGTGGCCCCCACCACGGCCCACTGCTCCGAGACGTCGTCGATCTCCACCCGGAGCATGAACTTCATCTTGTTAAGCCAGTCAGCCAGGGGCGCCGCTTCGGCTGCTTCGACGATCAGCCAGGTGGTCCCGCCGTCGTCAATGACGCGGGCGTCGAACTCGATGCGCCCTTGGACGCTCAACAACAAAAGTTCGCTGGAGACGCCCGGCTGCAGGTTGGTGAGCTGCTGGGAGGACAGCGTGTTCAGCCAGCTCAGGCGGTCCGGTCCGGCCACGGTCACCACGCCGCGGTGGGACAGATCCACGACGGCGGTGCCCGCTGCCAAAGCGCGCTGCTCACGCAACGGTTCGCCGTAGTGTGCCGCGACGCCTTCGTCCAGACCGGTATCTTCAACGGCGCCAGGGCGCGACAACAGAGGGCTCTTGTAAGTCATATGTAGTAGAAGTCCTTGCGGCTCAGGGGTATTCCGGGTTGGGCAATATTTCGCTTCAGCGGTATTCCGGGTTATCAAAATCGAACCGGGTGCCGGCCTTCCACTCTTCCGGCAGGTTGCCGTAGGCGGGAATGCCCCCGGCATCACGCAGGAGCTTGGCCATATGGAGCAGGTTCCAGGTCATGAAGGTGGTGTTCCTGTTAGTAAAATCACTCTCCGGGCCACCGGATCCTTCGTCCAAATAGCTGGGCCCCGGTCCCACAGCACCGATCCAGCCGGCATCGGCCTGGGGCGGAATGGTGAAACCGATGTGCTGGAGACTGTAGAGCACGTTCATGGCACAGTGCTTGATGCCGTCCTCGTTGCCGGTGATCAGGCAACCGCCCACCTTGGGATAGAAAGCCCACTGCCCCTTGCTGGTCAGCTCACCGGAGTGGGCATACAGCCGCTCAATGAGTTTCTTGGTCTGGGAGGAGTTGTCGCCCAACCAAATGGGACCCGCAACCACCACGATGTCAGCGTCACGGACAGCGGGATAGAGTTCCGGCCATTCGTCTGTCTTCCAGCCGTGTTCACGCATGTCCGGATAGACGCCGCTGGCGATGTCGTGGTCCACGGTGCGGATAAGGCGTGTCGTGACGCCTTGCTTTTCCATGATGTCCCGGCTGATCCGGATCAGGCCATCGGTGTTGCTGAGCTGCGGTGAGGGCTTCAGGGTGCCGTTGAAGAAGACGGCCTTAAGGCCCTCGTAGCCGCCTGGTTTGGGGTGATCGGTCACTTTCTGCTCCTTCTGCCTGGCGTGCTGCGCGGAACGTACGGTGAACCCTTTGGGTCAGGAAACCTTGTGCAGGAACGCCGATGCGTGGGCTTCGAGGGTCTTGCCGTTGGCTGCGACATCCCAGCGCCACAGGAGGTTGCCGTCCACCAAGCCGAAGATCCGGGTGGCTGCAGTGTATTCCTTGGAGTGGCTCCCGCGCATCACCATGTCGGTGCTCAGCTGGATCTGGGGTCCCTTGATCTGGCCGTAGTAAAGCTCGGTGATGCCGCCGGGGTGGGCGATCGAGACGGAGATATCGAATCCGCCGTCCTTGTTGCGGCGCTCTTCGACTTCATCTGCCGTTTTGAGAACGGGGACGATGTCCGCCGGGATCAGTCCGGGGCCGCCGTCGCCTTCCTCAAGTTTCCGCTCCAACGCCCAGAACCCGGTCTCCACTGTCAACGGACGCAACTTTGCGCCGGCGTCGTCGCTGATCCAGGTCTCGGCCCGGTATTGCAGGTACGGCAGGCCGTTGTGGGTGAACGAAACGTGCTGGACGAAATGTTCCGAATCCTCGTCGCCGCTGCCGAGCCGGCCGCGGCCCTCCCACTCACCAATGAGCCAGGAAAGGGGAACGAGTTCGGGCGTCAGATCTGTGGGGATCTCAATAGGCACAACAGTTACCTCGGTTGGGCTGCAGAACCAGAAAGCTTACTTCTGGCCCTTGAAAAGGCGGTAGACAACAAATCCTGCAAACCACGCCATGGCGATGCTGGCCAGGCCAAGGAGAACGAGGAAGAAGATTTCAAATGCGAGTACAGACATGATGCAATCCTAACCGCTAGTAGATGAGTAGTTTGTCTATGAAGTAAGCCAAGGCGCCCACCGCCCAGACCGGGGCCACGCCCATTCCAACAGCTGCCGGAATGTTAAGCCTCCCCCGCCTGAGGGTGGTCATGCGGCGGAAACACACCAGTACCGAACCCACCACGACACCCACCAAGGCAGCGGGCAGCACAGCGATGTCCGAGAAAACGAGGCCGGCGAGGGGACCCATGAGGCCCGCCATGACCACTCCGAGCGGCGCCACGATGCGGTCCGGCCAACGGATGATGCCTACCAAAAGCGCAACGGCTGCGCTCAGGCCGGCAACGAGGACCATTTCCCTGACGCCGTTGAACCTGGCACCGGCTATCCAGCCTGCGCCCAGGCAGTTGAGCAGCACGCCGGCACTGCAGCCAAGCGTTGACTCCAGGCGTTGGGCCTGGCCCGTGCCCCGGACGAGTTGGACAATGAAGACGGCCATCACGCCAAGGGCAACAAAAGCCGGAGTTCCGTCAAGGAAGCCAGGGGCAGGCAGGTACGCGGCAGCTACTGCCGATCCCGCGCCGGCCAGTCCAATGACAGCTGCCAGCGTTTTCTTGGCCGGAACTCCCAGGAAATGCGGCCAGCCGATGCCTACTGCTGCAGACGCCGCGATGCCCACGCCAACCATGGCTTCCCGGGAAACGAAGGTGCTGGCCACGATGGCTGCGAGCGCCACGAGTCCGAATACCCCGATGCTCCAAGACTTCACTGTGTGCCCGACCTCAATCCGATGCGCCTTCTACGGCCTCCCGACAATCCTGCCTTATACCGGCCCAATATGTCGTAATTCCCCTGCCAACCCGTCACGAATCCATGTGTCGCAGGGCACTGATGGGTATACTCAGACTTCAACAGCGCACTGTCCTGGCCTCGATCCCGTCACAACGGGCAAGGGCCGCGGGGCGCTGGGACCGGCCGGTGAAACTCCGGTTTCGACGCCCGATGATGCGCGTACAGCCCATTGGAGGAACTATGTCGCACATCCTGCTCCTGACGAACAGCACCGGCTCTTCGGTGGACATTTTGCCTGCCTTGGAGTTGTTGAACCACCGCGTGCACATCCTCCCGGCAGAACCAACCGCTTTGCTCGAAACCGATCCCACGGACATTGTCTTCCTTGATGCCCGCAAGGATCTGGTAGGAGCCCGCTCGTTGACGCAATTGCTCAAGGCAACCGGACTCAGCGCGCCTTTGATGCTGATCCTTACCGAAGGCGGCATGGCTGCTGTTTCTTCGGCCTGGGCCGTGGACGACATCGTGCTCGACTCCGCCGGACCTGCCGAGGTGGAAGCCCGCATCCGGCTGGCCATGGCGCGTGCCGTGCCCGGCGAGGAAGAAACCCAGACTGAGATCCGGGCCGCCGGCGTCGTTATTGACGAAGCAAGCTATACCGCGCGCGTCAGCGGCCAACCCCTGAACCTGACGTTCAAGGAGTTCGAGCTCCTGAAGTACCTGGCACAGCACCCCGGCCGCGTCTTCACCCGGCAGCAACTGCTGACGGAGGTCTGGGGCTATGACTACTACGGAGGCACCCGCACGGTGGACGTCCACATCCGGCGTCTTCGCGCCAAGCTCGGCGTGGACCATGAGAACCTCATCAGCACGGTCCGCAACGTCGGCTACAGGCTCACCCTGGTGCGGTTGCCCGACGACGAGCTCTCCGAAGCCTGACGGTTTAGGCACAGGAACGGTTTAGACACAGGAAAGGTTTAGACACAGGAAAGGCCGGGATCCACACGGATCCCGGCCTTTCCTGCGTTCCTTGGTGGAGGACATACGGGTCGAACGTATCGAGGCCACCCCACTGGTGGATCCCCCCTGTACCCGGCCAAAGCCGAATGAGATAACGAGACTACCGCCGTTGCTCCGAGACATCAAATTACGGGGCTTGCCCGGGGCGTATAGCCTTGCACCATGAGTCAAGCACACCCGGAGAACTGGCCTGTACTGATCATCAAGGGCGCTTTGGATGCCGAACTCCTCAGGGATTTCAGGGCACTCACCGCCGCGGCGGAGGAGTCCGACGGGAACCCGCCCCTGTCCGAGCAGACCCTGGTGATGCTGCGTGGTGCCGACGGCGGCGATCATTCCGTCGTGTCTTTCGCACTGTATGCGCCGATCGAGGGCTCAGACCCGGCAACGGCAGAAGACCTGGCGGGAATCGCCGTCGTCGTTGACGCGCCGGACGCCAGCGGAGTCCTGGAACTGGCCGTCCACCCCAGTTACCGGAACCAGGGGGTGGCCGGACGGCTGTTGGACGCCCTGCAGAAGGAACGGAGCCTTGAAGGCCTCAGCGCCTGGTCGCACGGCGGCCACGAGGCCGCTGCGCAGTTGGCCACCCGTTTCGGTTACGGGCCGGTACGCGAACTGTGGAAGATGCGGCTGATGTCGTCGACATCCGCACTGCCCGACGCCGCCCTCCCGGACGGCGTTTCGCTGCGCGCCTTCGTGCCGGGCCAGGACGAGCAGGCGTGGCTGGCCGCCAACCGCGCCGCTTTTTCCCACCACCCCGAACAGGGTTCCATGACGCTCGAGGACCTCGAGGCCCGGAAAGCAGAAGACTGGTTCGATCCCGAAGGTTTCTTCCTGGCCGTCAACGACGCAGACGAACTCCTGGGATTCCACTGGACCAAGGTCCACCCCCGGCAAGGGCCGCACCCGGCAATCGGCGAGGTGTACGTGGTGGGCGTTACTCCGGCCGCACAGGGTTCGGGGCTCGGCAAAGCCTTGACTGTTGCCGGAATCAAACACCTCCAGGATCAGGGCCTCCACGCCGTGATGCTGTATGTGGACGCCGACAACCAGGCTGCTGTGGCCCTATACCAGAAACTGGGATTCATCCGCTGGGACACCGATGTGATGTACGGTCCGTTAACGAAAAATTAACCTGGCGCGATAACGGCAGGGAAAGGCGGCGGCTCATTGGATTCGGACACCGCGATTGCTTGTAATGTGGGAGGAAACCCAGTCCTGAGCTTAGGAGAGCCCCATGCAGCCGGACCCCGTCGGCATCGCCGGATCCACCTCTAAGGGGGCGACACTGCCTCCGCGCTTCGGATCGTCTGAAGTGCCGGCCTCGCGGGCCACCCAGGACCGCATCGATATTCCCGAATTCGCGCCGAGCCTGGAACCCGAAGGCGACATCTCTCCGGACCGCTTCCTGGACCGCGAGCTCAGCTGGCTTGCCTTCAACTCCCGCGTGCTGGAGCTTGCCGAGGATCCCGATCTGTTCCTGCTGGAGCGCGTCAACTTCCTCTCGATCTTCGCTTCCAACCTGGATGAGTTCTTCATGGTCCGGGTGGCCGGCCTCAAGCGCCGTATCGCCACCGGACTGGCTGTCCCCTCCCCCGCGGGGCTCAGCCCCATCGAGGTGCTGGAGCAGATCGGTGAAGAGGCCCACAAGCTGCAGGAACGCCACGCCCGCGTTTTTGCCGAGCAGATCCGGCCGGCCCTGGCCTACGAACACATCCACCTCATGCATTGGCATGAGCTGGATGAGGATGCCCGGCAGCGGATCAGCGTCATGTTCCAGGAGAAGGTCTTCCCCATCCTGACTCCCCTGGCCGTGGATCCTGCCCACCCCTTCCCGTACATTTCGGGCCTCTCCCTGAACCTGGCCGTGATCGTCAGCAACCCGATCAGTGACAAGGAGCTCTTCGCCCGCGTCAAGGTTCCGGACCAGTTGCCCCGCCTGATCTCCGTGGACGGGCCTCGCGCAGGTGCCATTCCCGGCCGCGTTGCCCGGTTCATCGCTTTGGAAGAAGTCATCGCTGTCCACTTGGACAAGCTCTTCCCGGGCATGGAGGTCCTGGAACACCACACCTTCCGGGTGACCCGCAACGAGGACCTGGAAGTTGAAGAGGACGACGCCGAGAACCTCCTGCAGGCTTTGGAGAAGGAACTGCTGCGACGCCGTTTTGGCCCTCCCGTGCGTTTGGAAGTCACCACGGACATCAACCCGAACATCAAGGCCCTGCTCATCAGGGAACTGGGTGTTGAGGAGTCCGAGGTGTACTCCGTACCCGCGCCGCTGGACCTGCGGGGGCTCTCCGCGATCAGCGGCATAGACCGTGCCGATCTCCACTACCCGAAACACGTCCCGCACACATCCCGCTACCTCAACGAGTCCGAGACCTCCAAGGCGGCGAATGTCTTCGCGGCAATGCGCCGCAGGGACATCCTGTTGCACCACCCCTACGACTCCTTCTCCACCTCGGTCCAGGCGTTCCTCGAACAGGCCGCAGCGGATCCCAAGGTCCAGGCCATCAAGCAGACTCTTTACCGGACGTCCGGTGACTCCCCGATCGTGGACGCGCTGATCGATGCTGCAGAGGCCGGCAAGCAGGTTCTGGCCCTGGTGGAGATCAAGGCCCGTTTCGATGAGCAAGCCAACATTTCCTGGGCGCGCAAGCTGGAACAGGCCGGTGTCCATGTTGTGTACGGCATCGTCGGCCTGAAAACCCACTGCAAGCTGTCCCTGGTGGTTCGCCAGGAAGTGGATGGCCTCCGCCGCTACTGCCACATTGGCACGGGCAACTACCACCCGCGCACGGCCCGCTACTACGAAGACCTCGGTTTGCTGACCGCCAACGAGCAGGTGGGCGAAGACCTTTCCAAGCTCTTCAACCAGCTGTCCGGCTATGCGCCGAAGTCCACCTTCAAGAGGCTGCTGGTGGCACCGCGCTCCGTCCGGGCCGGCCTTGTGGAGCGGATTGAAACTGAAATCCGCAACGCCCGTGCCGGCATTCCCGGCCTGGTGCAGATCAAGGTCAATTCCATGGTTGACGAAGCCATCATCGACGCCCTGTACCGCGCGTCCCAGGCGGGCGTGAAGGTGGACGTCGTGGTTCGTGGCATTTGCTCCCTCCGCCCCGGTGTTCCCGGCCTCAGCGAGAACATCACGGTCAGGTCCATCCTTGGCCGCTTCCTTGAACACTCGCGGGTGTTCGCCTTCGGCAACGGCGGCGATCCCGTGGTGTACATCGGTTCCGCCGATATGATGCACCGCAACCTGGACCGCCGCGTGGAGGCCCTGGTGCAGCTGTCCAGCAAGGAGGACATCACCACGGTCATGGATCTGATGCGCCGCTATGTTGACGACGGAACGGCCAGCTGGCACTTGGATAACCAAGGGCACTGGACCAGGCACCACCTGGATGCCGATGGCAAGCCGTTGCTGGACATGCAGTCCTGGCTGTTGGAGTCGCGTTCGCGCCAGCGTGCGTCGGCACGGAGGTAAGGAAGATTTGAACAGCGATACCCCCGTGGAGGATCAGACAGACCACCCCGGCGAGCCGGTAGCCGTCGTCGCTGCCGGCGCCATCCCGTGGCGCCTCAACAAGGGTGCCTTGGAGGTTCTGTTGATCCACCGGCCCCGCTATGACGATTGGTCATGGCCCAAGGGAAAGCTCGACGCCGGCGAAACGGTTCCGGAATGCGCTGCCCGTGAAGTGTGGGAAGAGATTGGCCTGCGGGCACCGCTGGGCATTCCCCTCCCGGCCATCCACTATCACGTGTCGGCGGGCCTCAAGGTGGTCCAGTATTGGGCCGCCAAAGTCAACGGTGAACCGCTCCGTCCCGATGGCAAGGAAGTGGACAGCGTGATGTGGTGCAGCCCTGACCGGGCGGCGTCATTCCTCAGCAATCCCACGGACGTGAAGCCCTTGGAATATCTGGAGAAGGCACACGTCCGGGGTGAACTCGACACGTGGCCTTTGATCCTGATCCGTCATGCAAAAGCCAAGCCGCGATCGTCCTGGACCAAGGCCGAGGGCGACCGTCCTTTGGCGGCCACTGGCCAGCGGCAGGCCATTGCGGTGCAGCACCTTCTTGACGTCTGGAAACCGCAGCGCCTGGTGACCAGTCCATGGACCCGCTGCGTGGCAACCATAGCGCCCTATGCGAAAGCGTCGGGGGCGAAGGTCAAGTTGGTGGAGGCGCTCACCGAGCACCACCATCAGCGTTCTCCGAAAAAGACGGCTGCAGCCATCGAGGCCTTGTTCGACAAGCAACTGCCCATAGCCGTTTGCACGCACAGGCCCGCCCTGCCTACCGCACTGAAGCAACTGGGGCAGCACATGCCCCAAAACCTGCGCGCAGTCCTCCCCTCCGCGGATCCCTTTCTTTCGCCGGGTGAGGTCATCGTGTGCCAGGTGGCGCGGGGATCCGAGCGGAAGATAGTTTCCGTGGAGCAGGTCAAGCCTTTCGACGACTAGGTACCGGCACGGTTGACTCCCACGTCTTTGTATCAAATACTTGACACATTGTTTCTAAGACTTGGGGGTCTTTACCGTGTCCTTTGATGTGCCGCCGTTGCTTTTGGTGGGGCCCGTCGTGGGCGCCGTCTTGGTGTACCTGTTCCTGCGGGTACAAGTGTGGTCCAAGCCCGACGCCACCTCTGTGGCATCACACGGCCTGTGGGTCGGCATCATTGGCTGGATGGCCAGCTCCCTGCAAGGAGCCATGAGCGCGGGTGTGATCCGGGCCAATCCGACCTCTCCAAATGCGCCCTTCACCTCGGAAGACCTCCTATCGGCCCTGGCTTGGCCGATCGCCGCGTCCTTGGTGGTCCATGCCTTGGGCCAGTGGAGCTACCCGGCCCCCAAATCCCCGCACAGGTACGCTGAACTCACCGTCCGCAGGATCCGCGATTTCCTCCCGGCGAAACTCGCCTGGACAACAGTCGTGATCGTTGCCTATGCCGGTACCGCCATAGTCTCGATTGCAGCCCTGCCCGCTCACGCTCCGGTGCGTCCCGTCCCCGCTCCCCCATCATCAATGGAAACGACGGTCTACACAGGCCAGGGCCAGGATGGAAGGATCGCGGGTTCGGAACTTGCCGGGTGGCTTGGCGGCGCCTTAGTGGTCCTTGTTGCAGGGACCTGGCTCGTCCTGGTACTCATCGCACGGCGGCGCCAACTGGAGACGCTAAGCAGCGACGACAACCGCACGCTTCGAACCATTGCAGCCAACAGGCTGCTGCGGACCGTTGCCACCATCGCCGCAGGCCTCGCCAGCATCGCGGGAAATTTTGCCGCCCTCCCGACGCCTGGGGCAACGTGGCAACCGTCGTGGTTCAACGTTTTGGGTCTTGTCAACATGGCTGTGCTGCTGGTCATGTGGTGGTGGAAGGTGCCGGTCCTTCCTTCGCTTCAGGCATCCGCGAAAGCCATCAGCGGCACTGCTCTCCGCGCCGATCCCCGCACCCACGGCGCAGCAAAACTCAGCGTTTCCCTCGGAGCGGTCCTGGGAGTCGCCGCCGTCTTGCCGCTTGTGACACTGGTGTTCTGGTTCGGTTTCATTCCGGTAGAAGGCCAGCGCTCCCTTGCCCCGGCGATTGTCGTCACCGTGTCTGCCGTCCTGGTCCTGCTCACCATTGCCGCAGGCGAGTTACTGATCGCCCGCAACTATGGCCACCCGGAGGTGCCCCTCGGTTGGCCGCGGCAGCCGGTGTCCAAGGGGTTGCTCACCTTCAGCATCGTTTCGGCCACGGTCTTTGCGGTAACGCTCGTCCTTACAGGTACAGGCCAATCACTCCTGGTCGGCCCACCCGCCTGGCCCGCCAACCTCTTTCTCACGATGGGGGTCGGACTGATGGGCGCTGCCGCGATCCTGGCCACGCGCCGTCGTCGAGGTCTTCCTGAAGTGGGTGACGAGAGCGGGCTTGATGCCGCACTGCGCGCCATTTCGATGTACCGGATTGTCCGAACCCTGGCAGCATTCCTTCTGGCACAGTCAGCGGTGATGATGCTTGGCAACGCCGAAGCATGGGGAACATTGTTCCCGGCTTTCAATCAGCTGGGACCGAGTCCTGTGTACATGACAGGAGTCGTTGTAGCCGTCATTGCCGTCGTCGTCGCGGTTACGCCTGTCCGGAGCCTTTTCCGGGCGATTCCCAGGGGCACCGAACCCAAGCAGAACCAGCCGACGCCATGACCGCCGGAATCTCCATCGACCTCGCAGATCCGGTTCCGCCCTACGAACAGATCCGCCGGCAGCTCAGCTCCCTGATCGCCGTCGGGGTCCTGGAACCTGGAAACCGCCTGCCAACAGTGCGCAGCCTGGCCGCGGACCTCGGCATCGCCGCAGGGACGGTGGCGCGTGCCTACAAGGAACTTGAGCTGTCCGGCGTCATCGAATCACGACGCCGGAACGGTACTGTCGTCGTCGGGCCGCCTCGGGCGCCGCACCGCGTGGCGGGCGGAGACGCTGCGGTGATCGCCGCCGTCGACGGCTTGATCCTGGCCGCCCGCGACGCGGGTGTGGGTGACGCAACGCTCATTGATCTTCTTCGTGGACGGCTGGCGGTTAATGGGCACGGTACAAGTAAGCTTGAACCGTGATTCCCACCCCGTATGAAGACCTCCTGCGCGACGTCATGGCCAACGGCACACACAAATCGGACCGCACCGGCACCGGAACGCGCAGCGTTTTCGGCCGCCAACTGAGGTTCGATCTCGCCGGGAGCTTCCCGCTCATCACCACCAAGCGGGTCCATTTCAAGTCCGTGGCCGTGGAACTGCTGTGGTTCCTGCGCGGGGATTCGAATGTGAAGTGGATGCAGGACCAGGGAGTGACCATCTGGGACGAGTGGGCGGACGCGGACGGCGAACTCGGCCCCGTCTACGGCGTGCAGTGGCGCAGCTGGCCCACGCCCGACGGCGGCCACATCGACCAGATCTCCGAAGTGATGAAGAGCCTCGCCGCGAACCCGGACTCCCGGCGCCACATCGTCTCCGCATGGAATGTTTCCGAACTCAAGGACATGGCGCTGCCGCCGTGCCACGCGTTCTTCCAGTTTTACGTTGCCGACGGCAAGCTCTCCTGCCAGTTGTACCAGCGCTCGGCCGACACTTTCCTGGGTGTCCCCTTCAACATCGCCTCCTACGCGCTCCTGACGCTCATGGTGGCCCAGCAGCTTGGCCTCGAACCCGGCGAATTCGTGTGGACCGGGGGCGACGTCCACGTCTACGACAACCATGTGGAGCAGGTCGCGGAGCAGCTGAGCCGTGAACCGTACGAGTACCCGCAGCTGAGGATCCTCCGCAAGCCGGACTCCATCTTCGACTACACCGTTGACGACTTCGAGGTGGTCGGCTACCGCCACCACCCCACCATCAAGGCACCGATCGCGGTATGAGCGCTCCTTCCTCCGAGGATCCGGCCCAGCTTCCCGGCGTCATCTTCACGCAGGAAACCGCTGCCAGAATGACCGGCATCGGCATGATTTGGGCGCAGACCAAGTCTGGCGTCATCGGCAAGGACGGGACCATGCCGTGGCAGCTGCCTGAAGACATGAAGCACTTCAGCCGGATCACCACCGGGCACCCCGTCATCATGGGCAGGCGGACCTGGGAATCATTCCCGGAAAAGTACCGTCCCCTCCCGGGCCGCACCAACATCGTGGTGACCCGCAACGAAAAGTGGGCATCCACGCCCGAGGCCCAGGGCGCCGTCGTGGTTTCCTCCCTGGACGAGGCACTGCTGGAATCCCAGTTTGCACCCGGAGGCCAGAAGGTGTGGATTGTCGGCGGTGGCGACATCTACCGCCAGTCCATGGGTATCGCCAACCTGGCGGTCATCACCATCATCGACACCGATGTGGAGGGCGACACCTACGCGCCCGAACTCGGCGATGACTGGACCTTTGACACCATGGCGCCCGCCGAAGGGTGGCTCACCGCCAAGAACGGCACCAACTACCGGTTCACTACATGGCGCCGGAACGAAAGCCAGAAAAGCCAGGAAGACTAAGCATGCTGAAAAAACCCGAAACCCTGTTCGTACTGGGCTACATGCTGCTGCCGCTCTTCGCCCTGCTCTCAGCCATTGTTGGCCTGACCATGATCCTGGGCGGCAACAAGATCGTTGGAATCATCGTCCTGGTGGTCGTGACGCAGGTGTTCACCTTCGGTGCCTTCTTTGCCCTGCGCAAGCGCAAGGCCGCCCTGCTGCAGGAGTCGGACGCACTGCCGGCTCCCCGCGACTGAGTCAGCAGCATCACTGTGGCGGGTGCCGGCGTCGTGCTTCGCGTGCGTGACGTAACCAACAGCGGCACTTTGCTTCGAAAGTTTAGACTTGGTGAATGACTACAGCAGCTAATCCGTCCGTTGGACTGGTCGGTTGGCGTGGCATGGTCGGCTCAGTCCTGATGCAGCGCATGCAGGAAGAGAACGACTTCGCCAACATCAACCCGGTATTTTTCTCCACCTCGAACGCAGGAGGTGCCGCCCCGTCCTTTGCAGAGGGGGCAGGCAAGCTCGAGGACGCGTTCGATATTGAGACGCTTGCCAAGCTGCCGATTATTGTCACCGCGCAGGGCGGCGACTACACCAAGCAGGTCCATGGTGAACTCCGTAGCCGCGGCTGGGACGGCCTCTGGATCGATGCTGCCTCCACCCTGCGCATGAACGATGACTCGATCATCGTGCTGGACCCCATCAACCGCGACGTCATCGACGCCGGACTCTCCGGTGGCGTGAAGGACTTCATCGGCGGAAACTGTACGGTCTCCTGCATGCTCATGGGCCTCGGCGGCCTGTTCAAGAACAACCTCGTGGAGTGGGGCACGTCCATGACGTACCAGGCCGCTTCCGGCGGTGGCGCGCGCCATATGCGCGAACTCCTCAACCAGTTCGGCACGCTCAACAACGAGGTCAGCAGCGAACTGGACGACCCGGCATCGGCCATCCTGGAGATCGACCGCAAGGTGCTTGCCACCCAGCGCACCGGGGTTGACGCCACGCAGTTCGGCGTGCCGCTCGCAGGCTCGCTGATTCCCTGGATCGACGCCGACCTCGGCAACGGCCAGTCCAAGGAAGAGTGGAAGGCCGGCGTCGAGACCAACAAGATCCTCGGAACCGGAACCGGAACCGCGGGCAAGGACCACATCGCCATGGACGGCCTGTGCATCCGCATCGGAGCCATGCGTTCCCACTCCCAGGCCCTCACGCTGAAACTGCGCGAAGACCTGTCTGTGACGGAGATCGAAAACCTCCTGGCCAAGGACAACGAGTGGGCCAAGGTTGTTCCGAACACCAAGGAAGCCTCCATGGCAGACCTGACCCCGGTTGCGGCATCAGGCACGCTGGACATCCCCGTGGGCCGTATCCGCAAGCTCGAAATGGGTCCGGAATACATCAGCGCCTTCACCGTGGGCGATCAGCTCCTGTGGGGCGCAGCCGAGCCCCTGCGCCGCATGCTCAACATTGTGACGGGCAAGCTCTAACCCAGGCATTGCCACGTCCCTAGCCCGCTGTTCCGTTGTTGCCCTGCAACGGAACAGCGGGTTTTCGACGTTCTGGCCTCGACAAGGCAGTCTTCACTTGCCGTTCCACTTCCCACGGCCTGCCGAGATCCTGCCACTCGATTCGGATAACGTCCCAGCCCAATGCATTGAGTGCTTTCTCACGTCTCCGTTCCTGAAAGACCACCTCGTCAGTGGGCGCATAGTCGAAGTACTTGGTACGGCCGTCGAACTCGAGAATAACTTTGCTGTCCGGCCATCCGAAGTCTCCGCGGTAGCGACCGATGGGAGTATCGACTTCGAGCTGAAGCACGGCTTCCGGGATTCCCAGCCTCTCCAAAAGAGCACGCGTCCGGGTCTCGCCCACAGATTCGGAACGGCCATCCATTGCRTCCAGCACCCGCCGCAAGCGTCGAGCGCCTCTCGTGATCCGGCCCCCGTCCACATAAGCCTGAATCAACACCGGATCCGCCCCTCTGCGAAGGGCTTGGTCTGCGACCACCAGTGCCCGTTCGAATTCCAGGGTCCGGGCACAATCGACGACAGTGCGCTCCAGGCTCGTCACTCTGGCGGGTCGCCCCCAAGGAGTCAGGATCTCAACAATCTCGGCAGCTTCCAGCGCTGCACCATGTGCCCGTACATCCTCCCCGGAACTTGTCTGGGCCGGCGAGAACGGCGTGGTGACGTGCACCAGGGGCCCACCATCCCACGGTGCGCATCCATGCAGGCGCGCGGCACTGGCATGGCTGTAAAGAATGGCCGAGCGCGAACTAAGCTGGTGTGCTTGGATTCTCAGCAGGTCCTGCTCCCAGGGAGGTCGGCGACGCCAGTCTGAGCTTCGGGCGTATGCGCCCCGTCTTACCCGAATAAGCTTGCCGGAGCGCACACCCGCTGTCAGCACGCGGGCGCCCAAGCCTTTTCCTGCGAGGTCCGACGTAACAGCAATGGTGCTGTCAGGCCAATTGGCGGCTATTAGTGCATCCAGTTTTCGCGATTGCATGCATTCATCGTGAGTTGGTCCAGGATGTCAGGACATCCCATTTCCGCCGTATGTGGACAAGTGCCGCATCAAATCATGCCCGCGCGGAGACGGCCCTTGGCGCGCAGCCCCTAATAACGTCGCGGACCCGCAACAACGTCGTTGGGCTGCAACGAAACAGCGGGCCGACAACGACTTTGAGGCGTAGCGAGCAGGTCAGCCGGCCATGAACTTCAGGTAGGCCCGGCCCTGTGCCTGGAACGACCGTTCCGCCGCCGGCCCCAACGTCCCCGAGAACGGCTCAGGCTCGACTCCGATGGTCTTGCCACTCGCCGTCCTCGCCCAAGTCCCGATCACTTCACCCCCGGAGACGATGATCCGCTTGAACACGCCATTCTTTCCCGGGACCACCAACTCCGCGAATTCAGGGGCAAGGACCAGGCTCCGGTCCTGGTAGCCGAGCAGGTATTCGTCGAACCCGGGAAGAGCCAGCAACGAGCGCGAGCCGGGGACGCCGTCGTCGAGCATTGCAGCTGACTCCGGCGAGAGCCAGTAGCTGGTGCCGCCGGACTCCAGCTCAACCAGGCCGTCCCGGACTGTATCGAGGGCAGCCCGCGCCTCCTTCAAGGGGATCTGGCTCCACCACGAGAAATCCTTGATGGTGGCCGGCCCGCGACTCCTCAGATAGCGGAAGAGCAACTCAGCGATGCCTTCCTCCCTGTCCAGCTCCCGTGACTGGTGGATCCATTCATCGAAAGGCACAAACAGCTGCTGCACGCCCACCTTGCCGTTGGACACCGCCATGGGCCCCTGAACCAGCCATGCACGCTGGCAGAGGCTGCCGAGCAGGTGGATGCCGCGTTGGGCTTTGGTGAGCTGGCCGGCCTCCTCGAACGCGAGGAAAAGCTGCTCGCGGCTTGCGCCCGGCGCGCCTTCGGTTTTGAGCGTGTCGAAAGTTGTGAAGGCGATGTCCCGGCAGTGGGCTATGTCGTCGGGCGTGATGGCAAGTTCCCGGTGGCGCCCGGCCACCATGTTCATCAACCGGCCACTGGTGATGCCCAGGATCCAACGGAGGTCCTCTGGTGCCAGCAGATGCAACGTGCCGCGCATCGGCCACGAACGCACCACCGTCCCGGCGTCGAGGGCCGCACGGACGTCGGATGCCGCAATACCGGGAACCCGCTGCCCCACCGCCCACAGCGCAGCGCCAAGGTCCTGTGCCTGCATGGCGGTCATCCAACGGACGGCAGCGGGGACGGTCGGAAGGCCGTTACCCAACAGGCCTTGGGCGGCGAGCCGCAAGCGGCCCAGGACGCGCGGGGTGAGGGGTGCAGGCATGCTTCATCCTAAAAGGACCGGCAAGTACAGGGAACCTTGCCGAGCCTCCCAGCCGTCACCCAGCAGCGGCTCCTAGGATGAATTCATGCTTTTTGGTGATCTCGCTCCGTTTGTGCGGCCATTGAGCCGGTGGCTGGCAACCGCCGGCTGGTTCTGCACGCTCGTGGGACTTGGCTCCGGGCTGATCGTGGCGGTGGGAACGGGAGTAAGCCTCTCCCCCTCCATGCAAGCCATCCAGACCGTCAGCTTGGTGGCAACCGCTGCGGCGGCGCTGCTGATCGGAACGGCAGCGGCCAGCCAGCCCCTTGCGGATCGCCACGACGACGCCCCGGAACCCTGGTACTACCCCGCCGCCGCAGCGCAGGTCCGCAGTTTCCTCCTCGGAGCTATCGTGCTGCTGCTCGGCTTGGTGGGATTCGCCACGGCCGGCGTGTTCATGCCCAGCGGCCCGTCGCCGCAAAGCATCGCGTTCAGCCAGATCTTCCTGTTGGGATCGGTCAGTTGCGGACTCACGTTCCTGCTGCTCAACAAGGTGCTGCCAATCGCCGAACGCCGCACACGTTAGCCCACACGCGCCGAGGGGCGGGACCTCAACCCTAAGCCACGCCCTAAACACCCGAAAGCTTGCCCCTCGCGGGAACACGCGAGGGGATTAGAGGCTGGCGCCGATCAGCAGCGGCTCCGGGTGCAGTTCAATGCCGAAGCGTTCGACGACGCCAGCCCTCACCTCGCGCGCGATGGCGAGCATATCCTCCGTGGAGGCCGAGCCTCGGTTGGTGATGGCCAGGGTGTGCTTGGTGGACAGGGAAGCCCTCCCCCCGGAAACGCTGGTCTCCTCCAGCCCGAAGCCCTTGCCGAATCCGGCCTGGTCGATCAGCCACGCAGCGGAGAGCTTCACCAGGCCGTCTGAACCGGCCGGATACTTGGGGGCATTCTCCGGCAGCCCTGCCGCCTGGTCGGCGGGGACAATGGGGTTGGTGAAGAAGGAACCCGTGGAGTAGGTGTCGCGATCGGACGCGTCCAGGACCATGCCCTTGGATCCCCGGAGCCGCAGGACTTCCCGGCGGACGTCGTTCGAGTAGGCACGCTTGCCTGCCTCTACGCCCAGCGCCCGGGCCAATTCCGCGTAGCGGACCGGGGCGCTCATCCGGCCCAACGGCAGCTGGAACTCCACGGTCAGGACCACGTAGCGCGGGGATCCCTCAACAGTGGTTTGCTTCAGGATTGAGTCACGGTAGCCGAACTTCAGCTCGGAATTGGTGAAAGTCTGGACAGCGTTGCGCTCCCGGTCCCACGTCCGGACCGCGGCAATGGTTTGTGACACGTCCGCGCCGTACGCGCCAACGTTCTGCACCGGGGTGGCGCCCGTGGCACCCGGGATGCCGGACAACGCCTCCAAGCCTGACCACGCGTGCAGCACGGAATATTCCACCAGCGCATCCCAGTTGTGGCCCGCCTGGACCACCACGGAGACACCGCCGCAGCTGTCCTCGGAGTTCACGGTAAAGCCCTCGGAAGCGATTTTTACCACGGTGCCGGCGAAACCGTCGTCGGAGATCAGCAGATTGGACCCGCCGCCAATAATCAGGAGTTTCTCCCCCGCGGCGTCTGCCGAGCGGACGGCGTCGATGATTTCGGCTTCGGTGCGGGCTTCAACATAGTTCCCTGCGGGGCCGCCGACGGCAGCTGTGGTCAAGTCTGAAAGAAGCATCTGGGTCACCAATCAAGCCTAACGGGCATCGGCCGGCTCCACCGACGAGGCCTTTTGCTTGCCCGCCAGGGGTGCCAGGAAGAAACTGACCACCAACAGCGCCAGAGGGGCCAGCAGCGAATGGAGGATGCCGAAGTGCTCTGCCAGCAATCCAAGGAGCGGAGGACCGCACAGGAACGCCCCGTAGCCGATGGTTGACACTACGGAGACACGGGCGGCGGCATGAACGGGATCATCGGCGGCAGCAGACATACCGACGGGGAAGCCCAACGAAGCGCCCAGTCCCCACACCGCCAGCGCAACGAACGCAAGCCACGGAACCGGCGAAAACACGAAAAGCGCAAGACCCACGACGGCGGTGGCCGAGCACCAGCGCATCACCAGCACCCGCCCGAACCAGTCGAGAATGACCGTCCCCGTGAAGCGGCCGATGGTCATGAACGTCACGAACACCCCGTAACCTACGGCGCCCGCTGCGTCGCTTTGGCCGTGCCCGTCTGCCAGTGCCAGAGCCACCCAGTCACCCGCCGCACCCTCAGCCAAAGCCAGGCCAAGGACAAGGACTCCGATCAGCAGCGTCCGGCGGTCACGCCATGCGAGGGCCACAAGCCGTTTGTTGTCCAGCGGTGCGGTTGCCTTGCCGCCCTCTTGGCCGGCCGGCGTTGGAGTAATAACAGGCAGCGGGCCCGTGGAGGGGTCCCGGAAGGTATCGGTCTCGTGGGGGCTGAATTTAGAGGTGGCTTGGGCGGTCTTTTCCGATCGGAACCAGAAGCCGGCAGTCACCACCGAGGCCGTCACCACGAAGCCGGAAATCAGGAAGTGCCAGAACACCGGCATGTGCACGGCAGCTGCCCAGGCCCCGAAGCCCGCCGCAGCCACGGTTCCCAGGCTGAACGCGCCGTGCAGGTGCGGCATGATGTGCCGTTCAAGTTCGCGTTCAAGCGCCGCACCCTCGACATTGGACGCAGTATTCCAACTTGCCGTACCCAGGCCGAGGACCACCAGTCCTGCGGCAACCACCAACGGATTGGCGGCAAGCGAGGTCCCGATGCCGACCACAACCAGCCCCGCCCCCACCATGCAGCTGCCGATTCTCGTGGTGAGCTTGGGACCGAGCCGAAGCACGATGAGGCCCGAGGCTGAAATCGAGATGAAGGACGCCACCGTCATGCACATCAGCAGCAGCCCGATGCCGCCCGGAGTCAGGTCCAGGCCGTCCCGGATGGCCGGCAGCCGGGACACCCAGGTAGCGAAGGCCACCCCGCTGGCAGCATAGGACGCCAGAACAGCGGCGCGCCACCGCAACATCGCAGTCGCAGTGGCGCTCGGTTTGCTGCCGTGTGGGGTGGTGTTCTGTTGGTTCAAGAGACCTTCACAACCGCCTGCGACTTCATGAGGACTTTCTGTCCGGCCGCTACCACGGTGAGGTCGATGCGGGCGGTGCGGGCATCGGCGTCGAGCGCTCCCACCACGCCGGTGACGTCAATGACAGCGCCGGCCTCATCCGTGCCGGTTGTGTCGGCGACCAGGACGGGCTTGGTGAAGCGCGTCTGGTAATCGACGACGGCGGCAGGGTCGCCTGCCCAGTCGCTCACCAACTGGACTGCGGCGCCCATGGTGAACATGCCGTGGGCGATGACGCCAGGGAGTTCCACGGAGGTAGCGAACGCTTCGTTCCAGTGGATGGGGTTGAAGTCCCCCGACGCCCCTGCGTACTTCACCAGGTCCTGGCGGGTGACGGGAATGCTCCGCGTGCCGATCTCCTGGCCAACGCTGAGTTCTTCGAATGTGTGGCTCATGGTTACTGTCCCTCTCCGCGGACCAAAATGGACGAGGTGGTGGTGGCGACCTTCTCGCCGGCTTCCGTGGAGATTTCGGAGCGTGTGGTGATCATCGCTCCCCCACCCATGGCCCGGACGCCGTCGACATGCAGCTCGGCTACCAGACGGTCGCCGGCAACGATCGCGCGGTGGTGCGTGAACCGCTGGTCGGCGTGGACCACCCGGGAGAAGTCGATGCCCGATTCGGGATCCTCAACCAGTTGGGCATCGGCACGTTGGGCGACAATAATGGCGAACGTTGGCGGTGCCACGAGGTCGCTGTGGCCCAGGGCCTTTGCTGCCTCAACATCGAAGTGCGCCGGATTGGTGGCCTTCACGGCCTTGGCGAACTCGCGGATTTTTTCACGGCCGACGTCGTAAACCTCTGCGGCAGGGTAGCTGCGGCCCTGCAGGTCCGGATTGATACTCATGGTCCAACCCTATCGGGCGGCGGCTTCCCGGGCAGCGTGAAAACCGCGGGCACGCTACTTCTTGTAGCTCTTGCGGATCTTCTGGCCCCGGACCACCATTCCGGTGACGTGCAGGATCAAGCCGACACCGATCACGGGCAAAGAGGCCATGGCCAGCGCCTGGTTCCCTGTGGTGTTCCCAACAATGGACAGGATGAGTCCCACAGCGATCAGCCCCATGGCGCTGAAAACCAGCGCTTTGTAGGAGGTGGAGGCGGTGGCCCAGAATTGTTCTAGCACCGTCCAAGTCTAGCGGGGTGGGTGCGAGGGGTTGGCTTTCAAGGGAAAGAAGTGGAAAGAGGCCCTTTTTAGGGTCGGGATGTCGCCCCTCGCCGCAACGGGAGGTCAGAAGAGCGAGTCCTGCAAGGCCGGGATCTCGGTAGTGTGCGGACCGAATTCGATCTTGCGGCCCTTCAAGGCGCCCAGGTCGGCAACGAAGCTGCCCTCGACCTCGTTGCCTGCAGCGTCCGGCAGGCCCGCCAAGGCGATCGCCCCGGACAGTGAGTGGATCCGCAGACCGTGCCCGCCGTCGTCGAACGTTGCCGGGTAGCGGTGACGCACGCCGCCGGGACGGACAGTGCAGAGGGTGTCGGCCAGGGCGGGCCTGTCCCACTCTTCCTCCACAACGGCAAAACCGGTCATGGCCAGCCCGCCCAGCAAGCTGCGCACGCGCCCGGCGTGCTGCCGGTTCACGGCTGAAAGCTCGACGGCGTCGCGCGGCTCCACGAGTCCGGCCACCTTGGCAGCGGAACGGACCTGCTGCACGAGGCCGAGCTCGCGGGTCACAAGGTCCTCCAGGACCCGGACAACACGGCCATCTTCAGCATGGGCTACGTAGGAAGCGTGAACCGCTCCCTGCTCCGCGAGCCTGTTCCATTTGCGCGGCGCCGACGCGGTACCGATTTTGGTAGCCCCGTTCGCGAAGGTAGCCACGTAGAGCCAATGCGGTTGCATCAGGTACGCGCGGAGGCCCGTGGGAACGGAGCCGCCCCGGTGGAAGTCGTGCATCAGCCGGGAATCATCGCGGGCGAAGCAGGTCCCGCATTGCTTGCCCCGTTCAGCAGGAGAGCCACTGGGGCAGGGAACGTGCGTGCGCTCACCCGGGCCGTGGACTTTGCTGTGGCCCAGGCACCACAAACCGGGGGAAACGCGCAGGCCCAAGGCTGAGCCCCGGGCCAACGCAACATCAGTGAACTCCGACTCCGGCGACCAAAGCCTCAACGCCGCAGAGGACGAGTCCCAAACGACTCCGTGGACGAGCATATTTACCTGACCGGCATGCCTACAGCGAAGGCTGGACTCCGAAGGCGACGGCGAGCTTCATGATCTTCTCGGCGCGGCCCAGGCGCGGGAGGTCGGAGCCGTCACGGATCACGCGGCCGTTGGCTTCGAAGTCGTTCATGAAGTCGGTGGCCCAGGCGACGTCGGACGGCGTGGGGCTGATGACCTCGTTGATCACAGTGGTCTGATCAATGGCCAGGCAAAGCTTGCCGGTCATGCCCATGGTCACGGTGATGCCGGTCTGCTCGCGCAGGATGGGGTGGTTGGTGCCGACGGTGGGGCCATCGATCGGTCCCGGCAGGTTGCCGACGCGGCTGGCGACGACGAGCTTGGCCCGCGGGTACGCCATGGCTTCCGGGGTGGCCGCCATGCCGGTGTCGCGGCGGAAGTCGCCCGAACCGAACGCGAGCCGGAATGCTCCCTGCGCACGGGCAATGTTGTTGGCTTCCTCGATGCCGAGGGCGGACTCAACCAGCGGAATAACGGGAGTCTTGCCGTCCATGCGGTGGTAGGACTCGGTGACCTGGTCGGCGGACTCGGTCTTGGCCAGCATCACGCCGAGCAAGCCGGGAGTTCCGCGCAGTCCTGCGAGGTCGTCGGCCCAGAACTTGCTGGTGGCATCGTTGATGCGGACCCAGGCCTGGCCACCTGCGGTCAGCCAGTTCACCACGTTCTCGCGTGCAGCGTCCTTCTGGGACGGGTCCACGGCGTCTTCGATGTCAAGAATGATGGCGTCAGCGCGCGAACCCGCGGATTCGTCGAAAAGCTCCGTTTTCATCGCGTTCACAAGAAGCCATGAGCGGGCGATGTCGGCGGGAATGTTGCGGGTGGGCCGAATGGATTCGGCGGCGATGCTAGACGTCATGTATCTACCGTATCTGCCCTGCCGCCCGCTAGGCGAAGAATTCGGCCTCCTTGTGAGGATCAATACGAACTAAACCCCATATGACTGTGGAGTCCCGCAGTATGAACGTCCGACGGCGGTCCGCGCCAGTCATTTCAGGCGCACCTGTCGCTGTTGTTCACGGGACTCAATACGGCGTCTTTGAGTCCTCCGATTGCCGGACGTGGCTCAGGATTTCGCCCCGTTTCGGGCTGTTTCGCAGCGTTTCCGGGCGTTACCGCGCCACTTCCCACACGCCGTCGCCATGGGCTTTCATCGTTCCCAAGCCGTTGCGCAAGGTCCCCGGCCATTGCGTTAGCCGGCTCACCCGACACCCAACCCAACCCACCCCAACCCATCGAAAGTAGCTCCCATGAAACTGCATCTGCCCCTCCTGAGCGTCGCGGCCGCCGTCGYACTAGCGCTGACGGTGAGCGGCTGCGGCGGTGCAGCCGAAGCCGGACAAGGCGGCCAGCCTGGCAACGAAGTCAAAGAACTTCGGTACCAGGGCTCGGCCAACAACGTGACTTTCCCCGAACTGGCGGCAGACCTCGGATACCTGGGCGACCTGAAACTCGACTGGGTGGGTAACACCACCAGCGGTCCCCAGGACATCCAGTCCGCTGCGACGAACCAGACAGACTTCGGCGGCGCTTTCTCCGGCGCGGTAGTCAAGCTGATCGAGGCCGGAGCCCCCGTCAAGGCTGTGGTCAACTACTACGGTTCGGATGAGAAAACCTTCAGCGGCTACTACGTCAAGGCGGACAGCTCCATCAAGGAACCCCGTGACCTGATCGGAAAAAAGATCGCGGTCAACACCCTTGGCGCCCACCATGAAGCCGTCATCAACAGCTACCTGACCAAGAACGGCCTGAGCCAGGACGAGATCAAGCAGGTCCAGCTGGTTCCTTTGGCCCCCAACGACACGGAAGAAGCAATCCGCCGCGGACAGGTGGACGCGGGCACCCTGGGCGGTGTCCTCCAGGACCGGGCCATTGAGGCCGGCGGCCTGCGGTCCCTGTTCAGCGATGTTGGACTTTTCGGCAACTTCGCCGGCGGCCAGATCGTCCTCCGCAGCGACTTCATTGAAAAGAACCCGAACACCACACGCACCTTCACCACGGGCGTTGCCAAGGCCATCAAGTGGGCTGCGGAAACACCGCGTGATGAAGTCATTGCCCGGTTCACCAAGATCATCGAAAGCCGCGGACGCAACGAAAGCACGGCAAACCTGAAGTTCTGGAAGAGCCCCGGCGTGCCGGATGCAGGCGTGATCCAGGACCAGGACTTCACGCGGTGGGAGGCGTGGCTGAACTCGGCCGGAATCGTCAAGGACAAGCTGACGCCGTCCAAGTACTACACCAACGACTTCAACGATCTCGCCGCTGCGAAGAAGGGATGACCATGACCGCGAAGATCAGCCTCAGGAACGTCAGCAAACAATTTACGGTCCGGGCCTCGAAGTCCACTCCCGCGACGACGCTCACAGCCATCGATTCCCTCAGCCTGGATGTCCGCGACGGCGAATTCCTCACCTTGGTGGGGCCCAGCGGTTCGGGCAAGACCACACTTCTGGACCTGCTTGCCGGGCTTTCCACGCCCACCTCGGGAGAGGTATTGGTGGACGGCAAGGCAGTAACCGGACCGGGCAAGGACCGGGCCGTGGTGTTCCAGCAGTACGCCTTGTTCCCTTGGCGCACGGCCTCGGCCAACGTGTCGATCGGGCTTGAAGGAGCCGGCCCGGATGGCAGGAAACTGAACCGCCGTGAGCGCGCCGCGAAAGCCAGCGAGTACCTGGCGCTGGTGGGCCTGGCGGGCTTCGAGGACCGCTACCCGCACGAGCTGTCCGGCGGTATGAAGCAGCGTGTAGCCATCGCCCGGAGCCTGGCCTACGAGCCGGATGTGCTGCTGATGGATGAGCCGTTCGCAGCCCTGGACGCGCAGACCCGCGAGCAACTCCAGGACGAGCTCCTCAGGATCTGGAAGGCCACGGGCAAGACGATCGTGTTCATCACCCACGGCATCGACGAAGCCGTGTACCTCGGCGAGCGCGTTGCCGTGCTCAGCGCCCGCCCGGGACGCCTCAAGGAAATCGTGGACATCAATATCCCGGACCGGGAGGGCGACGAGGACATCCGTTCCCACCCCGCCTTCGTGGAGCACCGCCATCAGGTATGGACCCTGCTGCATGACGAAGTCCGCCGGGCACAGGACGCGGGCCACCGCAAGATCCTGCCCGACGGCAGCGCCCCTGACGAACCCGCCACCATCCCCGAAAGGAGCGCAGCCTGATGACCACCACGCTTACGCAAAAAGAAGCGGCACCCCAGGCCGGCGTCGTGACCGGTGCGAGGACCGCCGTCGCACCTTCCCGCACGCAGGACCCCCACACGGATCGTTCGACGCCGGCAGCCGGCCGGGTCCGGCGGGTCACCGCGGCGCTCGGCTCGGGCTTGTGGAAGTCCGCAGCGATCGTGGCGTTCCTGGCGCTGTGGGAGCTGGGGCCGACGTACCTGGCGAGTCCATCGACGCGGGTGTTCCTGCCTCCGCTGCATGAGGTCCTGCTGGCGTGGGGAAAGCTGTTCGAATCCGGGACCATCCAGGGCCATATCGCGGCCAGCCTGACCCGCTCGGTAGCCGGCTTCGGCGCGGCCCTGGTGGCGGGCGTTTCGCTGGGCCTCCTCATCGCTTGGTACGGACGACTGAACTCGGTGCTGAACCCGTTGCTGGAGCTGTTCAGGAACACGGCAGCGCTGGCCTTGCTGCCGGTGTTCACGCTGCTGCTGGGCATTGGCGAGGAATCCAAGATCAGCATCGTGGCGTACGCTGCGTTCTTCCCGGTCCTCCTGAACACGATCGCCGGTGTGAAGACCGTGGACCCGCTGCTGATCAGGGCCGCGCGTTCACTGGGACTCAACAGCTTCCGGCTGTTCCAGAAGGTCATCCTGCCCTCTGCCGTTCCCACGATCTTCACGGGCATCCGCATGGCCGGCACTGCATCCATCCTGGTGTTGATTGCTGCTGAAATGGTGGGCGCCAAGGCTGGTTTGGGCTACCTGATCGTGAACGCGCAGAGCAGCTTCCTGATCCCGGACATGTACGCGGGCATCCTCACGGTGTCCTTGCTGGGACTCGGCGTGAACTTCCTGCTGGTCGGACTTGAACGGCACTTCTCCCGTTGGCGGACCGCCGTGGGCGCCGCAGCTTCCTAGAAACCACCCCCGCGGCATCCGCCGCAACCATCACAACAAGTAAGGAAACAGAACCATGACCGTCATTACCGAAACCAAGCTCGAATTCGCCAAACTCGGTTCACGCATCGGCGCCGAAATCCGCGGGCTGGACATCAGCGGAGACCTCAGCGAGGACACTGTTGCGCAGATCCGGGCAGCGCTCAACGAACACAAGGCGCTGGTGTTCCGGGAGGCGAACATCCTCAGCGATGAGGCACAGGTGAAGTTCGCTTCGCACTTCGGTCCGCTCACCAAGGCGCACCCGACAGTGGCATCGGTGGAGGGCGAAGAGAACGTCCTTCCCGTGGACAGCGAGAACGGCTCGGCCAACAACTGGCACACGGACGTCACTTTCGTGGTCAACCCGCCGCAGGCTTCCACGTTGCGCAGCATCGACCTGCCCGCCTATGGCGGCGAGACCCTGATCGCGTCCTCGGCCGGCGCGTACCGGGACCTCCCCGATGAGCTGCGCACCTTTGCCGATTCCCTGTGGGCCATCCACACCAACGATTACGACTACTCGGTGCCCAAGAACCTGGAACACCAGAACGCCGAGGAACGCCGCAAGGAATTCACCCGGCTGAAGTTCGAGACGGCCCACCCTGTAGTGCGGGTCCACCCTTTGACCGGCGAGCGCGGATTGTTCATTGGGGGCTTCGCGCAACGGCTCAGGATCGTGGGCTTGTCCAACACCGAATCGAAGGACATCATCCGTCTGCTGCAGGCGTATGTGACACGTCCGGAGAACGTGGTCCGGGTGAATTGGGAGCCGAACCAGGTGGTCCTGTTCGATAACCGCATCACACAGCACTACGCACCGGACAACTACGACGGCCAGCCGCGCAAGCTCAACCGGGTGACCATTGCCGGTGACATCCCGCTCAGCATCGAAGGCAAGCCGAGCCAGGCGCTCCAGGGCGACTCAAGCACGTACTCGGTGGTCGCTCCAGTGACTGCGCCTGCCGTTTCGTAGGGGCCTGTATGTGTTGCTGTTTTAACCCGGCTGAGTCGCCGTCGGGATCGTTCCAAACGCCGGGAACGATCCCGGCTGCGACTCAGTCCGGGTTAAGGTCAGTCGGGGTTAGGGGAGGTTGCTTCCGCGCGCCGTTGTCCACAGGCCATACCACTGGGCCCGGGTCATGTCCTTGGCCACTGCGGCCGCGTCGGCGCACGCTCTGATCCGGGCGGGATTGGTCGTTCCAACCACCGGCGAGATGCGGGCCGGGTGTTTCATCA
The DNA here is from genome assembly GCF_052113825.1 of Paenarthrobacter sp. TAF1. Lineage (NCBI taxonomy): Bacteria > Bacillati > Actinomycetota > Actinomycetes > Micrococcales > Micrococcaceae > Paenarthrobacter > Paenarthrobacter sp. TAF1. Next base: position 118,404 of record NZ_JBFRDO010000002.1, read on the forward strand.
GCCAGGCAAGCAGCACCGATTCAGGGGTTGTGCCGTGCACGCCGGCCAGTTCTTCGAGCATCGTCGCTGTTGCCGACTCAGCCAGGGACAGATCACCGGACTTCGCACCCGTATAACGCCCTTGGGCCAAGGAACCGTAGGCCTGCAGCTCGATCCCGTGGGACATGCAGTACTCCAAGGTCCCATGCGGGAAGCTGTAGCCCGCATCCCCGGGATGATTGACCAGCACGGTGCTCTCCAGCCAGTCGCTGCGAAGCAGGCTCATTTCAAGCTGGTTGGCCACGATGGGGGTCTCCAGCGCGTCCTGCAGGAAAGCGATCTGAGCGCCGGACATGTTGGACACACCCAATTGCCGCACCTTGCCTTCGGCCATTAACTGACCGACGGCGTCAGCTACCTCGCGCGCGTCCATCAAAGGATCCGGCCGGTGCAGGAGCAGGACGTCCACGTAGTCCGTTTGAAGGCGTTTCAGGCTTTCGTTGACCCGTTCGAGAATCGCTTCACGGCTCAGGTCGTAGTGGGTTTGCAGGCCCCGCTCCCCCAGCCTGATTCCACACTTGGTTTGGAGCGTGATCTTTCCGCGCAGACCCTGCGAACGGGCGAGGACTTCGCCGAACACGGCCTCGGACTTTCCGTTGCGGTAAATGTCCGCGTGGTCGAAAAGGCTTATCCCGATGCCCTGTGCAGCGTCCATCACAGCGGCGGCCTGGTCAATCTCGGCAGCACCGTAGGACGTGCCGTCCCAAGGACCGCCGAGCCCCATGCAGCCATAGATGAGGCGTCCCCGCCCGTTCGCATTGGTCAATGTGGCTCCTTTAGGCCTTGGCAACGATCCAGGCCGTGGTGTCGGACGGCAGCTTTCCGTTGTCCAACGGACCGCTTGCGACGACAAGCTCACCTTCCGGCAGGTCAACGGGCTCCCCGCCGAAGTTCGTGACCGTGTGCCATCCGCCGGGCCGGCTGAAGTGCAGCACCTCGGCGTTGCCGGTCTCTACCCACTCGAGTTCTTCATCCGTTTGCAGTTCACTGCGCAGACGTAGTGCCCGCCGGTACAGTTCCAGGGTGGAACCCTCGACGCCTTCCTGCTTTGCTACGGCGTAGTCCGCGAACCATTCGGGCTGGGGCAGGTGCGCCTGGCCGGTACCGAAGCCGAAGGAGGAGCCCTCCGCAGTCCACGGCAACGGGACACGGCAACCATCGCGGCCGATCTCCACGCCCGGGTTCCTGAAGAACGACGGGTCCTGGCGTTCGGAGTCGGGGATTTCCGTTACTTCGCGAAGACCCAGTTCCTCCCCCTGGTACAGGTAAGCGGAGCCCGGAAGCGCAAGCAGCAGGAGCGTCGCGGCGCGGGCGCGACGCAAGCCGAGTTCGACGTCGAGTTCCTCGGCCGGAGCGCCGGCAAGCAGCCAGCCTTTACCGTCCTGGCCCTTGGGCTCTCCACCCGTGATGTCCTGTGCCGCGTTGGTTCCCTGCGCCACGGAACCGCCCTTGGGCAGGCCATAGCGTGTGGCGTGCCGGACGACGTCGTGGTTGGAGAAGACCCACGTGGATGAAGCTCCGGACTCCTTGGCGGCCACCAGGTTGTCCGTGATGATCTTCTTGAACGACGCGGCATCAAAGTCGGACTGCAGCAGGTCGAAGTTGAATGCCTGACCGAGACCTTCCGGGCTGGCGTAACGGGCACGGCGGGACTCGTGGACCCAGGCCTCGGCCACAGCGGTGCGCGGCGGGTTGTACTCGTTGAAAAGCTTGCGCCACTCGGCGTACACCTCGTGGACTTCGTCGCGGTCCCAGAACGGGTGGGAACCGTCAATGAAGCCGTCGGTGCCGTGGGCCTTTGCCTCAAGGTCCGCCTTCATGGGCAGCGGCTCGGAAAGGTCTTTGGCCATGCCGTGGGCTACGTCGATGCGGAAACCATCCACGCCGCGGTCCGACCAGAAGCGCAGGGTCTTCAGGAAGTCCTCCCGGATCTCCGGGTTCTCCCAGTTGAAGTCCGGCTGCTCCTTGGCGAAGATGTGCAGGTACCACTGCCCCGGGGTGCCATCGGGTTCGGTGATCCGTTCCCAGATGGGTCCGCCAAACACCGAGTCCCAGTCCGACGGCGGCAACTCGCCGTTCTCGCCCTTGCCGTCACGGAAGATGTAGCGTTCGCGAGCCGCTGAGCCCTTGGGCGATGCCAGGGCTTCCTTGAACCATTCGTGACGGTCGGAGGAGTGGTTGGGAACGATGTCCACCACGATCTTGATGCCGGCCGCGTGCAGGGCAGCTGCCATCTCGTCGAAGTCCTCGAGCGTCCCGAGCTTCGGGTCCACGTTGCGGTAGTCGTCGACGTCGTATCCGCCGTCGGCGAGCGCTGACGGATAGAACGGGCTCAGCCAGACGGCGTCGATCCCCAGTTCCTTCAGGTAGGGAACCTTGGCCGTGATGCCCTTGATGTCGCCCAGACCGTCTCCGTTCGCGTCATAAAAGCTACGCGGGTAGATCTGGTAGACAGCCGCCTGGCGCCACCAGTTGGGATCGGACATGCGGTCTGCGTCGGTTCGGTGTGCCTGAGTGGCGGAGGTGCTCACGAAACTCCTTTGATTTAGAATCTAAATTTAGCTCCGGGACCAGTATGAAACGCCGGTCGCGGAAGGTCAATATTTGGTCTAGCCCTTGACGGCGCCCTGGGTGACACCGGCCATGACCCACCTCTGCGTGAAAAGGTAGGCAATGATTGCCGGTGCCATCGCCATCAGGTACGAGGCAAAAGACACGTGGTAGTTGTTGCTGAATTGGGTCTGGAACAGGTTTTGCCGGACCGGAAGCGTCTGCAGCGCCGGATCCGAAATGATCAGCGACGGCATCATGAAGTCATTCCACGCATAGAGGAAGGCAAAGATCCCTACTGTGGCGCTCATGGGTGCCAGGAGCGGGAAGATCAGCTTCCAAAAGGTCTGCCACGTGGTGGCTCCGTCAATCCTGGCGCTCTCTTCAAGTTCCATGGGGATTGAACGCAGAAATGCCGTGAAGAGCAGCACGCTGAAGCTCAGCTGGAACATGGTCGCCAAGAGGATGACGCCGAAAGGGTTGTCCAGTCCGAGGCGGCCCGTGAGTTGGATCTGCGGGAGGGCAACTACCGGGAACGGAATGAACATGGCACCCAGCAGGTAGAAGAACGAGTACCTGAAGAACCGGCGTTCCCAGTTGCGCACGATTGCATATGAGGCAAAGGCGGCCAGGACGATGGTGGCCGCGACGGTCCCCGCCGTGACCAGCAACGACATCGCAGCGCCCACCGGGAAATTCGTCAAGGTCCAGGCCTGGACGAAGCCGTCAATGCTGAACGGCGCGGGAAGGGAAAATGCGTTGCCGTCCACTGCCTGGCCCTGGGTCTTGAAGGCCATGGAGATCGTCACATACAGGGGCAGCAGGACAGTCACCGCACACAGCACAAGGATGGTGGTTGCCGGCCAGTTGACGCGCTCCGGGGACGGAACAGCTTTCTTCCTCCGGTCGGTCCGGGTACCGGTCCCGCGTTGGGTGTCATCAATGGTGAGGGTGGCTTGAGTGGTCATCAGAGTGCGTTCCGTCCGCGAGTCAGCGAAAGCTGAAGGAGAGAGATCAGGATGGCGACCACGAAGAAGATCGTGGCGTTGGCCATTTGGTAGGCGTAGTCCCCGCCATTGAAGCCCGCAATCACTGTCATGGCGATGCTTCTGGTGGAGGTTCCCGGGCCACCGTTCGTCAGCCCCACAATGATGTCGAAGGCATTCAGGAAGCCCTTGAAACCGAGGATGACGTTGATTACCACATAGCCGGCAACGAGTGGAAGCGTGATCCTTGTCAGCTGCTGGAACTTTCCGGCACCATCGATCTCGGCGGCCTCGTAGACATCCCCCGGCACGGCCACCAGCCCCGCGATGTAGATCAGCAATGCTCCCGGAACGGCCTGCCAGGCAGTCACCAGCACCACCGCGATCCATGCGAGGTCCGGGTTGGCCAGCAGGCTGTTTTCCAACCACGGGATTCCTGCCGCAGCGCCGGCCGCGGGCAGGGAATTCGAGAACAGGAAGTTGAAGACGTAAGCGATGATGATGCCGGAGACCACCATCGGAATAACGAAGACCGTCCGCAGTGCTGTCTTCATCCGGATGCGCGCGGTCAGTCCCACAGCCAGCAGGAAGGCAACCAGGTTGACGGCGATTACCGTGACGATCGAAAAACCGAACGTGAACAGGTAGCTCTGCAGGATGGCAGGATCACTGAAGATCGCGATGTAGTTGGTGAGGCCGACGAAGTCCCAGTCCCCGATTCCGATGGAGTCGGTGAAGCTGAAGAAGATGCCGATAATGCCGGGAACCGTGATGGCCAGGGTGAACAGGACCAGGCTCGGCACCAGGAAGAAGTAGAAGATGGGTTCCACCCGGCGCTTGCTCCGCAGTGCGGGGCCGGCCTTTTGCCGGCGGGCTTGCCCTTGGCCGGACGTGGTGGACGTGGATGACGTGGTCATGCTGGACATGTGTCTGACTCCCTGGAATCTGCACTACTGGCGGAACGCCAGCCGCGCCCAATCTGCGTCGAGTGTGCGGAGGGTGGATGCAGGGGACGCGCCGAAGACGATTGCCTGCGTGTAGTTCATGATGGGGATGGTGCGCGGAACCAGCACCGATGGGCCTTGGTACACGCGGGACTGCTCGTAGTACTCCACCATTCCCGCAACCCGTGGGTCGGTGGCCTTGGCGGAATCCTTGGTGGGCGCAAAGCCCAGCTGCGATGCGTTGTAGGAGTCGATTACTTCAGGACGGTAGAGGTACTCCAGGAAGTCGCGCGCGGCTTCCTTGTGCTGTGACGCTTCCGGGATCCAGGCCGCAAGGTCGACGTTGACGCGGACGCGCAGATCCTGGGGGTCCTCGGTCATCGGCAAGGGGAACGTACCCAGGTCCATGCCGGGGGCCGTCTTGGCAATTTCACTGAACGCCCAGGGGCCCTGCAGGTACATGGCCGCCTTGCCTTGGGAGAACGCGAGGTTGCCGTCCCCGTACGCCCGGCTCGCGGCATCCTTGTTGACGTAGTTCTGCGCCAGCGTCAGCATCTTCCCCACGGGCTGGTCAAAATCCTTTTGGAAGGACGCCGATGAATCCGGCACCCGGGTGCCTTCGGCGTCGAGCTTCTTGAAGAAGTCAAGGGTGTCCACTTGGCCGCCCACCGAGTAGTCGAACCATCCTTGCGCAATCGTCCAGTCGTCCTTCCACGTGGCGTAGAAGGGGGTGACACCCGCTGCCTTCAGGGCATCACACGCTGCGATCAGTTCGCTCCAGGTCCTGGGCACGGCGATGTTGTGCGCTGCGAAGATCTCCTTGTTGTAGATCACCGAGGACGCCATGACCGAGTACGGCAATGCACTGGTGCGGCCGGGATAGGAACCGTACTGGTCCATAAGCGGCTGGAGGTCCCCACGGATACGGCCGGCAGCTTCAGTGCCGGACAAGTCACTGAGTGCTCCCCTTTGCACGAAGCGGGAAGTCTCCATGTTGTAGTTCGCCAAGGCCACGTCCGGCGGGTTGCCCCTGACGAAGCTGGCCGAAACGACGTCAACGCCAGAGGTGTCCAGAACTACCTCGGTTTTGTCCTGGGAGGCGTTGTAATCTGCGACGAGCTTGGTCATGAAGCCGATGGCCTCCCGCTTGCTGAAGGTGAAGCGGATGGTCTCCTTGCCTGGTGCCCCGGTACAGCCCGAGAGGAGACCGGCCAGGAGGGCCAACCCCAAAACCATCGCCGCCAGGCGTTTCCTGCGCGTTGCTTTCACAGACTCCGTAGTCCTTTCGTCGCGGGAACTCCGGATGGCTTCCATGCCATGGCGGAGTGGCCGGCCGCGGCCTCGTCCCCAACTTTTGATAGGTGATAAATTTATAACCCATCGATAATGTTGGGTGATGGGCGCCACAGCGTCAAGTGGTGGACGAAATGTGTTGTCATCTAAATTTATGCACTAAATTTAGATACACCGTCCCGTCACTCCGATGGGCGGCTTCCTCATCCATCGGGAGTCGGAATGCTGACCGGAACTGCTCCGTCCACCCAACTCGTCCGCCGGGTTAATGCCGGCGCGATGCTCAAGGCCATGCGCGGCGCCGGAGTGGTGACAGGCACGGAACTGATGGCGTCCACCGGACTCTCCCGCGCCACGGTCATCTCCATCTGCGACGAACTTGTCAGGCTCGGGTGGCTCCAGGAACTGGAGAACCAGCGGGGAGCCGGGGAATACGTCAAAGGCAGGCCGGCCCGACGCTTCGTATTCGACGACAGCGCGGCCACCGTGATCGGAATCGACATCGGCGCCAACAAGATCACCGCGATCGTGGCTGACATGGCCGGCACTCCACTCTCCCAAGTCACCATGTCCTTCCGGACGGACACCGTGGGCGCCGATGAGCGTGCCGATGTCCTGGACAAGATCGCAGCAGACGCGTTGGAGAAGGCGGGCGCGACAGCGGACTCCGTACTGGCCGTTTCCGTCGGAGTTGCTGCCCCGGTCAGCCGTGACGGGGAAGTCCTGACCGCCCAGGAATTCTGGAAGTCCTTCGATGTCCGCGGGATCATCTCCGAGCGGCATGGATGGAAAGTACTCCTGGAAAACGATGCCAACCTGGCCGCGTTGGCCGAGCGATGGCAGGGCACAGCCCAAGGCGTGGACAACCTGGTGGTCATGCTGGCCGGCGACCGGCTGGGTTCCGGCATCCTGGAGTCCGGCCGCTTGCTCCACGGCCAGCGTGGCGGATTCGGGGAGCTCGGGTTCCTCGAAAACGTGGACGGCGTGGGCGACACCTACGGGATCGCCCACTACGCAGTGCTCTGGGGACAGGAGGCCCTTGAATCGCCGGGGGACAACTCGGTACTGGGCGAACTCTGCGGCCACGATCCCGCCGCACTGACCGCTGAAATGGTCTTCAAGGCAGCGGCCGACGGCGACCACGCCGCCTTGAAGGCCCTGGAGCGCGTGGCAGGGCGCATGGCCCGGGTGATCGGTTCCATCGCCACGTTGGTCAACCCTGAGCTGGTGGTCATTGCAGGCGGCGTGGCACCCTCGGCCCAAGCTTTGCTTCCTGGCATTGCCAAGCAGCTGCCGGACTTCACCTTCACTCCCCCGCGGCTGGCTGCCTCGGTCCTGGGCGACGGGATCGTGTCGCTTGGCGCAATCCGCCACGCCCTGGACTATGTAGAGGAACACGCCCTGGACCTTTACCCGGCGTCCTTACCGAAACACCCGGCGTCGAAACACTAAGCGTCGACACATACAGCGCGGAAACACTAAGCGTCGACACATACAGCGCCGAAAAACAGAGTGGCCGATTAGTCCGGCATCGACATGGTGCGCAGGTCCAGCTGACGCAGGACCCTGTCCGCGACCTCGGGGTCGGTCCCCAATTCGTTGCGGGCTGCCACCACTTCCTGGCGTGCCGCATCGAGGGCAATGGTCTGCACGGCGATGGACAGTTCGCGTCCTCGCTTGCGCTTTTCGGCCGCCGATTCATTCCGCAAGGTGCCGTCCAGCAGTTCGGCGTGGAGACGCCGCATCTTCTCCTTGATCAAGGCAACCTTCTCCGGCGGAAGTTCCTTCATGAGATCGTGCTCCTTGAGCGCGGCAACTGCGGCGGACTGGGCCCGCTTGGCCAGCTCCTTGGCTGCGTCCTTTTCATGGGAGCCGTCCTCCGTGGCGTCCAGAACCCGCATCAGCCATGGGAGGGTTAGCCCGGGAAGAACCAGGGTGGCCAGAAGCACGGCGCAGGAAATGACCAGGATCTCGTGCCGGGCGGGGAAATCGCTGCCGTCAGGCAACGTCAGCGGCAGCGCCAACGCAAGCGCCAACGTGGCAAGCCCGCGCATTCCGCACCAGGTCAGGATCAGCACCTCCTTGGGCGAGGTGGGCTGCAGGAGGTTGCGCCGCCGTCGGGCCGTCAGGGCAAGCAGCCCAAGCCATAGGTACCGCACCACGAAAACAAGAACGCAGATGACAACCGCCATCCCGATCATCCCGAAGATGGCTGTTCCTTCGTCCCGGATGACCTGGCGGATTTCCAGCCCCACCAGGCCGAAGGCAAGGCCCGTGGCGAGCAGCTCCACCACGTCCCAGAACGCCGTCCTGGTGACGCGCTCAGCGGCATCCTGCGGACGCGCATGGCGCTGCAGTTCCAAAGCGGTGACGACGACGGCCACCACACCTGAGGCGTGGAGCTCTTCGGCGAGGATGTACGCCGCAAAAGGAACCACCAAGGTCACGGCGCTGCGGGCCACCATGGAAGTCACCAGCTTGGTGATGAACCGGGTCAGCAAGCCCATGGCAATGCCGATCACCACAGCCAGTGCCGCGCCCAGCACGAACTGGGGGATCACCTCCGGGCCCACTTCCTTGCCGGACATCGTGGCGGCCACGGCGGCCTGGAAGATCACGATGGCCGCGGCATCGTTGAAGAGGCCTTCGCTTTGCAGGACCGTCACGAGCCGGCGCGGCATATGCACCCGCCCGGCCACGGACTCCACTGCCACGGGATCGGGGGGCGCCACCATGGCACCCAATGCGATCGCAGCAGGGATTCCAATGCCCGGAATCATGAGCCAGGCAGCACCGGCCACCGCAGCAGTGGAGACCACCACCAGGGCAACGGCCAGCAGCAGCAGTGTCCGCCAGCGCACCCGGAACACCGCCCACGAACTCTTCTGCGCCGTGGCGAACAGCAACGGAGGAAGGAAGATCGGCAGGATCAGTTCCGGCGAAATTTCAAACTCGGGGAAGCCCGGAATGAAGGTGAGCGCGACCGCAAGGAGCAGCATCAGGACCGGATAAGGAAGCCGGAGCCGGTCCCCCAGGCCAACAGCAACCACCGTTGCAAGCAGCAATCCGACTATGAGCGCCAGCTGATCCATGTTCCTGCTTCCCCGGATGGTGTAAGGCCCTTCCCCGGGCAACACCGGAAAAGTTCCCTACAAACATATCCCGAGGCACAGGCCTTCCCTCGACCGCAGCCCACCCATGAGGGGAACCGGTCCGGGTGTCAGTCCTTGGTGAGGGCGTCCACCACGTCCTCGGTCCCGTCCTTGAACGGGATGGTACGTCCAACGGTCCCGGGCAGTTCCAGGACGGCCGCAGCGACGAGCGCAACATTGGCCCGGGAGGTCCCGGTGCCCTCGGCCGGGTTTTCCGGGTTCAGCTCGATCAGGCCGGTGGCGGGGTCGTCCGTCAGGGTGCCAGGGCCCAAAACAGTCCAGTCCAGCTCGGTGCCGCGCAGGTAGTCATCGGCCGCGGCCTTGGACTCCGCATAGGCGAAGAAGGGGTTCTCCGGAGGGACCCCGTGATCCTTGGAAGCACCGAGGTAGGAAACCATGACATACCTTTGGACGTCCGCTTCTGCCGCGGCGACCATGGAACGGATGGCAGCGTCCCGGTCCACGGCGTATGTCCTGGCAGGATTGCCTCCGCCCGCGCCGGCGGACCAGACCACGGCGTCATGGCCCCGGAGCGCTTGGGCGAGTTCCGCCGTCGTCGAATTTTCAACGTCGAGCACCTCGGCGGAGGCGCCCGTCTCCGTGACATCCGCCACGTGGTCGGGATTGCGGATGAACGACGTGACGTCGTGACCTTCACCACTAAGAATCCGGGACAGATGCAGGGCCACTTTCCCGTGGCCGCCAATAATCGCGATTCGGCTCATGGACCCATTGTGTCCCATAAACGAAAAACCCCGCAGACAACATCTGCGGGGTCTTGCTCTGTAGCGGTGGGGAGGCTCGATCTCCCGACCTCACGATTATGAGTCGTGCGCTCTAACCAACTGAGCTACACCGCCACGAATGAGAAAAACCTGTGCCAAGCCGGTCAAAACCGCCTTGACACAGGCTCTCATCCAGAGCCCCCCACCGGAATCGATCCGGTGACCTCGTTCTTACCAAGAACGCGCTCTACCACTGAGCTAGGGGGGCAACGAGTAAATACTCTACCGGACGTTTTCAGAAGCTACAAATCGGCGAATCGACGGGGAAAAACGGCGTCGACACAATTTGCAAAGACGCACTTTTGCTGATCTACAAACGGAGAAAATCAGGGCAGGCGCAGCACTTGGCCCGGGTAGATCTGGTCGGGATTGGGCACCGTGTCCGCATTGCTTGCGATCAAGGCACCAAGGTCCACTCCGAACTGCGCAGCGATCCCGCTCATGGTGTCCCCCTGCTCCACCACGACTTCGGTGACACGCGGCGCCACCGGCCCTGGCTGTCCTGTCCCTGCTGCGGCCTCAGCGGCCGCCTCCTGCGCCTGTGGCTGTACTTCCGGGGCATTGGGTTCCAGTCCCTCCTGCGAGGCCTCCTCTGCGGCTGCAGCGTCCGCTGCTGCCTGCTGCTGCGCAGCTTGGGCTGCCGCGGCTTCGGCTGCGGCAGTGTCCGATGCTGAAACCTCGACGGCGGCGGCGTCCTCCGCGGCCTGGGTCACGGCAGTCTGGTCCTCCTGGGGCGCGGCAGCGACGCTGTCCACAGGAACGCTGTCCGTATGCTGCCTGTCGTCGTGCTCTGTGTCCCTATGTCCTGGGGCCGGCTGGCCTCGGTCCGCGTGTTCCTTGTCCCCGAAGCCAAGGTTCTTCTTCAAGTTATCCAGCAATCCCATGGAGCACTCCCCTGTTCTGCGCGGTTCGGTCTGTGCCTCGATCGTACGGCCGGTGTCAGCCGGGCGGAACCCGGTCCTGCCCGATATCCCGCTGCACAACGCGAAGGGTCGGGCGAACAAGACCGGGACTGGCCCGTTAAATGCCTCAGGGGGCCGGCTCGAAAGCCGGCCCCCTGAAGGGAACTACCTAATGTTTACTACCGGGCTGGTGTTTACCACTTGCCCTTGCGGTTGAAGTCGCGGTTGCTGCCTTCGCCACCCGTGCGGGGCTTGCGGGCACCGTCACCGTGACCACCGAAGCGTGAGCCGCTGGCCTGGCCGCGGTCGCGGTCGCCGTAGCTGCCTGCCGTGCGCTCGGTGCGGTCGCTGTAGGAGCGGCCGCCACGGTCAGCGGAGGAACGCTCGCCGTCGGACTTGCGGAATTCCTTCTTGAATCCGCCGTTGCCCTTGAAGTTGCCGCCTCCGCGGTTTTCACGGTCGCCGTAGCCGCCGCGTCCGCCACCGGAGTAGCCGCCACGCTCGCTGTTGGGCCTGCGGCCGTTGTCCAGCTCAAGGTGGATCAGCTCGCCACCGATGCGGGTGCGGGACAGTGCACGCAACTGCTCGGGGCTCAGGTCTGCCGGGAGCTCCACCAGGGAGTGGTCCGAGCGGATGTCGATGCCACCGATCTGTGCGGAGGAAATGCCGCCTTCGTTGGCAATGGCACCCACGATGGAGCCCGGCATGACGCGCTGGCGGCGTCCGACGGCGATCCGGTAGGTTGCGTTGCCCTCGGTGAGCGCACGGGTCGGGCCACGGGAACCGAAGCCGTCCTTGGAGCGCTCGCGCTTCTGGTACTCCGGAGCTGCGGGCAGTTCCTTGACCAGCAAGGGCTGTCCACCCTGCGCCATCACGGCCAGGGCGGCTGCGATCTCCGAAGCCGGAACGTTGTGCTCTTCCTCGTAGGAGGCGATGAGGTCGCGGAACGCAGCAACATCCTCGGACGCGAGCGTCTCGGTGATGCGCTCGGCGAACTTGCCCAGGCGAAGCGTGTTCACGGTCTCTGCGGTCGGCAGGTGCATCTGCTCCACCGGCTGGCGGGTGGCCTTTTCGATGGAACGCAGCAAGTACTTCTCACGCGGCGTCATGAAGAGGATCGCGTCACCGGAACGGCCTGCACGGCCGGTGCGGCCGATGCGGTGCACGTAGGACTCGGTGTCGTGGGGGATGTCGTAGTTGATGACGTGGCTGATGCGCTCAACGTCAAGGCCACGGGCCGCGACGTCGGTAGCTACCAGGATGTCGATACGGCCTTCCTTGAGCGCGTCAACAGTGCGTTCGCGCTGCTGCTGCGGGATGTCGCCGTTGATGGCGGCAGCCTGGAAGCCACGGGACTTCAGCTTGTCGGCGAGGTCCTCGGTAGCCATCTTGGTGCGCACGAAGGCGATGACGCCGTCGAAGTCTTCAACCTCAAGGATGCGGGTCAGGGCGTCCAGCTTGTGCGGGCCCATGACCTGCAGGTAACGCTGCTTGGTGTTGGCACCCGTGGTGGTCTTCGACTTCACGGAGATTTCAGCAGGGTTGTTCAGGTACTGCTTGGACATGCGGCGGATCTGGCCCGGCATGGTGGCAGAGAACAGGGCAACCTGGCGGCTCTCCGGGGTCTGCTGGAAGATCTGCTCCACGTCATCGGCGAAGCCCATGCGCAACATTTCGTCAGCTTCGTCAAGAACAAGGTACTGAAGCTCGGAGAGGTCCAGCGAACCCTTGGCGATGTGGTCGATCACGCGGCCGGGGGTACCGACAACAACCTGGGCACCACGGCGCAGGCCGGCGAGCTGGGGGCCRTAAGCCGAGCCACCGTACACCGGGAGGACCGTGAAGTCATCAATGTGCTTGGCGTAGGAAGTGAACGCCTCGGCAACCTGCAGGGCCAGTTCACGCGTAGGAGCCAGGACCAGGGCCTGGGTCTTGCGGGACGGGCCGTTGAGGTCGTGGAGTTCGGCCAGGCGGGAAAGGGCAGGAACAGCGAAAGCTGCGGTCTTGCCGGTACCGGTCTGGGCGAGACCGACGACGTCGCGGCCTTCAAGCAGCAGGGGGATGGTGGCGGCCTGGATGGGGGACGGCTTTTCGTAGCCGACATCCTGCAGGGCGGCCAGAACGCGGCCATCGATACCAAGATCGACGAACCTAACGCCTTCTTCTTCCTCTTCTTCTGCCTTGGGGGCAGGAGCTTCGGTGAAGGCGGGGGCTGCAGACTCAGCTGCGGCAGTCTCGACGGGGGCAGCGGCAGCAGCCGGTGCTTCAGCTTCGGCGGGTGCGGTGACCTCTGCTGTTTCAGCGGAGTCGGTGTTCCGTGCGTCGAAGTTTTCGTTGAGATTTTCGGTCATAGGGGGAAATTCCTCATCCATAGGGCAGTCGGCGCGGCCCGGTTGGGCTTGGCCGCATTACTCGTCGCAAAAGCAGGCAAGGTGCCCTGCTTTCGCAAGAAGTCCGGCGCTATCGCAATCCCATGGCAGGACTTCCCGCTGCATCTCTTGGCTGCTATCCCAGCAGTCTGTACAGCGTTTTCTTTAGCCGGCTCTCCCTATGAAAATGCCCGCACACATTTGCGGGCCCCAACACTTACCAGTCCTGCCTCAAGAATTGGGCAGGATAAAGGGATTTCCGGAGTGGGGGATATTTCAAGTGTAGGGCACAGGGTGGCCCCACCGCGACTTAAGACCCCGCGATGGCCGGGTGAGCTTGTTCACACCCGACCTCCGGAGCTGCTAGAGTCCGCTCCTCCGCAGCACTTTTTCGAACTCGGGGCGGTAATCCTCCTGCAAACGGATCTCCCCGTCCGCCTCCGCATCAAGCAGGGTCTGGACCAGTTCCGGAGTCGGATCGCTGAACCACTGGCCAACGGTGATGCCGTGCTTGGGAATGAACGTGCGGTGGACATGGTCCCCCGCTGAGATGCTTCCCGTCTTGACCACCCGCAGGTAGGTGCCCACCCGCCCGGCCTCGGAAAAGCGCTTGACCCACGTTGGTTCCCCCAAAACGCGCTGGAAGGTGGCGCAGGGTGTGCGGGGAGAGGTCACTTCAAGTTCCACATCCAGTCCGACCTTCCACCTTTCGCCGATCACAGCACCCGTGGTCTCAATGCCGGATACACGCAGGTTCTCGCCAAAGATTCCCGCGGGAAGGTCCCGCTGCAACTCGCCGGACCAGTAATCGGCGTCCTCCTGCGAATAGGCGTAAATGGCCTGGTCTTCCCCACCGTGATGCAGACGGCTGGCCTGCACGTCCCCATGGATACCCAGCTTGTGGACCTTGACCGGTCCCTCGATGGGACGTTTGTCGATGGCGGTGACGCCCACGCTTCCCAGGGGATCGGGAAGCAGTTGATGGACGCGGCAAACGGCAAGGACGGAAGCGGTGTTCATGGGCACCAGTCTACGGATGGGCGGGCAGGGGATTAAGGATCAAAACGGTAGCCCATCCCCGCTTCCGTATGCAGGTGGCGGGGTTCAGCGGGGTCCCGTTCCAGCTTGCGCCTCAGCTGGGCGATGTAGACCCGCAGATACTGGGTTTCCTTGGCATAGGCCTGCCCCCAGACCTGGGTCAGGATCTGCTGCTGGCTGACCAGCTTGCCTTTGTTCCGGACCAGCAGCTCGAGGATGTTCCACTCAGTGGGGGTCAGCCGGACTTCGGCCCCGTCCTTAACTATCCGCTTGCCGGCCAGGTCCACCACGAAATCGGCGGTGGCCAACGTTGGCTCTTCGGCTCCGGTGACCACACGACGCGACGCCACCCGGAGCCGGGCAAGAAGCTCATCCAAACCGAAGGGCTTGGTCACGTAGTCGTCCGCACCGGCGTCGAGCGCCTCCACTTTGTCCTCCGAAGCGTGCCGGGCCGACAAAACGATAATGGGCATGTTGCTCCAGCCGCGGATGCGGCGGATGATCTCCACGCCATCGATGTCCGGCAAGCCAAGGTCCAGCACCACGATGTTGACCGGATGCTTCGCGGCCGCACTTAGCGCGTCGGCTCCGTTGCCCACTGTCAGGGCCTGGTATCCGTGGGCTTGGAGGGTGACCTGCATGGCCCGGGCAATGCGGGCCTCGTCCTCAACGATCAACACCAGCGTCACAGCGGATCACCTGCCCACAGCGGCAAGGTGACAACCATGGTCAAGCCGCCACCCGGCGTCGGCTCCGCCGCGAGCCTGCCGCCCATGGCCTCGCTGAAGCCCTTCGCCACGGCAAGCCCCAAACCGATTCCGCCGCCGGTCCCTGTTCCTCCCACGGGCGCGCCCGCAGACGAATCACCAAAGCGCTGGAACGGCTGGAACATGGTGAGGACCTCCTCGTGGCCCACACCCTTCCCGTGGTCCGTGATCCGCAGTTCGCTGGCGGGCTGCTCCCCCAAGGTGATGCCCTCGCCGGTCCTGGCCGTCAGCACTACATCCGAGTCGGGGGCGTACTTCATGGCGTTCTCCACAATATTGGCGACAACCCGCTCCAGCATCCCTGCGTCCGCCTGGACGGGCGGCAGGTTGGGTGGCAGTTCGTTGCGCAGCCGCTCGTGCGGCACGCCCCGCAACGCGTCCGGCAGCACATCCGCCCACAAAATCCCGCTCAACAATGGATTTACTGCGTCGGCAGTAATGCGGGACATGTCTAGGAGGTTGTCCACCAGGTGGTCCAGGCGGTCCGCATAATCCTCGATGGTCTCCAACAGCTCCCGCTCGACTTCCCGGGGAAACGTCACATCCTCCTGCCGGAGACTGCTGACAGCGAGCTTGATTCCGGCCAAGGGAGTCCTCAAATCGTGGGACACCGCCCGGAGGATGGACGTCCTCATCTTGTTGCCCTCGGACAGCCGGATGTTGTCCCTCCTGCTCTTCACCAACTGCTGCCGCTCCCGCACCGCCACCACGAACGCGCCGAACGCCACCAGCATCCGCTGATGCTGCGGAGACAAGGGCCCTCCGCGCAGCAGCAACGTGTAATGCGGATCGACGACGGCGGCGTGGTCGGCAGCGGCATGCGTCACCGGCGGATTGGGGCCGGCGCTGGCGAGGACGCGCCATTCGGCAGGGGCGCCTCGGGCGGCGGTGGCCGTCGAGCCGAGGAGCGTCACGGCATCCATGCCGAGATTGCCGCGTACTTTCTCCAGGAAGGTCTCCAGGCTCCCATCCGAGCTCAGTATCCGGAGGGCAAGTTCACTCAGTGCCGTGGCCTCCGCCCCTGACCTTGCCGCTTCCTGCGCCCGGCGGCTGGCCAGGCCCACGGCCAAGGCCACTCCGCAGGCTACGGCCAGGAAGACGACCAAGGTGAACAACGTGGTGGGATCCGCAATGGACAACGAACCAACAGGGTCTGCGGAGAAGTAGTTAAGGAGGAAGCTGCCCAGGACCGCTGCCACTACGGCCGGCCAGAGACCCCCAATGGCCGCTACCGCTACAGCCACAGCCAGTTGGAGAAGCATGATCATGGCGAAGTTGCGGAAATTAAGGACAGTAACCGCCAGTTCCACCGCGGGCGGCAACAGAAGCGCCAGGACCAGTCCTGCCGTTACCCGTCCACGGCCGATACCGCGCACGGTGGGAAACCTCAGCAGCGCGCCGTCATCGCCGTTGCCCTGAGCCTCAGTTCCCGCCATGGCTACATCCTTACACGGTTCCAAAGGTGGGTACTTCTCCCCACTTTCCGCCGGGGTGAGTGCCTGCGGCGTTCGCAAGGACTAGGCTTGCTCTGAGCATTCCGGTCCCGGCGTGGCGCCGGGCACACCACGGTCTATCCAGGGGGATACACATGGACCCGAAAGACAGCCCTGACGCGGCCGGCAACAAAGGCAGCGGCGGGGACAACAACGATGCCTTCAACGCGGCCAACAACCCTCCCAAGCCGCCGCCATGGCAGGTACCGAAGCCGGAACTCCATCCTGAGCTCTTCACCCCTGTCGAAGACGGTCCGGAAGAGGGCGGAAAGCCGGCAAAGAACAAGCCGGCGAGGAACAAGAAGGTACCAGCCGGGGCAACAGCTGCCAGCGGCGCAGCAGGCCAACCCCAGCCGGGGCAACCCCTCCCCGTCGTGGACCCGTTCGAACGCGAACGCGAACGTGATGCCGCCGCCGCAGCCAAGAAGAAGAAGCGTTCCCAGCGCCGCACCGTCGTGGTGGGCTTGGGCGTGACGGCCCTGCTGGCTGGAACCATCACCGCCATCGTCGCCTCCAACGAGCAGGAAGCTGACTACGCCCAGGTCTGTTTCAACGAAGAAACCGGCGAGCGCGTCGACGATGACCAGTGCAACAACAGCAGCTCCGCAGGCCGGAGCTCTGGGGTTTATGCCTGGTACTTCTACTCGCGCGGTGCCAGTGTGCCCGCCGTCGGCCAGAACCGCAGCTCCTACCCGACCGCCACCAAGACCGTGCCCCAGGGAGCCAAGTCCTCCACGGGATACAGCACCAAGGGCGGCACGGTCAGTCGTGGTGGCTTCGGCAGCAGTTCCAAAAGCGGCGGAAGCTCGGGAGGCTAGGCGTGCGTCGACTGCACTCCGCGCCCAGGCCGGACTGGAAGCAAAAGATCGAAGAACAGGGCCTGGTTTTCTCCACCACCACCATGCCCGATGGCCGCAAGATCGAGTACTGGAACGAATCGGCCTACTACGAGTTCACCATGGACGAGGTGGAAACCCTCGAGAAGACCGCCGAGGACATGCACCTCATGTGCCTGGAGGCAGCGAAGTACCTTGCCAGCGGCGCCATGGGCGACATCGGCATCGGCCGCCAGGCGCTGGAGCTTGCCGCCGAGTCGCTCCAAGCCGGGGACATGGACATCTACGGCCGCTTCGACTTCATTTATGACGGCAAAGGCGGCCCGGCGAAAATGCTGGAGTACAACGCCGACACCCCCACCGGACTGATCGAAGCGTCGGTTGCCCAGTGGTTCTGGTTGCAGGATGTCTTCCCGGAGAAGGACCAATGGAACGGCATCCACGAGGCCCTGATCCGGCAGTGGAAGAAATTGCAGTTCCGCACCGGCATGAGCACCCTGCATGTTGCCCATTCCGAAGCCGAGGAGTCCGGCGAGGACTGGATGACGGCTGCCTACATGCGCGATGTGGCCAGCCAGGGCGGCTGGACCACCATCGGCATCAACATGTCCGACATCGGCTGGGATCCCAACCTGAACCGGTTCGTGGACCTGGACAATTTCATGATCAGCACCATGTTCAAGCTGTACCCGTGGGAACTGATGATGAGGGAGCCTTTCRGGCACCGCCTTTTGCAGCGCGCCCACAACCCGCGCTGGGTGGAACCGGCATGGAAAATGCTGCTGTCCAACAAAGCCCTGCTGGCCGCCCTGTGGCACCTCTACCCGAACCATGAAAACCTCTTGCCCGCCTACCTGGGAGACCCCGGACCGCTGAAGGAATGGGTGGCCAAGCCACTTCACGGACGCGAGGGAGACAACATCCGGATCCATGCACCCGGCATCGACATCTCCCAGCCCGGCGGATATGGCAGGGAAGGCTGGTGCTACCAGCAGTACCATCCGCTCCCCGACTACGACGGAAACCACCCGGTCCTGGGCCTGTGGGTGGTGGACGGCGAGTCTGTAGGGTGCGGAATCCGCGAGTCGGACGGGCCCATCACGGACTACTTCTGCCGCTTTGTTCCCAACACCATCGACTCCCCCGCGCCTGTCGCGCCCCCTGCTACTTCCTATGGAGCTGCACTATGAGCACTGAAACCTCGACGCCGGGTGGCGGCACGGCGGGCGGCGACCGTACCGCCGTCGTACCTTCCAAAGGCCTCCACGCAGGGATCCTGGACCTGGGTGACTCCGTCATGCTGGGCCTGGCGTCCACCGCGCCTGTGTACTCGCTGGCGGCCACGCTGGGCCTCATTGTTGCTGTCAACGGGAACTACACACCGTTGATCCTGGTCCTCGGATTCATCCCCGTCCTGTTTATTGCCTATGCCTTCCGTGAACTCAACAGCGCCATGCCGGACTGTGGAACAACGTTCTTCTGGGCCCGCAAAGCGTTTGGTCCGTGGGCCGGCTGGCTGGGAGGTTGGGGCGTGGCCCTTGCCGGGATCGTGGTGCTGGCAAATCTTGCCCAGATCGCCGGGAAGTACCTCTGGCTGCTGGTGGGGGATGGTTCATTGGCGGAGAACAAGTGGCTGGTGACCGCGACCGGCGTGCTGTTCATCGTGTTCATGACCTACGTGAACCACCGCGGCATCAGGCTGGGCGAACACGTCCAGAGGACACTGACTTACATCCAGTACATCTCGCTGGGCATCTTCGCGGTCGCGATCATTTTCCGGATCGCCGGCGGCGCGCCCGAAGGGCAGGCGTTCGACTTTGAATGGTTCAACCCCGCTGGGGCGTTCGCCGATCCCGGTGCCGTGGTCCACGGCGCCTTGCTGGCGTTGTTCATTTACTGGGGTTGGGACACCTGCCTCGCCCTGAACGAAGAAACCGAGAACCCGGCCAAGACTCCCGGGCGCGGTGCCGTGATCTCTGCTTCCGTGCTGGTGGCGATCTACGTTTCCGTCGCCCTGCTGGTGATGATGTACGCGACCATTGGAACCGAGGGCATCGGACTGGGCAACGAAGCAAACCAGGACGACGTCTTCCTGGCCATGAAGGATGTCGTTCTCGGCCCCTGGGGCTGGCTGATAGTCGTCGCCGTCCTGGCGTCCGTCCTGTCCTCCACGCAGACCACCATCCTGCCGACGGCGCGCGGCACACTGTCCATGGGTGTGCACGGTGCCCTCCCTGCACGCTTCGGCAAGGTCCACGAGCGCTTCATGACGCCGGGCTTCTCCACCCAGGTGATGGGCGCGGTGGCCGTGGTCTACTACGTGGCCATGAGCTTCCTGAGCGAGAACCTGCTCTCCGACTCCATCAGCGCCATCAGCCTGTTCATCGCTTTCTACTACGCACTGTCCGGGTTCTCCTGCGTCTGGTACTTCCGCTCGACACTCCGGGACTCCGCCCGCAATCTCTGGTTCCGGGGCATCCTTCCACTCCTGGGCGCGCTGTCACTCACAGCGGCGTTCTTCATCTCCGCGGTCCAGATGTGGGACCCGGCGTACGGCGATACGCAGATCTTCGGGATCGGCGGAGCTTTCGTGAGCGGCGTGCTGCTCCTGGCACTCGGCGTGGTCCTGGCAATTGTGTGCCGTTTCGCGCCCTCCACCCGGGCTTACTTCACGGGTGAGCGGGCCGACGCCGGAGTGGTACGCGGCGAGTAGCGGCCTGCTAGCTGCGGAGTCGGGGCAGCTCAACTGGACTTGGGGCTGCTCAGTTGCGGACTTGGGCTGCGGCCCACTCCCGCAGCCGTGTGGGAACGTCCGGCACCTCGTCAGTGCGGATAGCGTTCCGGCGCAGCGCCCCAAGCCAGCACGCAAGGATGGCGACGGCGCAGAAAACGCCGGCGCTGGAGGCCATGATCCACACACCGGGCGTCTGGACGTTCAGGTCAGCGGCGCCGAGCATTGTGCCGATGGTCTTAGGCGAGAAGAAGAACACCAGGGTGGCGAGAACGAGAACAGCTGACATCACCGTCCGCTGGGCCTTCAGGCGCACCGGGGTGTCCTTGATGGTCCAGGCAAACGCGGGCAGGACCACGGCCATCCAGACCCAGTGGTGAGACCAGGAAACCGGGCTGATGAGGAGCATGGCCAGGGCTGTCGTGGAGACGGCTACGACCCGGGCACCCTGTTGGCTCGCTGCCCTGATCAGGAAGGCCGCCAGCACCAACGTGCCCAGGCTCAGGGCGAGCCAGGGCAAGGTCACGGCATCCTGGGGTACTCCGAAGTGCAGCAGCGCACCCTTGATGGAGAGGTTGTCCACGTAGCCGGCCCCGCCGATCCGGGAGGTGTCGGGCAGGATCTCCAACCAGAACTTCAAGGACTCCGCCGGGCGCACGACCCAGCCAAGCAGGACGGTAAAGGCGAATCCCAGGGACATGTTCGCCAGGCCACGCCAGTCTTTGCGCATCAGGAAATACAGTCCGAACACCAGGGGTGTCAGCTTGATGCCTGCGGCGACACCCACCAGGAACCCGCTTGCCCGGGAACCCCTGCGCCTGGAGAGCACCAGCAAGTCCAGCACCATGAGGCCCATCAGCAGGATGTTGATCTGGCCAAAGGCCAAAGTCTCGCGCCACGGTCCCAGGAAAAGGATCGCAAGGAAGAGGGCTGCAGCAATCCAACAGCCCTTCGTGGAGGAGAGCGCGCCCCGGAGGTCTGTCTTGGATGACCAGTAACGGACAATCGTGACCGCCACCCATCCGGCCACGGCCACACCGGCAACGTTGAAGAGGTTGAGGGCCACGGATTGCGGCAACCGGGCCAACAACCCAAACACCAGCGCGGCAAAGGGCGGGTAGGTGAAAGGAAGCTGCGGACCACCGGCCGTCGCCACGGTTGGCCCATAAAGGTCCGAGGGTGAGGCACCGGCCTGGTTCAGGATGCTTCCACCGAACCAGTACACGCTGAAGTCCAGGCCCTGTTTGGCCCATTCGGCGAGCATGATCCACACCGGAAACACCACCGCCGCCACGGGCAGCAGTCGCAGCAGCACCGAAGACGTCGGCGCAGTTCTTTGTGGTCGCGAGGCGGCCGCTGTGGCCCTTGGATCGACGTCAGGCAGTGCCATACAAAATCCCCCAAAATAGCAAAGTCTCAATGGGGGAAGTGCGTCGCCCCCGCACCCATCCTACTGAAGGGCCTCCAGACATCCGCTGAAGCGGGTGGAGCTCCGGCAGCTGCGGGCGCCTACGATGCTGGAATGAGAGATTCAACGACGAACACCTCCGACATCCTCGCCCTGGACTCCTTGCTTTCGGATGAAGAGCTGGCCCTTCGCGATAAAGTCCGCGATTACACCAGCCAGCGGATCCGCCCGAACATCTCACGCTGGTACGAAGACGCGGTCTTTCCCCGGGAGATCGCTCCTGAGCTGGGCGAGCTCGGCGTCCTGGGCATGCACCTGGACGGTTACGGCTGTCCCGGCCGGACCGCCGTCGAATATGGCTTGGC
Organism: Paenarthrobacter sp. TAF1; assembly: GCF_052113825.1. Taxonomy (NCBI): domain Bacteria; kingdom Bacillati; phylum Actinomycetota; class Actinomycetes; order Micrococcales; family Micrococcaceae; genus Paenarthrobacter; species Paenarthrobacter sp. TAF1. The sequence goes on from NZ_JBFRDO010000002.1 coordinate 140,062, forward strand.
AGCCATGGAGCTGGAAGCCGGCGATTCCGGCATCCGGACCTTCGTCTCGGTGCAGGGTTCACTCGCCATGACCGCCATCCACAAGTGGGGCTCGGAGGAGCAGAAGGAGCAATGGCTCCCCCGGATGGCTGCGGGCGAACTGATCGGCTGCTTCGCGCTGACCGAACCGACGGCAGGATCCGATCCGTCGTCCATGACCACCGAGGCCCGTGAGACATCCGAGGGCTGGATTCTCCACGGCGCCAAGCGCTGGATCGGCCTCGCCTCCATTGCCGATGTGATGGTGGTGTGGGCAAAGACTGATGACGGCATCCGCGGCTTCCTTGTTCCAGCCGGGACGGACGGCGTCACCGCCACGCCGATCGAGCCCAAGCTCTCCATGCGCGCGTCCATTCAGTGCGATGTAACGTTCGACGCCGTTCGGCTGGGGCCGGCGGCAATCCTCCCGGGTGCCCTGGGACTGAGGGGCCCGTTCTCCTGCTTGAACGAGGCACGCTACGGAATCGCGTGGGGCGCCATGGGGGCGGCGCGTGATTCCTACGAGGCCGCACTTTCCTACGCCGCTGACCGTTTGCAGTTCGGGCGACCGTTGTCCGGCTATCAGCTCACCCAGGAGAAGCTGGTGAACATGCTGCTGGAAATCCAGAAGGGCACCATGCTGGCCCTTCACCTCGGCCGGTTGAAGGATGCCGGGCAGCTCCAGCCGCAGCAGATTTCCATGGGCAAGCTGAACAATGTCCGGGAAGCCATCAAGATCGCCCGCGAAGCCCGCACCATCCTGGGCGGCAACGGCGTCACACTGGACTACTCGCCCCTTCGGCACGCCAACAACCTGGAATCGGTAAGAACGTACGAGGGCACGGACGAGGTCCACACCCTGATCCTGGGCCAACACATCACGGGCATCGGGGCGTTCCGCGGCTGACCTGCCCACGCGGCTGCCCCAACTGGCCTGCTGACCCCTAGTTGGGTTCCGGGAGGATCACCAGTTCCAGGTAGCCGCGAAGGCCCTTGGCCACGTCCACCTGGTCCGGGGCAAGGAGCCATTGGGTTTGGAGTCCGTCCCAGAGAGCCACCAGGGAGGTCRCAGCTTGGTCCGGATCCACGCCCGGGCGGAGCCTGCCAACAGCTGCGAGTTCCTCGAACCGCCGGCCGTAGCTTGCGCGCAACCGCTCGTAGCGCTCGGTGAAGTAGTCCCGGCCAGGGTGCTCATCCGTGACCGATTCGGCGCAGAGGACCGTGTAAAGCTCAATCACTCCGGGAATGTCCTCGTTGTAGAGGGCCGTCCGGATGACGGAATCGGCCAAGCCCTCTTCCATGTCGTCGGGGAAAGCGCCACTGGTGATCTCGTCCCGACGTTCCAGGACGGACATCAGGAGGTCGCGCTTGGACGGGAAATAGTGCAGCAAGCTTGTCTGGCTCATCCCTGCACGGTCCGCGACATCCTGCAGCGATCCCCCGCGGTAGCCACGTGCAGCGAACACCGCATGCGCAGCGTCCAGAATCGTCTGGCGCCGTTCCTCGGATTTCGCGTAAGGGCCGCGCTTCGCTGCGCGGGCCACGTCCTTTGTGGTCATGGCTAGCCAGTGTACGCGGATCCCGGCCTCTCTTGAAATTCGAGTGACCACTCGAATTATCTGTTACCGTGGTCACAATCGACGTGCCGGGGCCCGCCCTCCGGGTGCCGGCAGCGTCAACCTGACACAAAGAGGTGAAGGCTCATGACCCGTTTCACTCGAAGACAACTTCTGGGCGCTGGCCTGGGCACGGCAGCCATGGGGCTGCTGTCCGGCTGCGCAACTCCGGGAACCCAGTCCGTGAACAGTGCACCAACCATCCCCACCGCCAGTGGTCCTGTGCGGCTTACGTATTGGGCTTGGTTGAAGGACTTCCAGAACGTTGCCGACATCTGGAATGCAGCGAATCCAAACATCCAAGTGGACGTCGTCTGGATCCCCGGCGGCAACGCAGGCGGATACCAGAAGCTCTACTCGGCGCTGGCGGCCGGGGGTGGCCCGGACCTGGCGCAGGTTGAGCTGCGGTCGATTCCGGAGTTCATGCTGGTCAACGGACTGGTGGACATCTCCCGCTACGGAGCCAACGACCACGCGCACCTCTACGACCCCACTTTGTGGAAACAGGTCAGCTACACGGGCGGCGTCTACGGAATACCCCAGGACTCAGGTCCGATGGCCATGTTCTACCAGCCGGCCATTCTGGACAAGGTGGGTGGAACTCCCCCGAAAACCTGGGACGAATGGGCCGGACTGGCCCGCGAGCTTCGTTCCGTGGACACGTACCTGGACTGCTTCCCGATCAGCGACGCCTCACCCTTCGCTTCTTTCGCCGGACAGGCAGGAGCCGCATGGCTGCGTCCGGAGGAGGATGGCTGGGTCATCAACATGACCGACGACGCCACGCTCAACACCGCGCGCTTCTTCGACAAAGCGATCGACGACGACCTCGTCACCACTGCGTACGGTGCCTTCTCACCGGGCTGGTTCGCTGCCGCAGGCAAGGGCGGCATTGCCTCCACCGTCACCGGCAGCTGGGGCGATGCCCTGGTCGAGGGCGTCAGCGGTTCGGAGGGAAAGTGGCGCGTCGCCCCCATGCCCACGTGGGGCGGCACCGGATTCGGCTCCAGCTACCTTGGCGGTTCCACCGCAGCCGTCCTGGCCAACAGCAAGCACCCCAAGGAAGCGGTGGAGTTCGCCGTCTGGCTGACAACTTCGAAAGAAGGCATCGACGCCGAGATCAAAAACAGCGGCATCGGGTGGTCGCCGAATCCCGATTTCATTGGCACGGACCGGCAACAACCTTCGGCTTTCTTCGGCGGCCAGAACTACAACCAGGACATCTTCGTCCCGGCAGCCCAGCAGCAAAACCCTGACTGGTCCTGGTGGCCCGTAACCCAGCAGTCCTTCAACATCCTCAGTGACGGTTTCCGGAAGAAGGCCTTCGGGACCTCCCTGGTGGACTCGATTGCCGCTTCCGAGCATCAAATCATCACCGTTTTCAAGAACAAGGGCCTCACCATCCGGAAGGAAGCGGCATGACGACCACCCGTATGGCACCTACCGCAGAGCGTCACGAAGAAGCACCCCGCCGGGGCAAGCGCACCGGCGCAGCGGCGCGCGCGCCCTGGCTTCTCCTGGCCCCGTTCCTGGCGCTTTTCGCACTCACGTTCCTGCTGCCAATTGTGGTGGCGATCCTCTCCAGCTTCACCAAGGTGACCAGGAGCGGGCTCTTCGGGGAGGCGGGCGTGACCAGTGAGTTCGCCGGGTTCGGCAACTATGCCCAGGCTTTGGCAGATGGCAGTTTCGTGGCATCGATCGGCCGCATGCTGCTGTTCGGCATCGTCCAGGTTCCCGTCATGATCGTCCTCTGCACTGTCCTGGCTTTGATGTTGGAATCGGCATCGGCCAAATGGCCCGGCTTCTTCCGCGCCGCCTACTTCATGCCCTACGGCGTTCCCGGCGTCATTGCCACCATCCTGTGGTCCTTCCTCTATGTGCCCGGCCTCAGCCCCCTGTTCGACGCGGCCAAGCTCGTCGGCCTTACCCCTGACTTCCTGGGCGCCAACAGCGTGTTGTGGTCCATCGCCAACATCGTCACCTGGAGTTACACCGGCTACAACATGCTGATCATCGTGGCGCAGCTCAAGGCCATTCCGGTGGAACTCTACGAGGCGGCAAAGGTGGACGGAGCGTCCACCTGGCGGGTTGCCCGCAGCATCCAGCTTCCCCTGATCCGTCCGGCCCTCATGCTCACCACGGTGTTTTCGATCATCGGCACCCTGCAGTTGTTCGCTGAAGCGCAGGTCCTCAAAACCGTGGCCCCTGCCATTGACAGCCAGTACACGCCCAACCTGAGCGCCTACACCACGGCCTTCGCCTACAACGACTACAACGTCGCGGCCGCCCAGTCGGTCATCATCGCCGTCGCCGCCTTCACCCTTTCGTTCGCCTTCCTCGCACTGACCAACAGGAAGTCATCATGACCGCTACAGCTACCAAGTCACCCGCGACAGCCGCTGCCAAGGCCCGGTCCGCGGGTCCGGACCGATCAGCCGGACGACGCCGGTCGTCCACCATCATTGTCACCGCCCTTTTGGTGGTGGTTGCCCTCTACTTCCTGATTCCCGTGTACTGGGTCTTCGTCGCCTCCACGAAGTCCACGTCCGACCTTTTCTCCACCAATGGCTTCTGGTTCGCTCCCACGTTCTCCCTGTGGGAAAACATCGGCCGCGTAGTCAGCTACGACAACGGAATCTTTGGCCGCTGGTTCCTGAACTCGGCCATCTACGCCGGCGTCGGTGCACTCCTGGCCACGTACTTTGCGGCAGCAGGCGGCTACGCCCTGGCCAAGTACGAGTTCAAGGGACGCAACCTGGTGTTCGGCACCATCCTCGGCGGCGTGCTGGTTCCCGGTACAGCGACGGCGCTTCCGTTGTTCCTGTTGTTCAGCCAGATGGGCCTGGCCAACACGTACTGGAGTGTGTTGTTGCCTTCGCTGGTCTCGCCGTTCGGTCTGTTCCTGTGCAGGATCTACGCGCAGGCAACGGTGGACACTTCGCTGATCGAGGCCGCCAGGATCGATGGCGCCGGCGAACTCCGCATCTTCCATACCATCGGGCTCAAGGTACTGACCCCTGCGCTGGTCACGGTGTTCCTGTTCCAGCTGGTCGGTATCTGGAACAACTACTTCCTGCCGCTGGTCATGCTCTCCGACTCCGAGCTCTACCCCATCACTTTGGGCCTGAACAACTGGCTCAGCCAGGTGGACCGCTTGCCCGAATTCTACGAACTGACCACGGGCGGGGTGCTGCTTTCCATCATTCCGCTCAGCATCGCCATGATTGTCCTGCAGCGCTTCTGGCGCGGTGGACTGACAGAAGGAGCCGTCAAGTAAATGACCATCTACCAAACAGCCGGCTACATCACGGATCCAGGGCCGGGCACGGGCAACCGCCTCCCCGCACGGAGCTGGCTGCACAGCGATGCGCCCGCTCTTTCATTGAACGGCCAGTGGCGGTTCCGCCTGCTGCCCGGGGCGCCGGGTACCCCGGGCGGACGCGGCGTCCTCCCTGCGGGCGAAGCAGTGGAGGGTGTTGCCGCAGAGGACCTGGACGATTCCGGCTGGGACCGGATCCCCGTTCCTGCGCACTGGGTGTTGGAGGGGGACGGCGCCTACGGGCGGCCCATCTACACCAACGTCCAGTTTCCGTTCCCCACGGATGCACCCCATGTCCCGGACGAAAACCCCACCGGCGATTATCGCCGGACGTTCGAGCTCCCCTCGGATTGGAACACGGCAGACAGGACAGTACTGCGTTTCGACGGCGTCGAGTCCCGCTACAAGGTGTGGCTCAACGGAACAGAGATCGGAGTGGGGACAGGCAGCCGCCTGGCCCAGGAATTCGACATCACTGACACCGTCCGTGCAGGCCTGAACGTCATAGCTGTCCGCGTTCATCAGTGGTCCGCTTCAAGCTACATCGAGGACCAGGACCAGTGGTGGATGCCCGGCATCTTCCGCGACGTGACACTACAAGCCCGGCCACGGAAGGGTCTCGACGACGTATGGTTGCGGACGTCCTTCACCGCCGGCGCCGGGATCATTGACCCGGAGATCACGGCAAGTGAGGCCGCCTACCCGGTTCGCCTGTCCGTCCCCGAACTGGAGGTCGACGTCGTCTGGAACTCCGCTGCCGACGTCGCCCCGGTGGCGGTTCCCGCCGTCGAGCCTTGGTCCGCGGAGGTTCCGCGCCTCTACAACGCGACGGTGGCCAGCGAAGGCGAGACCGTTTCGCTGCGGTTGGGCTTCCGGACCGTGGAGATCCGGGGCGACCGGTTCCTGGTGAACGGCCGGCGCGTGGTGTTCCACGGTGTGAACAGGCATGAGACGCATCCGGACCGCGGCCGCGTGTTCGACGAGGACTTTGCCCGCGCGGACCTGGCCATGATGAAGCAGTTCAACGTCAACGCGATCCGCACCAGCCACTACCCGCCGCACCCCCGCTTGCTGGACATCGCGGACGAACTGGGTTTCTGGGTGATTCTGGAATGCGACCTCGAGACCCACGGTTTCGAACGGCACGGCTGGGTGGGCAACCCCAGTGACGACCCCGCCTGGCGTGAGGCGTACGTGGACCGCATGGAACGCACGGTGGAGCGGGACAAGAACCATCCCTCCATCGTCATGTGGTCGCTGGGCAACGAGTCCGGTACCGGCGCCAACCTCGCTGCGATGTCCGCGTGGACCCACGCCCGCGATGCCGGCCGCCCCGTCCACTACGAGGGTGACTACACGGGCGCCTATACGGACGTGTACTCGCGGATGTACTCGTCCGTACCGGAAACAGAGGCGATCGGGCGCGATGATTCAGGCTCCCTCCTGCTCGGCTGCTCCGCTGCGGAGTCGGCCCGGCAACGCACCAAGCCCTTCATCCTGTGCGAGTACGTGCACGCCATGGGCAACGGCCCGGGCGCGATCGACCAATACGAGGACCTGGTGGACCGTTACCCCCGGCTGCACGGCGGCTTCGTCTGGGAGTGGCGGGACCACGGCATCAGGACCACCACCGCCGATGGCACGGAATTCTTCGCCTACGGCGGGGATTTCGGCGAGGTAGTGCACGACGGCAACTTCGTGATGGACGGCATGGTGCTGTCCGACTCCACGCCGAGCCCGGGCCTCTTTGAGTACAAGCAGATCGTCGCACCGATCCGCTTGGGCTTCTCCACCGAAACGAACGACGGCGGCACTCGCCGCTTCCTCTCCGTCGCCAACCTGAGGCACACCGCTGATGCGTCGGATGTGGTGCTGCGCTGGCGAACCGAGGTGGACGGCGTGCTTGGCGTGTCCGGGGAGCTCGACGTTGTTGATTCCACGGGCGCGTCACTCGGCGCCGGTGGCACGGCGCGCATTGAACTTCCACCGTTGGACAGTAATGGAAGCGGCGAACACTGGCTCACGGTTGAGGCGGTGCTCCGCAAGGACACTGCCTGGGCCGAGGCCGGGCACGTGATCTCCGCGGCACAGCTGGATATGGCGGTGACACGTCCCCGCTTGGCAGCCCCGCGACCCCTCGGATCGGCCGGACGGGCCATGGCGGCGGTGGATTCAACGCTCACCCTTGGACCTGCCCGGTTCGAAGAAGGACGCCTGGTTTCGCTGGCCGGGCTGCCGGTTGGCGGTCCCCGTCTGGAGTTGTGGCGCGCCCCTACGGATAACGACGCCGGCGCCGGACGCGGCAGCTACGACCTCGCTGATCCTTGGCTCAACAACGGCGACGGCGTTCCGGCCCCTTCCATGGAAACCGTCTGGCGCGCCGCTGGCCTGGACCGGCTCACGGGCCGGGTTGAAAAGGTGTCCGCCGACGATTCGGGTGTGGTGATCCAGACCCGCTACTCCGCAGCCGACACCGCCCGTTGGGTCTCCGTGGAGGAAAACTGGCAAATGTGCGAGGGCGAACTGTGGCTTCGCGTGGACATCGTACCGAGCACCGGTTGGGACGTTATCTGGCCACGGGTGGGCGTCCGCTTGGATCTTCCAGGTTCCGTAGATGGCGCGTCGTGGTTCGGCACGGGTCCCCGCGAGTCCTACCCCGACAGCATGCACGCGACACTGGTGGGACGGTATTCGGCAGGAATCGACGAGCTCGCAGTTCCGTACGCCAAACCCCAGGAGTCGGGTCATCGCAGTGCCGTACGGTCACTGGAACTGCAGGACTCCGGTAGTCCTTGGTTGCAGCTCAATGCCTTCCCGGACTCCCGTGGCCGCCTGCCGGGCTTCACACTTTCCCGGCACACAGCCCAGGAGATCTCCGCAGCCGCACACCAGCATGAGCTGCCGGCGAGCCAAGGCAGCTACCTGTACCTGGACGCGGCACAGCACGGCCTCGGGTCCAGGGCATGCGGACCGGATGTCTGGCCGGATTACGCCTTGCGGCCCGAAGCCCGTTCGCTGACCTTCCGGATCACCGCAGCGGGCTAGTACCCCTTCCGTTGTGGGGCCCGCTCTGCGCGACTCCAGAGGAGAATGGAGCGCAGAGCGGGCCCCGCAACATCGTCAGGCAACAGCGATGGGTTCCTTCTTCGCCGCGTCCTTGCGGATGGTGGCACTGATGACCGCAGCCACCGTGCACATGGCTGCCGCCCCCAGCCAGGCGTAGTTGTAGTGACCGGTGGCGTCGCGGATGAACCCGGCAGCCAGGGCGGCCGCAGCGGCCCCGAGCTGGTGGGCGGCAAACACCCAGCCGAACACCACAGAACCGTCTGCGCCGAACACCGAGCGGCAGATGGCTGCGGTGGGCGGCACGGTGGCTACCCAATCGAGCCCGTACACCACCACGAAGATGATCATGCTCGGTTCCACGGAGGAGCCCAGCAGCAACGGCAGCACCAGCAGCCCGATCCCCCGGAACTGGTAGTACACGGCCAACAGGACTTTCGGGTTGAACCTGTCGGTCAGCCAGCCGGAAGCGATGGTCCCCACGATGTCGAAAATCCCGACGACGGCCAACAAGCCTGCCGCCGTGGTTTCGGGCATGCCGTGATCGTGTGCCGACGGAATGAAGTGCGTGCCGATCAGCCCATTGGTGGTAGCTCCACAAATCGCGAAGCCCGCGGCCAAGGCCCAGAACGTCCGCACTTTGGCGGCCCGCTTGAGCACCTGCAGGGCTCGGACGGCAGCGTTCGCGGAGTCTTTGGGAAGCGCAAGCTCAGGCTTGCCGGACGCCGCAGGGGTGGCTCCGGCGTCGGCGGCGGGAACCACCGGTTCCTCAGCCCCATAAGGCAACACCCCGACGTCGGCCGGCGAGTTCCGCAACCACCGCAGCACCAGCGGTACCACCGCGAGCGCACCCGCAGCGATAAGGAGGGAGGCTCCACGCCACCCGGGGTTCTGCGCAAGGGCGGCAATGAAGGGCAGGAACACCAGCTGGCCGGCGGCACTTCCTGCCGTGAGGATGCCGATGACCAGGCCGCGGCTCTTGGCGAACCAGGTGTTGGCGATGGTCGCCGCGAAGACGAGTGCCATGGATCCCGTGCCCAGCCCGATGAGCACTCCCCACGTAAGCAGGATCTGCCAGGACTGGTTCACCAGGACCGTCAAAGCTGAACCCAGACCGATGAGGCACAGCGCCAACGCGGTTACCTTCCGGATGCCGAAGCGTTCCATGAGGGCCGCAGCGAAAGGTGCCGTCAGCCCGAAGAGAACCAGGTTGATGCTGACAGCCAAGGACAACACCGTGGTGGACCAGCCGAACTCCTGCTGCAACGGGACCATCAGCACGCCGGGTGCTGCACGGAAACCGGCAGCTCCAACCAGCGCAAGGAAGGCCACTGCCGCCACGATCCAGGCGGGGTGGAGACGGCGACGCTTGCGGGAAGGAAGCCGCGGCGGTTCGGTGGGGACCCCTGTGACGTCGGGAGCGGTCATGCGGGGATCTCCGTTTCAGAGGGAGCTGTTGTGCTTGCTTCAGATGGCGCCACGGCGAGCGGAACCGGGTGGTCCGTCCGCTTGAAGCTGTGCCAGCTCGTGTTGGCGGCGGTCAGGCGGGTGCCGCAGTGGGTGCAGGTATCGGCCGACGACGTCGCCTGTCCGCAGTCCGTGTGGATGACCCGCATGTGGGATACCTCGTTGGGCGCGTCCAAGTGTTTCTCAGCCCAGATGATGATGGCGTTCAGGACGGGCAGGGAGTCCTCGCCCTTGGCGGTGAGGACATACTCCTGCCGTGTGCGGCTCCCGTCCTGGTAGGGGCGCTGTGCCAGCAAGCCGGCCTCGAGCAACCATCCCAAGCGCTTGCTGAGGACTGTATCGGCTACTTCGAGCCGTTGCTTGATGGCGTCGAAACGGCCGTTGCCGAAGAAAATTTCCCGCAGCACCAGGCTTCCCCAAGGGTCGCCAAGGACATCAAGGCCACGGGCGAGGCTGCACGTGCGGGCAGACCAGTCAGAGCGAAGAGGCATGCGAACCAAGCTAGTTGACTTTCCTAAAGAAAGCTAGAGGATGACGGCGACACACCCTGCAGGTTTTGCCAGGTTCACTCACGGTTCATCTGGGGTGCCTACGCTTGCCGGGTCTACTCTGACCACGAAAGGCACCCTGAATGTCCTTGAACAACCCTGACATGGTGAAACGTTCAACCGAATCTCCCGGAATCTCCCGGCGTGGATTCCTCGGCACGGCCGCGGCAGCGACGGCGCTGGCGGCAGCCGGATCGCTGCTTCCCCCCTCCGTGCAGGCGGCGATGGCCAGGCCAACCCCGCCGGGGAGCCTGCAATCCATCAAGCACGTGATCGTGCTGATGCAGGAGAACCGCTCCTTTGACCACTACTTCGGTTCGCTCCGCGGAGTCCGGGGTTACGGCGACCATTCCGTCACCCGGCTGCCCAACGGAAAATCCATGTTCGAACAGCCACGGGCAACCGGGGAAACCATCCTGCCGTTCTCCCTGCGCAAGGCAGCCGAACTCGCGGGACGACCCGGAACCGACATCCAATACCTGGGTGACCTCGACCATTCCTTCAAAGGGACCACCCGGGCGTGGAACAACGGCTGGTGCGATCAGTGGATTCCTGCCAAGAGCGCATCCACCATGACCTTCTACGAGCGCCAGGACATCCCGCTGCAATACGAGCTCGCAGACACCTTCACCATTTGCGACGCCTACCATTGCTCCGTCAACGGCTCCACCAATCCCAACCGCAACTACCTCTGGAGCGGTACCACCGGCAAGGAGCCCGGCACGAACAACCGGGCTGTGACCAATGCGGCCTACGGCTATGACCACGGCGGCTACGACTGGACCACCTACCCTGAACGGCTGGAACAGGCCGGGGTCTCATGGAGGATCTACCAGGACTGGGACAACTTCACGGACAACGCCGTGGAGTACTTCCAGACCTTCAAAGTGATCGGGCGGAAGATGCTGGCTTCGGTTGACGGCAAGCTGCGCACCACCGAGGAGTTCTACGACCAACTGGCAGGCAAGACGGCCGACGAGCAGGAGCGTCTCCTGGCCCAGCTGGAGCAGGGCCGCGCCACCCTCACGGAGGCCGAAAGGTCGCTCTTCGACAAAGCCATGTGGCGTGGCCGCCCGGACACCCTCCTGGAGCGGCTCAGCGCCGACATCACCTCAGGCAGCCTCCCGCAGGTCAGCTGGTTGGTACCGTCGGCCGCCGACTCCGAACATCCCGGAGCCTCGACACCGGTGGGCAGCGCAAACTTCGTCTACCGCCTCCTGGATACGGTAGCGAGCAACCCCGAGACCTGGGACAGCACCGCGATCTTCCTCAACTTCGACGAAAACGATGGCTACTTCGACCACGTCCCGCCACCCGTCCAGCCGCGGCCGTCAACAGGCGAATCCGCCGACTGGACCACGGCGCTGCCCATCGGGCTGGGTCCACGGGTACCCATGACGGTGGTCTCCCCGTGGACGGTGGGTGGCTATGTCAGCTCCGAAATTTTCGACCACACCTCAGTCCTTCGCTTCCTCGAACGCTGGACCGGTGTGCAGGAACCCAATATCTCTCCCTGGCGCCGGGAAGTCTGCGGCGACCTGACCGGCGTCTTCAATTTCAGCTCGCCAGGTAAGCCCCCCGTTCTGGACCACCCCGCATCCGTGCCCGCCAAGATCAGCCGTTGGCGGCCCACCCCACCCGCCGTCCAAGTGGCGCCGATCCAGGAAAGTGGCACGCGCCCGGCCAGGCCCCTCCCCTACCGCCCGCAGGTTTCGGCCGCTGTGCTGCCCGGCAAAATCACCCTGGCACTGGGGAACTCAGGCACCCGGTCGACCCATTTCGCCATCTACGGTTACGCCGGCGAAGTCACGGAGCCACGGCATGTGGACGTCCTCGGGAATGCCACGGTGGAGCTCGCAACCGCCTCAGGCGGGTTCGACGTCGTCGTCACCGGCCCCAACCGTTTCCAGTACGAACTGAAGGGAACGACGGCGGGCGCGGCGTCCGGCGTCGACGTTTCAGTCAACGGACGTCGCGGCAACAAGGCCGTGGAACTGGAAGTGCGCAACAACGGCAAGGACACAGTGACCCTGATTCTGAAGTCGCTGCAGTACGCACAGGGCCACGAAAGTGTGAAGCTCAAAGCCGGGCACTCGAAGAAGATCGGCTGGGAAACCTTGAACGGTTGGTATGACCTGGAGGTCACCGCTGCCGAGGACGCCACGTTCCGACGCCGGCTGACCGGTCGCCAGGAAGACGGACAGGAAGGCATCTCCGGCTAGCGGACGATTGGCGCATCCTGCCCTTGTCCTGCCTCCTCACCGCAAAAGGGTGTGGCAGGCGGGCAAGGGCGGGGTGCCCTGCGTGGAGCGGTCAGCGCTGTTTCAGGCTGGTTCCACCGGGAACCAGTCCGGCCCGGGAAGGGTGGTACGCCAATGCCCAATAGACCATCATCGCGATCCCGCACACCACGCCCAGGCTCGACACCATGAGTTGCCACTGGGTCTGGGGGTCTTTGCCCCATTCGGCAGCACCCGCCCACACGGCCAGGTTCTTGGGCGTCATGTAAAAGGCAACCGTGGAGCACGCCACAATGCCCCACCCCGCGAGTCGCATCCGTCCGTTGCGGGACGGCACCCGGTGCATCGCAAAGGCCATGCTGGGCAGGGCAACGGCAACCCAAACCCAGTGATGCGACCACGACACCGGACTGATTAGGAGCATCAGGACGGCTGTGGCGGATACTGCCACGAAATTCTCATCTACAGCCACCGACCACTTGATGACGAGGCCGGCGACGACCACCAGTGCCAAGGACAGCACCATCCACACCAAGTTGGTGACCGAAGAGTCCGGCATGCCGAAGTGGAGGAGCAGGCCCTTGACGGACAGATTGTCGACGTAGGCCGGCCCGCCGATCCGGCCGGTATCGGGAAGAATCTTGGTCCAGAAATCCAGCGAAGCCTGGGGCAGTACAGCCCAGGCCACCGCAATCGAACCAAAGAACCCGGCGGCCATCCACCCCAGGGCTTTGAAGTCGCGACGGACCAGGAAGTACAAACCAAAGGCCAGAGGAGTGAGCTTCACCCCGGCAGCCAGGCCGATCAGCAAACCCGCAGGCCACCGGATGGCACCCGCACGGGCTTTCCCGTACAGGGCGAAGTCAGCCAGGATCACACCCATCAGGATGATGTTGATCTGCCCGAAGACGAACGTGTCACGCCACGGGCCCAGGAACAGAATGGCACCGGTTCCCAGCAGCGCCGTAGTCCTGAAACGGTAATCGGAAAAAGCCTCCCGCCAGGTCTTCAGGCCGAAGTAGTGCCTGGCCAGCCAGGCGGCCACAATGGCGGCACCGGCAAGGGCCACCAGAATGAAAACCATACTGGCCGCGAAGAACCCCAGCGCCGCCAGCCCGGCAAACAGGAGGGCCGCGAACGGCGGATAGGTAAACGGCAATCCATCACGGATGGCGTAGAGGTCACCGCCCTCCATGACTTTGCCGCCGCCGTAGAAGTAGACCTCGAAGTCGTTCAGGGCCGGCTCGTAGTACGCGTACAGGAAGCACACTGCCACCACGAGGGCCAAGGCTGCTGCCGCCGTGAGGATCCAGCCCCGTTTGGTGGTGGAAGCCACCAGCTGTGAAGGAGAATCCGCCATGTCAGCCGTTGCTGATCTTGGCGAAAGCTTGTTCAAGATCCGCGATCAGGTCCTCGGCTTCCTCGATGCCGCAGGACAGGCGCAGGAGGTTGACGGGGACAGCCAGTTCCGTACCCTTCACGGAAGCGTGGGTCATTTCCGACGGGTAGTTCATGAGGGACTCGATGCCGCCCAGCGATTCGGCAAGTGTGAACACGGACGTGTTCTCGGCAACGGTCCGCGCTGCGGCCTCTCCACCCTTGAACTGCACGGACACCATGCCGCCGAACTTCTTCATCTGCTTCGCGGCAAGCTCGTGGCCGGGGTGGTCCGGCAGGCCCGGGTACAGCACAGCTTCCACCTCCGGACGCTGCAGCAGCCACTCGGCCACGGCCTGGCCGTTGTCACTGTGGCGGTCCATGCGGACACCCAGGGTCTTCAAGCCACGGGTGGTCAGGAAGGCGTCCATGGGACCGGAAACGGCGCCCACGGCAAACTGGATAAAGCCGATCTTTTCGGCCAGTTCGGCGTCCTTGACCACAACGGCGCCGCCCACGACGTCGGAGTGCCCGCCAATGTACTTGGTGGTCGAGTGGACCACAACGTCGGCGCCCAGGGCGAGCGGGGTCTGCAGGTAGGGAGACGCAAAGGTGTTGTCGACCACCAGGAGGGCCCCGGCGTCGTGCGCCACGGCGGCGAGCGCCGCGATGTCGGTGATCTTCATCATCGGGTTGGAGGGCGTCTCAACCCACACTATGCGGGTCTTGTTCGCGGCAACCGCGGCAGCAACGGCGTCGAGGTCTGACATGTCCACCGGGGTGTTTCCGATGCCCCAGTCGCCGAGCACGCGGTTGATGAGCCGGTAGGTGCCACCGTAGGCGTCGTTGCCAAGAACGATGTGGTCACCGGGACGGGCCACAGCACGGATCAGGGAGTCTTCCGCGGCGAGTCCGGAACCGAAGGAGAATGCGGCTGAGCCACCTTCCAGGGCTGCCAGTTGTTCCTGGAGGGCATCGCGGGTGGGGTTGCCGCCGCGGCCGTACTCATAGCCCGAACGCAGGTTGCCAATCCCGTCCTGGGCGTAGGTTGAGCTGAAGTGCAGGGGCGGGACAACCGCGCCGGTGCGGGGTTCGAAGGCCTGTCCGGCGTGGACAGCGCGCGTGTTGAACCCGGCGTTGGTGTTGGCAGACATGGAAGCTCCTCTTTGTTCGTTCAACGGTATGGATGAAGCGGGGCGCTTCAGTTGCTCAGGTAAGCGAGAAGGTCGTGGCGGGTCAGGATGCCCACCGGCGCGCCGGCGAAAGTCACCATGACGGTATCGACGTCGGACAGCAGCTCGCGCGCGGCAGAAATGGTCTCCAGTGAGCCGATCACCGGGAGACGCTCCCCCATGTGCTCTGCGATCTTGTCCGTGAGCTTCGCTTCACCCCGGAACAGCTTGCTGGTCAGGCTTCGCTCGTCCACCGCGCCCAGGACTTCGCCCATCACCACCGGGGGCTCCTGCGAGAGCACCGGGATGTGCGAGACACCGAATTCGTTCATGATGTTGATGACGTCGCGGACGGACTCGTTGGGGTGGATATGGACCAGGTCCGGCATTTCTCCCGTCTTGGATTTGAGCACCTCGCCCACGGAAGCTTCTTCGCCCCCGGAAAGGAAGCCGTAGGAGCGCATCCACTGGTCGTTGAAGATCTTGGCAAGGTAGCCACGGCCAGAGTCAGGAAGGATGACCACCACCACGGCGGACTCGTCCAGGTCCTTGGCAGCCTGCAGCGCAGCAACCACCGCCATGCCCGAGGAACCGCCCACCAGGAGGCCCTCTTCCCTTGCCAGGCGGCGGGTCATGGCGAAGGAATCGGCATCCGAAACAGCAATGACGTCATCCGGGACGGCACGATCGTAATTGGCGGGCCACATGTCCTCGCCCACGCCTTCGACGAAGTAAGGACGGCCGGTACCGCCGGAGTAGACCGAACCTTCCGGATCCGCGCCGATGATCTTGACCGGGCCGCCGTCGGACTCCGGCCGGTCAGCCGAAACCTGCTTGAGGTACCGGCCGGTGCCGGTGATGGTGCCGCCGGTCCCGGCTCCGATCACCACGTGCGTGACGCGGCCATCGGTGTCGTTCCAGATTTCAGGGCCGGTGGACTCGAAGTGGCTGCCGGGGGCGGCCGGATTGGAGAACTGGTCCGGCTTGAAGGCATCCGGGATTTCTTTGACCAGGCGGTCAGAGACACCGTAGTAACTTTGCGGGCTGTCGGGAGCCACGGCGGTGGGGGTCACCACCACGTCGGCGCCATACGCCTTCAGGACAGCACGCTTGTCCTCGCCCACCTTGTCCGGGACCACGAAAACGCACTTGTAGCCCTTCTGCTGGGCGACAAGGGCCAGCCCTACGCCCGTGTTGCCCGACGTCGGCTCCACGATGGTTCCGCCCGGCTTGAGGCGTCCGTCTTTCTCGGCCTCTTCAATCATCTTCACGGCGATCCGATCCTTGATGGATCCGCCGGGATTGATGTATTCGAGCTTGACCAGGACCGTGGCCCTGATCCCGTCCGTAACGTGGTTGAGCTTGATGAGCGGCGTGTTGCCGATGAGGTCCAACACGGACTGGGCGTACTTCATAGATACAAAGTTACCGCCTGCCCGCTTTGGGGCCGGACCGGCCGGCTAGCTCCCTGCCGATGGATCGGTCTGCCACACACCCATCACGTTGCCCTCGGTGTCCTTGAAGTAGCCGTACCACCCCATGCCGGGTATCGGGTTCTTGGCCTGGACTACCGACCCTCCGGCGGACTCGACCTGCCCCAAAGCGGCGTCAATGTCGTCGACGTCGATGGTCAGGACGGGTGTCTTCAGCGCATCAGTCCTCGGGAACAGCGCACCGTTGATGGCGCCCGGTTCCTTCGGCGTGCCTGTCTGCTCATCGGACGGCGCCGTGAGGGCGATGGTGTAATCCATCCCTTGCATGGGGCTCAGGTTCCACCCGAAAGTAGTCCGGTAGAAGTTGTTGGCCCGTTCGGTGTCTTCGGTGGGAATCTCAAAATGCACTATGGCGGCCATGGCTGGCACTCCTCGTTTTTGGGGTTCTGTTCCCTGGTTCCGGCGCGGCCCACCCACGCCACAGCACGGAGTCTAGCCCCGGGCGGCCATCACTGAAAGAGGCTTTTGATGGGATTGTCAGCCCGGCGTGCGACCATGAAAACATGACCATCGCAGACGCCCCGCCCCTTGTGGCGGCCGCGGCAGATGCGGCCGTCAGATGGCATCCTGGAGCCCCTTTCCGTCTGGACCAAACCATGTTTCCGCTCATGCGCGGCAACGCGGATCCGTCCTTCGCCGCACACTCCAGCGGATTCTGGATGGCCTTCACAGCTGCCTCCGGCCCGGTGACGCTTCGGCTGTCCGGGGGTGGTTCCGGTTCCGATTCGTTCGTCGATGCCCAGGCATGGGGTCCGGGCGCATCGGACGCAGTGGCCGGAGTGCCAAGATTGCTGGGCGCCGATGACGACTGGTCCGCTTTCGATGAACCCGCTTTCCACGCCACCCTCCCGCGCCGGGTCACAGAAGCACGACGCCGGAACCTGGCCGTTCGCCTGCCCTCCACTGGCCGGGTGGTTGACTCCCTGGTGCCCACCATTTTGGAGCAAAAGGTCACCACTTTGGAGGCAAGGCGTGGCTACCGCTACTTGATGTACCGCTATGGAACGCCTGCTCCAGGCAAAGCGCCGGCCGGTCTCCTCGTTCCTCCCACGGCCCGGCAGTGGCTGGCCATTCCGTCATGGGAGTGGCACAAAGCCGGAGTTGGCCCGCAGCGTTCGGCGACGGTCATGCGGGCGCTGCAATCCGCCGTCGCGCTTGAACGTTTGGCGGCGCTGGATTCAGTGCAGGCCGGCGCCCGGATGCAGACGATTCCGGGGATCGGAGTGTGGACCGCGGCCGAGGTTGTCCAGCGGACCCACGGTTGCCCGGATTCAATCTCCGTCGGCGACTACCATCTGGCGTCCTATGTGGGCTACGCCCTGACCGGGCAGAAGACGGACGACGCCGGCATGATCGAACTGCTGGAACCGTGGCGCGGGCAGAGGCAACGCCTGGTGCGGATGTTGTATTTGAGCGGCTTCCGCAAGCCCACTTTCGGGCCCCGGATGACCGTCCAGGATCACCGCCACCACTAAAGCAACGCGGGGTCACTTATGGCCCATATTTCCACCATTTACGGGCCATATGTGACCCCGCGTTGGCTTACAGGGCGCGGAGTTTCACCGATCTGATGCGTGAGATCACTCCGGCGAACCCCTCCGCCAAGTCATCGGCGTTCACTTTGAAATACGACCACCCCGCGCTGAGGAACGCTTCATCACGCCGGTTGTCCCTCGACTGCTGTTCCCTGGAAAGGTGATGTCTGCCGTCGTACTGGATCGCGATCCGGAAGCGTCGATAGCCGAGGTCGGCCGTCGGCGACCACGGGTCCTCGAGATTCAGCGGCAATTGCAGTTCCGGTTCCGGAAGACCGGCGTCCTTCATAGCCAGGCGTAGGAACGTCTCAGGAAACGAGTCCGCGCCCACCCGCATTTCGTCCAACGCCAAACGCGCCTTCTCCACCCCTTGGAGGTTGGGATGTTGCCGGATGAGCAACCTCAATCCGGAACTATGGGCGTATGGCTCAGTACGCATCTCCAGGGCCGGCCTTGGCCGACGGATAAGTTGGTCGCCCATCGCGATCACATACGGAAGCGGCAACGACTTCGCCAAATCAAGCCAAGTTCTGGGGCGGACCGATACCGGAATGCCTTGGTGATCCATGACCTCGCCCGGAAAAACACGAACTCTGTGACCAGTTACACCGGCCCGCCGAACCCGGGGTAGTTCATGCGGCTTGCTCAAGTGCACCGTTTCGCCGTTCCCCATCCACGGCGGAAGCCCCAACCCGGTCAGTTCGGCCGCGGTTTCGTGCGAGACCCAGGCACCGGGGGTAGCTGCCGTAAGCACCCGAGCGCGCTCGAAGAGATCCGGATCTGTTTCCCTTGGCAGATAGATAAGCCGGCCGCCATCCTTGATG
Source organism: Paenarthrobacter sp. TAF1 (assembly GCF_052113825.1). Lineage (NCBI taxonomy): Bacteria > Bacillati > Actinomycetota > Actinomycetes > Micrococcales > Micrococcaceae > Paenarthrobacter > Paenarthrobacter sp. TAF1. The sequence continues at coordinate 158,734 of NZ_JBFRDO010000002.1, forward strand.
TCCTTTGCCCGAAGACGCTTCCTGGGCACGCCCAAGGCGCGTGACTCATAGACGGTGAAAGGACGGGCGCCGAGGACCTCGGGCAAGGGACTGATGCGAACCATGCAATCCAGTGTCTCGGCAATGCGGCCATCGAATGGAGTTATCCACAGGTTGCCTCCCGACAACTGCAACGCGAGGTCACTTATGGCCCATAAATGGCGGAAACATGGGCCATAAGTGACCCCGCGTTGGCTTTAGAGGTGGAGGCGCGATACGGCTTCCTGGCGCATATCCACCTTGCGGACCTTGCCGGACACCGTCATGGGGAAGCTCTCACGGACATCGATGTAACGCGGAATCTTGTAGTGGGCCAGCTTGCCCCGGCAGTAGTCGGCCAGGTCCGCGGCCGTCAGCGGTTCCGCACCGGGTTTGAGGATGATGCAGGCCATGAGTTCCTCGCCGTACTTCTGGTCCGGCACGCCAATCACCTGCACATCCTGGATGGACGGGTGCAGGTACAGGAACTCCTCGATCTCGCGGGGGTAGATGTTCTCCCCGCCCCGGATCACCATGTCCTTGATGCGGCCCTCAATAACCAGGTACCCGTCCTCGTCCATGCGGGCAAGGTCCCCCGTGTGCATCCAGCCGTCACCGTCGATGGCTTCGGCCGTCTTGTCGGGCTGGCCCCAGTACCCCTGCATCACCGCATAGCCGCGGGTGCAGAGTTCACCGATCACACCCCGCTCCACCACTTCCCCGGAACCCGGATCCACGATCCTGCTCTCCAGGTGCGGCATGGTCCGTCCCACGGTGGAGGTCCGCTGTTCCAGGGTGTCCCCGGCGCGGGTCATGGTGGACACGGGCGAGGTCTCGGTCATGCCGTAGCAAATGGCCACATCCACCATGTGCATCTCATCGATGACGCGGCGCATCACTTCGATGGGACACAGCGACCCCGCCATCACTCCGGTTCGCAGGGTTGAGAGATCGTAGGAGCCGAAGTCTTCCAGCGCGAGCTCCGCGATGAACATGGTGGGCACACCGTACAACGAGGTCCCGCCAAAATCCTGCACAGCCTCCAGCGCGGCCGAAGGATTGAAGCCCCTGCCCGGAATGATGGTGGCCGCCCCGAAACTGAGCGCATTGAGGTTGCCGATCACCATCCCGAAGCAGTGGTAGAACGGCACCGGAATCACCACGCGGTCATGCTCGGTGTAGCCCAGCAGCCGCCCGATCGAGTTCCCGTTGTTGAGGATGTTGTGGTGCGTCAGCGTTGCACCTTTCGGGAATCCCGTAGTGCCCGAGGTGTACTGCAGATTGATGGGATCGTGCGGGTCCAGTTGGGCCATGCGGTCGCGCACCGCTGAAGGCCCGACGCCGTCCGCCCGGGTCAGGAGCTCGCCGTACGTGAGTTCATGGCCGGCTTCCGGAACGCCCGCGCGGAGTCCCACCGCAGGATCTCCCGGCAGGAACACAATCTCCTTGAGTTCAGGGCAGGCAGCCGCTGCCTGCCTGGCCATGGCAACGTAGTCGCTGTTCCTGTCCGAGGGGGCGGTCACCAGCATCCGCATCCCGTTTTGCTTCACCACGAATTCCAGTTCATGGCTCCGGTAGGCGGGATTCACGTTCACCAGCACGGCCCCGATCTTGGCGGTGGCGTACTGGAGGATGGTCCATTCGGCGCAGTTGGGACTCCAGATGCCGATCCGCTCCCCCTTGGCCACGCCGGTGGCGAGCAGCGCGCGGGCGAGGCGGTCGACGTCGTCGTTCAGTTTCTGGTAGCTCCAGCGGCGGGCGTCTTCGCCGGGCGAGGCGGCAGCCTCGATGAGTGCGTCCCGCAGAGGGAATTGGGCGGCGATGCGCTCAAAGTTGGCGCCAATGGTCTCTTCGAGCAGCGGGACGTCAGTGTCTCCGGCGGTGTAGGACAACATGACGGAACGCTACCAAGCCCGGCCGCGCAACAGAACCGTAACCACCTCCAGCGGCGCCGTGTCCTGCCGGTAGGGTTGGAGCCATGAGTGCACCCATTGACCTGCAGGCCACGTTCATCCCCAACGAGGGCGAGTTCTTCCGCGTGAAGCTCGCTTTGGAAATCGCGATCGATGAGGTCGTCAACGAGCCTGGCTGCATCCGCTACGAACTGACCGAAGCCACCGAGGAAAAGCTTGTCCTGACCGAGCGTTGGGAATCCGAGGAGCTGCTGGACAAGCACTCCAAGGGCATCGCTGTCCAGGACCTGAACGAGTCACTCAGCGCGCTGCTTGCCGAACCCGTAAAGCTGGAACGTCTCTGAGAGAACGCCTAAACGCTGCAGTTACGCCTTAAAGCCCCGAGGTCGCCGTAAATTTACGGCGACCTCGGGGCTTTAACGGCGATTTCGCCGGATGAAGTCTAGTTTTCCTGTGCCTTTTCCTGAGCCTCGGCACGGGACTTTGCAACGTGGGCGTGGACTTCTTCCATGTTCAGGCCCTTCACTGCATCAATGACCTGCTCAAGCTGCTGGGCGTTCAGGGCGCCGGGCTGCGAGAAGACGAGCACCTTTTCGCGGAAAGCCATCAAGGTGGGGATGGAGGTGATCCCGGCCTCGGCGGCGAGCTGCTGCTCGGCTTCCGTGTCCACTTTGGCGAAGACTACGTCGGAGTGCTTTTCCGATGCCGCTCCGTACGTGGGCGCGAACTGCCGGCAGGGGCCGCACCATGCAGCCCAGAAATCCACCAGGACAATGTCGTTGTCTTCGATGGTCGATGCGAACTGTTCACCAGTGATGTCAACTGTAGCCATGGTTCCACGGTACGCGTCCCGGTCTGTGAAGTCCCGCCGGGCGGGCCCCTGTTCGCTTCCCGCGTCACTGGGAATAAAGCGGCAACCCGCCGTTTCAGGAATCTCTTGATTCGCATTGAACAAGTGTTTAGCGTATGAAACATGCGTTCAACCGCAGACGATTTAACCACCAGGGCGCGCATCCGGGACGCCGCGATCGGACTCTTCGGCCGAGATGGCTTCTCCCGGGCCACAGTCCGGGCAGTGGCTTCCATTGCCGGCGTCAGCCCGGGGTTGGTCATCCATCATTTCGGCAGCAAAGCCGGTCTCCGAGAGGCCTGTGACCAACACGTCCTGGCCCTCACAGCCATTCAGGGCAGGGAAAAAGCAGACCCCGGTTCCACCGGCAGGCTCATCCAGGACTACTTGAACAACCCTGACCAGTACACGGAAGAGATCGCCTACATCCGGCGCAGCCTGGGTGATGAATCCGACGCCGGAGACGCCTTCTTCGACGCTGTGGTGAACCAGTGCCAGGACATCATCCACACCGGCATCGAAGCAGGCACCATCCGGAAATTCGACGACATCCGGTCCATCGCGGTGGTCATCGCGTCCAACAGCCTTTCGATCCTCATGCTGGGCCGGCACCTCTCGCGGACGCTGGGCACTCCGGCCCCGGAACCCAACGGCATCGGCCCCGACCTTCTGCGCCAGCTCACCCTGCCTCTTCTTGAGATCTATACGCATGGCTTCTATTCGGACGCGCGGTTCCTGCACGCAGCCCGCGAAGCCCTGGAAGGAAACAACACCAACAACGGAAGGGAGCATGCCCCGTGACCCAGGCAATCGTCGTCAAGGGGTTACGCAAGAAGTTCGGTCAACGCGAGGTTCTGCACGGGCTGGATTTCGCGGTGGAACCCGGGACAGTCTTCGGAGTGATCGGGCCGAACGGCGCCGGAAAGACCACCACCATGCGCTGCCTGCTGGACATCATCCGGCCCAGCGGCGGTTCCATCTCCGTGCTGGGACAGGATCCGAGGCAGGGCGGCACAGCACTGCGAAGGCGGATCGGCTATCTGCCCGGGGAACTGCATTTGGAGAACCGCACCACGGGCCGCCGCATGCTGGAGCATTTTGCTGCCATCAGCGGCCCGGTGGATGAGCGGCACGTCAACGATCTCGCAGACCGCCTTCAGTTGGACCTGGACCGGCAGACCCGCAAGCTATCCAAGGGAAACAAGCAGAAGCTGGGCCTCCTGCAGGCGTTCATGCACAAGCCTGAGCTCCTGGTCCTGGACGAACCCACCAGCGGACTTGACCCCTTGGTCCAGCAGGCCTTCCATGCCATGGTCCGCGAGGCCGTGGACGGCGGCGCCACAGTGTTCCTCAGCTCGCATGTCCTGAGCGAAGTCCAGCAGGCCGCGGACGCCGTCGCCATCCTCCGCGACGGCGACATCGTCACCGTTTCCACTGTGGAGGCTTTAAGGACGGCGGCGGTCAGGCAGCTGCGGTTCAACAGCATCGGAACGGAAGCGCACGACGTCGGCGCGCTGCTGGCCCGGGTGCCGGGCGTCGCCAATATCGCGGTGCGGGAACTGCCCGCAGACGGCCATGCGAGCGGAACTGTGGAAGCCACGGCCACCTTGTCCGGCCATATCCAGCCCTTGGTCCAGGAACTGGCACGGCTGCATCTGACAGACCTGGTCCTGGAAGAGCCGGACCTGGAAGAAGCCGTCCTGACGCTCTATACGGGCGGCGAAGCGCCCTCCAGTATGGGAAGTCCCCAGAGAGCCAGCCATCAACCGGAAGGAGCCCACCGTGCCTAGGCCATTGCCGCTCTTCACCAAAGCACTGACTGATTCGTGGCGCTCCACCTTGGCATGGGCGCTGGGACTCACGGGCGCGATCATGCTGTACCTGCCGTTGTATCCGTCCATCGGAGGCAGCGCCCAGATGCAGCAAATGATTGATGCCCTCCCTCAAGGCATGACCAAGGCCCTGAACTACGACCAAATAGCCACGGGACCCGGCTACACCCAGGCCACCCTTTTCGGACTCATCGGCTTCCTGCTGATGTCCATGGCCTCCATTGGTTGGGGCGCGGCGGCGGTGGGAGGTGACGAGGAGTCCGGGCTTTTGGAACTCACCCTCGCCCACAGCGTCACCCGCGTGCAGGTGGTCCTGGAGCGGGCGTTGGCCATTTTGGTCCGCATTGCGCTGCTCACCGCGTTGGTCTTCGTGCTGGTGCTGGTACTGAACGGACCCGCAAAACTTGAGATCGACGTCGGGCATCTTTTCGGCGCCGTGCTGCTATTCGCCGCCTTGGCCCTTCTGAGCGGTACAGCCGCACTGTGTGCCGGCGCCCTCACGGGACGGAAGGTGTACGGAGTCGCTGCCGGTGCTGCTGTTGCGGTCCTCGGCTACGTATTCAACGCGGTGGGCCGGCAAAGCCCCGATGTGGAGTGGCTGCTGAACCTTTCGCCGTATCACTGGGCGTACGGCAATTCACCGGTGACAAACGGGGCTGACTGGGGCGCTGTGACAGGGCTGCTGTGCATATCGGCGGCACTGATTGCGCTGGGAACTTTGGCCTTGCAGCGGCGGGACGTTGGGGTCTAGTTCCAGACGTGCGGTGCGGGACGGCGCGCTCCGGGCAGCGCGTTGTTTTCGCGCCACTCGTGGATCCATTCGGGCAGTTCTAGGTCCGCCGGCGGCGCACCGAACTCGGCGTTGATCTCCTCCTGTGTCACGGGCTTGCCCTTGGCCACCAGGCGGGTGGCGATGTGGGCACGGGCGTAGATCTCACCGTCCACCACCATGCGCTGTTCGAAGTAGATCGCCTTGGTATCGAGCCCGATAATGCGGGTTTCAATGGTGTAGCGCTGCCACAACTGCAAGGATTTGCGGAACGCAATGGTCTCCCCGGCAGCCACCGGGCTCCAACCCCGTTTGCGCATCTTGTTCCAGATCCCACTGCGCACCATGAGGTCGAACCGGCCCAGGTCCATCAGGGAAAAGTACATGCCATTGTTGACGTGCATGGCGATGTCGATGTCCGTGGGAAGCACCCGCAAGGGCAGCGACGATTCGTCCCAAACGTTCAACGGCGTGCGCTTGGAGGACGTGAACAGCAACATGAGGGTGCGTAGAAGCAGATGCATGGCAACAATGTTACCCATGAGTAACTTCCAGCGAAAGATGCCGACCGCATTGTGGGACGCTCTGCTGGATTCAGCCAAAGGAACGAGCACGGGCCTCGCTGTTTGTTCAACTTTATGTCCAACGATTGCACTAACGTTTACCGCTGGTTCATCAAAGACGTGCACAATATCTGGAACTCGTATTGGAAGAAAACATCAGGGAGATCCCTTTGAGTACGCTGCAAACCAGCAGGCCCAGCGGCGACGTCTGGCCCGAACTCCAGCGCCACCAGACAGTGGTGCTCCAGGACGCGCGCGGGAACCGCATCGAAGGAACCCTGGACGGAATGACCGACGACCGCAGCACCCTCTGGATCCAGCTCAAGGGCGGCCTGGGCCGTCAACTGATACACCACCTGGACGGCTACTGGCTGGAAACCACCGCCTGAGCAACTCCGCAAGCCCCCGGCCGGCCCGGCCTGTGGCTAGTATTCCCGTATGACTCAAGCGCGATACCGGGACCTCGTCGAATGGCCGCTCATGGCCACGGCACTGATATTCCTCGCCGCCTACGCGTGGCAGGTCATTGGCCGGGTCGACGGGCCCTCGGCAGTCCCTTTCGAGGTGATTCTGTGGATCACCTGGGGAATTTTCGCGCTGGACTATTTCATCAACCTCTGGCTTGCCGAGGACCGCATGCGCTGGTTTGTGTGGAACCTCCACGAACTCCTGATCGTGGTGCTCCCCTTCTTCCGGCCTTTGCGGTTGTTGCGCCTGGTCACCCTCCTCTCCGTGCTGCAACGTACCGTGGGCGAAACCCTCCGTGGCCGGGTGGCAACCTACGTCGCCGGGGCCGCCGCCATGCTCATCCTCATCGGTGCCCTGGCGGTGTTGGATGTTGAACAGAACGCCCCCGACGCCAAGATCCTGACCTTCGGCGACGCAGCATGGTGGGCCGTCACCACCATCACCACCGTGGGCTACGGCGATCTGTACCCGGTGACGCCCATTGGCAGGGTGGTAGCCGCCGCCCTGATGATGAGCGGCATCGCTGTTCTCGGTATCGTGACGGCCTCCATCGCTTCCTGGCTTGTCCAGCGGATCGAGGAGAACGCCGAGGGGGTCGCCGCCGCAGCGGGAGAAAAGGCAGCAGCGGCCGAAGAACCAGTCCGGGCTGAAATGGCGGACCTGGTGAGCGAAATCGCGGCCTTGCGGCTGGAGATTGCGGAGCTCCGGAAAATCTCGGAGAGTCGCTGAAGGGCCACTTCTGCCCCCGGCTCAGACGCCCCACCCCGGGCCCGCCTCGCGCCGGCTGGGGACACCCACATTCACGGCGGACATCGCCCCGGACCAATGACACGTAAATTTGGGTGTCCTCCGTCCATTGCCGCAGCCCGGACGAAAGGGCAGCTCAAATCGCGAGATTCCACCAGGGCACAAAAAATCCCCGGAACCAGTGGTTCCGGGGATTTTCCTTGGGTGGCAGATGAGGGATTCGAACCCCCGTAGGCGTTGCCAGCTGATTTACAGTCAGCCCCCTTTGGCCGCTCGGGTAATCTGCCGAACTTCAAAAGAAGATCACTTCCGGAGACCATTTCTTTCGATCCGGTAACCGAAGGCAGAGACAACCTTACAGAAGTTTCAGCGAAGAATCTAATCGGACGCAGACACCCTGATTTTCCGCGTGTTTCAGGCCTGTCCGAGGATCCTGCCCGCGAGTTTGGCTTCGAACCTCTCGGCCTGTTCGGCAGTGATCTGGTTGAGCTGCACGGCCCGCAGAAGATCTGCGTGGACGCCGTCCATCCGGGCAGTGGCATCGGGAACCGGGCTCAGTACGATCGACGCAGCCACGGCCGCCGCAGCGACGGCGCTTGCAGCTGCCACGGCTGCCGTGCCAATCGAACCGGCTGCTGCCGAGGCGGACTTGCTGATGGACTGGACGGCCTTGCTGCTCATGCTGATCCTCCGACGATACGTTCTTTCAACTGGTACAACTCTCGGCCAGCTACCTCGGTTCCCACCTTGCGTGTGCTGTGAGCGAACTGTGAAAGCCCTCCACCGTCCCAAGTGCCGGCTTCCGTACTAGGCTGGATGCCAGACCCAACCCGCCCTCACAGGGCCCCCAACCTAAGGAGAGTCATGGCAGGCGAATCCACATTCGACGTCGTCAGCAAGGTAGACAAGCAAGAGGTCGCCAACGCACTGAACCAGTCCCAGAAGGAAATCGCGCAGCGATACGACTTCAAGGGCGTCGGCGCGGAGATCGACTTCAGCGGCGAAAAGATCCTCATGAAGGCCAACTCGGAGGACCGCGTCCTTGCAGTCCTGGACGTCTTCCAGTCCAAGCTCATCAAGCGCGGCATCTCCCTGAAGTCCCTCGACCAGGGCGAGCCCTACCCCTCGGGCAAGGAATTCCGCCTGGAGTGCACCATCAAAGAAGGCATCGCCCAGGACATCGCCAAGAAGATCAACAAGATCATCCGCGATGAAGCCCCCAAGTCCGTCAAGTCCCAGATCCAGGGCGACGAACTCCGCGTTACCTCCAAGTCCCGCGACGACCTTCAGGAAACCATGAACATCCTCAAGAAGTTCGAAGAGGCCGACCTCCAGTTCGTGAACTTCCGCAGCTAACCAAGCGGTCGCCCGGCATTGGCCAGGGCGCGCCAAAGCCGGGATGCACGCCCCACGGGGCAGCGCGTCCCGGCTTTTTCGTTGCCTGTAACTACAGCGACTGTCGTAATGGACGGGAAAATTAGAGCACGATTAGTTTGCGTAATAGCCGCGGCACAGTATTCTTCTTCCTTAGGCGAGCCTAAGTACGGCTCCCCTTAGCGAAAGAACACTCACCATGACCGCCAACTTCCTGATCGGACTGCGCGAAGGCCTGGAGGCCTCCCTCATCGTGGTCCTACTGATGGCTTACCTCATCAAGACCGGACGGCGGCACCTGATTCCCCGCCTCTGGATCGGCGTGGGAATCGCGATGGGCATCTCCCTCGGCTTCGGCGCACTGCTGACCTTCGGCCCCCGCGGGCTGACGTTCGAGGCCCAGGAAGCAATCGGCGGCGGGCTCTCCATCATTGCAGTGGCACTGGTGACCTGGATGGTCTTCTGGATGGCCAAGACCGCCCGCAGCCTCGGCGGCGAGCTGCGCTCCCAAGTGGACAAAGCGGCCGACGGCGCCGCATGGGGCCTCGTGCTCGTGGCGGCACTGGCCGTGGGCCGGGAAGGGCTGGAAACTGCCCTCTTCATCTGGGCTGCAGCCCAAGCCACAGGCGAAACAACCCTCCCCCTGCTCGGTGCGCTGCTCGGCCTGGTCGCGGCCGCCGGGCTGGGTTATCTGCTGCACCGGGGTGTCCTGAGGGTCAACCTGGGCCGCTTCTTCACCTGGACCGGAGTCGGCCTCATCATCATCGCCGGCGGCGTACTGGCCTACGGCGTCCACGACCTCCAAGAAGCCGGCATCCTCCCGGGACTGCACAACCTGGCATTCGATGTCTCAGCCGCCATCCCGCCGTCGTCCTGGTACGGCACCCTGCTGAAAGGCACCCTCAACTTCTCCCCCGCCACCACGTGGCTGGAAGCGGCAGCCTGGCTGCTGTACGTGATCCCCGTGCTGTCCCTGTACATCCGGGCCAACCGTTCCTCCCGTCCCAAAGCCGCCGGCACCATCTCAGCTCCCGCAGTCGCAGCACAGCCCTAAGGCTGTCTCCCCTTACGCCTTCAGGCACACCGCCGTGCGCCCGTTCATAGACAAAGGATTCACCCATGCCCGTTTCAACGAAACTCCGCAAGACCCTTGCCGTGATCGGCGCGGCCGCGGCCGTACCCCTGGTCCTCGCCGGTTGCACTGACAACACGAAGACCACAGCCGCCGCGGATGGCCCCATCCAGGTCAGCAGCACGGCCAACGAGTGCAAGGTTTCGGCTGCCACCGCACCCAGCGGCAACCTCACCTTCGCGGTGAAGAACGAAGGCACCGAGGTCACGGAGTTCTACCTGCTGGCAGAAGACGGCCTGCGCATCCTGGGCGAAGTGGAGAACATCGGACCCGGGATCACCCGCAACCTGGTGGTCACGGCCCCGGCCGGCAAGTACAACACCGCGTGCAAGCCCGGCATGCAGGGCGATGGCATCCGCGCTTCCTTCGAGGTCACCGAGTCCGGCAACAAGCCCAGCGTCGACGCCGATTTCCAGAAGCTCCTGGACACCGGCACCCAGCAGTACGCCGCCTACGTCAAGGACCAGACCGAACAGCTCGTCACCGGCACCAAGGCATTCGCCGACGCTTTTGCAGCCGGTGATGCCGCGAAGGCACGCGAGCTCTACGCAGCCACCCGCATGCACTGGGAACGGATCGAGCCGGTGGCTGAATCCTTCGGCGACCTCGACCCCAAGTTGGATGCCCGCGAAGCCGACCTTGAGCCCGGACAGGAATGGACCGGATGGCACCGCGCCGAAAAGGACCTCTTCCCGCCCGCAGGCTACACGGCCATGACCGTTGCTGAGCGCACCGCCATCTCCAAGCAGTTGGTCGCCGACACCGAGGACCTCGCCACCCGCACCCGTACCGTGGAGCTCACTGCGGACAAGCTGGGCAATGGCGCCAAGGAACTCCTGGATGAAGTGGCCACCGGCAAGGTCACCGGCGAAGAAGAAATCTGGTCGCACACGGATCTCTGGGACTTCCAGGCCAATGTTGACGGCGCCCGCATCGCCTTCGAGAGCCTGAAGCCGGCCCTGGAGCAGAAAGACGCAGAGCTCTCCAAGTCCTTGGATGAAAAGTTCGCGGCGCTGCAGGCCGAACTGAAGAAGCACGCAAAGGGCGACGGCTTTGCCTACTACAACGAGCTCAGCCCGGAGCAGGTCCAGGGTTTGGCTTCGCTGGTTGACTCGCTGGGTGAGCCCCTTTCCAAGCTCACCTCAGCCGTGGTCCTGTGAGCGGCTGCCCCTTCGGGCACACCGGTGACGCCGCCGGCGTCGAGCGTTCCGGTGAGCCGAACGACGTCGTAACCTCCCGAGGGGCGTCCGACGGCGGCACAGCGGCTACCGCTGAAACCGTCACCCCCCGGATGTCCCGCCGTGGCCTGCTGTCACTGGCGGGCGTGGGCGGGGCCGGAGCCGTTGCCGGCCTGGCCGCCGGCTTCCTGGGCGACGACGCCGTGACGGCATCCGCAGCATCTGCCTCCGTTCCGGCCGCCGGAGAAGCGGTAGTTCCGTTCTTCGGAGACCATCAGGCAGGCATCACGACCCCTGCCCAGGACCGTCTCCACATGGCCGCGTTCGATGTCACCACCGAGGACCGCAAGGAACTCATCAAGCTCCTGAAGGACTGGACTGCCGCGGCGCAGGCGATGGCGGCCGGGGACCCCACCGGCAAGACCGGCGCCGTCGATGGACCTTATGACGCCCCGCCGGAGGACACCGGCGAGGCCTTGGACCTGGCGGCGTCGAAACTGACCCTGACGTTTGGTTTTGGTGCCGGACTGTTCGAAAAGGACGGCAAGGTTCGGTTCGGCCTGGACGGGCGGCGACCCGAAGCTCTGATCGACCTCCCCCACTTCCCGGGCGACGACCTCCAGCCCGGGCGCACAGGCGGAGACATAGTAGTCCAGGCCTGCGCCGATGATCCGCAGGTTGCGGTGCACGCCATCCGCAACCTGGCGAGAATCGGATTCGGAAAGGTCCGCGTCCGTTGGTCCCAGCTCGGATTCGGGCGCACCTCCTCAACGTCCCGGGCACAGGTGACTCCCCGCAACCTCTTCGGTTTCAAGGACGGCACCAACAACCTCAAGGTCGAGGACAACGCGCTGCTGGACGAGCACGTGTGGGTGGCCCCTGGCGGCCCTGCATCCGAGCAGTGGATGGCAGGCGGCAGCTATCTGGTGGCCCGCCGGATCCAGATGCACATTGAGATCTGGGACCGCACCTCACTGCGTGAACAGGAGGGGCTGATTGGGCGCACCAAGGGCGTCGGTGCTCCTTTGTCAGGCGGCGATGAGTTCAGCACACCGGACTTTGCCATGGCGGGCCGCAATGGCGAGCCGCTGATTCCCATGGACTCGCACATGCGGCTGGCCCACCCGGACCAGAACAACGGCGTGCGGATGCTCCGCCGAGGTTACAACTTCACGGACGGTTCGGATGGGCTGGGGCATCTGGATGCCGGTCTCTTCTTCATCGCTTTCGTGAAGGATCCGCGGACGCACTACGTGCCCATGCAACTGGCAATGGCCAAGGGCGACACGTTGTCCGTGGAGTACCTGAAGCACACCGGATCGGGTTTGTTTGCGGTTCCTCCCGGGGTGCAGGCCGGCGGGTTCATCGGCGAAGGACTGTTTGCGTAGCAGTCCCTGCGAGCACGTCATGCGAGCGGGCGCCCTGCCATTCCCTCCAGTCGGCTGATGCGTTCCTTCATGGGCGGGTGGGTGGAGAACATGCGCCGCATGCCGCCGCCACGGAACGGGTTGGCGATCATGAGGTGCGAGGCGTTGACCAGCCTCTGGTCCTGCGGAAGCGGCAACTGGCTCACCCCGGACTCGATCTTGCGCAGCGCCGAGGCCAGTGCCAGCGGGTCCCCGGTGAGCTGGGCGCCATCCTCGTCCGCGTCGAATTCACGGGTGCGGGAGATCGCCATCTGGATGAGCGAGGCCGCAAATGGTGCCAGCAGCGCCATGGCAATGGTCGCCAGGGGGTTCGCATTGCGCCGGTCGCCGCCTCCGAAGATCAGCAGCATCTGGCCCACGGATGTGATGACGCCGGCCACAGCCGCGGCCACGGACGACGTCAGGATGTCGCGGTTGTACACGTGCATCAGCTCATGGCCCAGCACGCCCCTGAGTTCCCGGGCGTCCAGCAGGTGCAGGATGCCTTCGGTGCAGCAGACAGCGGCGTTCTTGGGGTTCCGGCCGGTGGCGAAGGCGTTGGGTGTCATGGTGGGTGAAAGGTAGATCCGTGGCATGGGCTTGTTCGCCCGCACGGACAGCTCCCTGACGATCTGGTACAGCTGGGGAGCCTGGGCCTCAGTGACCGGGTAGGCAGCCATGGATCGAATGGCGATCTTGTCGCTGTTCCAATAGCCGTACGCTGTGGTGCCCACGCCGATCAGGGCCATGATCCAGATGGGGGCGGTGCTCCGGGTTCCTGAGGCAATGATGGCGCCCAAACCCAACAACACCGCCCACAGCACACCGAAGAGTGCCGCGGTCTTGAGTCCATTGTTGTGTTTATGCACGTTGCTCTCGTTCTCTTTCTTCAGCTCTTGCAGGGGCTTTGCTTCGTTTAACGCCGACGCCGGTCCGCCTGTTCCGGGCCCAGGCGCCGGTTCCTGGCTTGGCCCCCGCCTGCTCAGGGCACCGGATGCTTTGAATCGTAGGCGACGAAGCCGGGTTGGAGTCGGGAAGCGAGCCATGCCAGGGCAATGCACAGGACTCCACCCAGCAACAGCACCCCGCCCTCGCTGAGGAACTGTGTCACTCCACCGGCAAGCATGTCTCCCACCCGGGGTCCGCCAGCTACCACCACGATGAACACCCCTTGCAACCGCCCGCGGAGATGGTCCGGGGTAGCAGCTTGGAGAATCGTGGTCCTGAAAACGGCACTTACGGAATCCGAAATACCTGCGAGCGCACAGCAGAGCGCAGCCGGTATCAGCCACGGCGTGGTTCCATTGCGTCCGGCGTCACCTGCAAGGAGCACCACCAGCCCAAAGCCGGCAATTGAGGCGCCCCACCCCATCACGGACCACACCACGGCGCTGCCCTGGCGGCGTACCCTTCCCAACGGACCAGAGAAGAGGCCCGCAAGGAACGCTCCCACAGCCGTGGAAGCGAGCAGCACACCCACGGTGGTTTCGCCTCCACCGATCATCACGGCGCCAATGGCGGGCATCAGGGCCCGGGGTTGCGCGCAGATCATGGCGATGAGGTCGATGATGAAGGTCATGCGGACGTTGGGCCGCCCGCCCAGGAACCGGAAGCCCTCCACCACGGAGCGGAACCCGGGCCGGACGGCATCCTTGGAGGGCGGCAGCGGCGGAAGCCTGAAAAGTCCCCACAGCGCGAAGGTGAAGCTGATGACGTCAATCGTGTAGGTCCACCCGAAGCCGATGGTTGCCACGAGTACCCCGGCCAGGAGTGGTCCGGCGGTCATCGAGAGGCCAAAGGTCAGCATGCTCAAGGCGTTGGCCGCGGGCAGCAGGTCCTTGCGGACCAGGAGTGGAATGATGGCGCTCCGGGCCGGGCCGTTGATGCCTTGCGCTCCGCTTTGGATGGCTACCAACGCATAAAGAACCCAAATGTTGCCCAGACCCAGCCACGCCTGCAGTGCCAGGCCGGCCGTGGAAGCCCATAAGACGAGGGACGCAATCAAGGCCACTTTGCGTCGGTCGTAGGCATCGGAGATGGATCCACCGTAGAGGCCGGCAATGACCAGGGGAACCAACGCGAAGATACCCAGGAGCCCCACGTAGAAACTTTCCTGGGTGAGCCGGTACACCTCCAGGCTGACAGCCACGAGGGTCAGTTGGGTGCCGATGGCGGCAACGGACGCCCCCAGCCAGAGACGACGAAAAGCAGGACTCTCCTTGATCGGAGTGATGTCTGCCAGTAGTTTTGCCACCGTCCAACCCTAACCAGCGCCACGGCTTGGTAGGCTCACCCCGGGGAAGGAGTTGACATGGTCATGTCACGACGACTGTTGTACCGTTCGGGCTTTTGGGAGATCGCCCGGCCACGTCATCCCCTCACAGCCGCGCACGTAGTGGTCAGGTTGTCTGATCCGTCCACGGATTTCGCGCTCCCGTCCGCAACTGACTGGCTTTTTTGCCACCATCTGGCACGCGCCGCCTTGGCGAAGGTCCTGGGCGTGGAGCACTGCGCCGTCATGTTCGCCCATCAGTGGCATCCGCTGGGAGCCGGGCTGGGTGAACCTGTGGCTGAATCGTCAACTCCGACGTTCCATCTTTTTGGACGCTGGGCTGGCGAAACCACGACGCCGGGACTTCAGCTCTCGCTGCCGGCGCACCGTCGGGTGGCCCTCCCCGAGTCCGAACTGGAGGCGACCGACGAGGCGATCCGTGAGTCACTGCGCCGCGAGCTGCCCGACGCGATCCTGGCGTCCGCAGACGCGGCCAGGGCCGCCGTCGAACCTGTTCCGGACCCCGCAGTGCTGGTACGGACGATTCCTGCGGGTGAGCGCCATACCGTCATGGAGCCCGTGAGCCGCGTAGCCTCAGTTCGGGACTTCCTGCCTGCTGACCTTTTGGCGATCGGTGCATCGCTGGGCGCGCTGCCGCTGTCCGGTGGCGTCAGCGGGTTCAGTTGCCTGGCCGTGGAGTCGCTGACCCCGGGAACGCCATTGCGGGTGCATGCGCTCGGCCGCTCGGCCGCGGAAGAACTCAACCCGGTAGTGGAATTGTTTCGTTCACCGGAAGTTAGCCTTGCCTTATTGTGAACTTATCAAAATAAGTGTTTGAATGAATGCATGACAGATCACACTGCTGAGCAGCAAGCATGGGCCGCGGCCCTGCATGCCCACGGCAGGCGTGTAACCAAACAGCGGCTGGCAGTGCTGGCCGCAGTCCAGCACCATCCGCACTCCCCGGCAGAAGGCATCCTTGCCGCTGCCCGCCAGGAACTGCCTGAACTGACGGCGCAGTCCGTTTATGTAGTGCTCAGCGACCTTACGGATTTGCAGATGCTGCGCCGCTTTGAACCCCCGCACTCCCCGGCGCTCTACGAAACCCGGGTAGGCGACAACCACCACCACGCCGTCTGCATCAGCTGCGGCAAGGTGGAGGACGTGGACTGCGCAGTGGGCCACGCACCGTGCCTCACACCGCACTGGAACGAAAATTCCAAGCCCATGACAATCCAGATCGCAGACGTCCTTTACCAAGGCATCTGCCAGGATTGCCAGGCCAAACAACAGCTTCCCGTAAATACTTCAGTAACTCAGAAATAGGAAAAAGGAGAACAATGACTGCCATTTCAACGACCCAGTCAGGTGCCCCCGTTACGTCCGACGCGCACTCGAAGTCCGTCGGCGCTGACGGTGCCATCATCCTGACCGACCACTACCTGGTGGAAAAGCTCGCCCAGTTCAACCGCGAGCGGGTCCCGGAGCGCGTAGTGCACGCCAAGGGCGGCGGAGCTTTCGGTACCTTCAAGACCACCTCTGACGTTTCTGCCTACACCAAGGCTGCTTTCCTGCAGCCGGGTGTCGAGACGGACATGCTGATCCGTTTCTCCTCCGTTGCAGGCGAGAACGGTTCTCCCGACACGTGGCGCGATCCCCGCGGTTTCGCCGTGAAGTTCTACACCTCCGAGGGCAACTACGACCTCGTGGGCAACAACACCCCCGTCTTCTTCATCCGCGACGGCATCAAGTTCCCGGACTTCATCCACTCCCAGAAGCGCCTCCCGGGTACCCACCTGCGTGACGCTGACATGCAGTGGGACTTCTGGACCCTCTCCCCCGAGTCCGCACACCAGGTCACCTGGCTCATGGGCGACCGTGGCCTGCCGGCTTCCTGGCGTGAAATGCAGGGCTACGGTTCGCACACCTACCAGTGGATCAACGCCGCCGGCGAGCGTTTCTGGGTCAAGTACCACTTCAAGTCCAACCAGGGCGTCAAGACCATCACTGGTGACCAGGCTGAAGAGCTGGCCGGTTCGGATGCAGACTTCTACATCCGCGACCTCTCCGAGAACATCGAGGCCGGCAACTTCCCGTCGTGGGAACTCCACGTTCAGGTCATGCCGTACGAGGATGCCAAGACGTACCGCTTCAACCCGTTCGACCTCACAAAGGTGTGGCCGCACTCCGACTACCCGCTGATCCACGTGGGCACCATGGAGCTGAACAAGAACCCGGAGAACTACTTCGCGCAGATCGAGCAGGCCACCTTCGCGCCGTCGAACTTCGTGCCGGGCATCGCTGCTTCCCCGGACAAGATGCTGCAGGCCCGCATCTTCTCCTACGCCGATGCACACCGCTACCGCGTTGGCACCAACCACGCGCAGATCCCGGTGAACCAGCCCAAGAACCAGGTCAACAACTACAGCCAGGATGGCCAGGGACGTTACCTGTTCAACGCTCCGTCCACCCCGGTTTACGCACCGAACTCCGTTGGTGGCCCGGCTGCTGTCGAGCCGACCTCCCCCGCCGGTGGCTGGGAGAACGACGGCGAGCTCACCCTCTCCGCCCACACCCTGCACGCTGAGGATGACGACTTCGGCCAGGCCGGTACCCTGTACCGCGAGGTCTACGATGACGCCGCCAAGGCCCGCCTCCTGGACACCATCACCGGTGCTGTTGGCGGCGTGAAGAACGCCGACATCAAGGAACGCGCCATCCAGTACTGGACGAACGTTGACGCCGACCTCGGCGCCAAGCTCCGTGCCAACCTGGGCGCAGGCCAGACCGAGTCCGACGCCGAAGCAGCCAACAAGCTCTAAGCGTCTTTGCTCCAAGCACTTCCAGGAACACCCCGCCGCGGATCCACTCCGCGGCGGGGTGTTCTTTTTGTTTTCCACATAGCACTTGTTTCCACATAGCAGCCTCCAGCTATGGCTGCGCCCTCATGCCGCTCCATAGGATCCCTGTATGAACACATTTGAAGGCATTCAGGCAGCCGCTTTCCGCTTCTACGAGGACCTTGAAGAGAACAACAACCGCGAGTGGTGGCTGGAGCATAAAGCGATATACGACGCCGAGGTCAGGGAACCGCTGACGGCTCTCCTCGCGGAATTGGAGCCGAGGTTCGGGCCCGCAAAGATCTTCCGCCCCAACCGGGACATCAGGTTCTCCCAGGACAAGTCACCCTATAAAACGGCCCAGGGAGCCTTCGCAGCCACACGGGAGGGCGTTGGCTACTACGTGCAGATCAGCGCCGACGGTCTCCTGATCGGTGGGGGCTACCACTCCCACACGCCCGCCCAGTTGGCACGCTACCGGGCCGCAGTCGACGCGCCGGAGAGTGGACTGGCGCTGCAACAGATCACCGACGCCGTCTCCGCTGCTGGTTTTGCGATTGAAGGGGAAAAACTCAAAACCGTTCCCCGCGGCTTTGACAAGGACCATCCCCGGGCGGAGCTGCTAAAGCACAAGTCCCTGTCGGCCGGCGTGGAAGTCGGGCAGCCGGCATGGTTGTCCACCGCAGCGGCCAAGGATGAGATTGCCTCCCGCTGGGAGACGCTGAGGCCCCTGGTGGAGTGGGTCAGTGAGTACGCGGCGCCGTGAGGGCTAGGGTCCCAAGGCTGGCGCCCAGTGAAGGGCCCTCTGGACGGGTGCGTTCCCGGAAACAGAAAACGCCCGGAAACCAGCGGTTCCCGGGCGTTCCCCTTGAGCTATGACATAGCAGCTGTCTGACAAGCAGCAGCGATGGGTCAGACCTTGGTGAAGGTGTCTTCGTCCTCGTCGCCGGTGGTCTTGCCGCCGCCTGCGACAGCGGCTTTGGCGGCTGCGAACTTCTCGTTGAGCCGCGAGTGACGCTGGCCGTAGGAGAAGTAGATCACCATGCCGATCACCAGCCAGATCGCGAAGAAGATCCAGGTTTCCACGGCCAGGTTGGTCATGAGGTAGACGCACAGTACGGCGGAGACCCAGGGCAGGACCTTGCCGAACGGAACGCGGAACGCCGGCTTGAGGTCGGGGCGCTTCTTGCGGAGCACAAGGATGCCCAGGGAGACCATCACGAACGCGGACAGCGTTCCGATGTTGATCATTTCCTCCAGGAGGTCCACCTTGGTCACACCTGCCACGATCGCCACGGCGGCACCGCAGATGATCTGCAGGCGGGCCGGGGTGGAGCGCTTCTCGCTGGTCTTGGAAAGGGAGCGGGGCAGCAGACCGTCTCGGCTCATGGCAAGCACCACGCGGGACAAGCCCATGAGGAGCACCATGATGACGGTGGTGAGGCCTACCAGAGAACCGAAAGCGATGACCTTGGCGGCGTCAGTGTTGCCCACAGCTTCGAAAGCCGTGGTCAGGGTGGGGTTCTTGACTTCGGCCAGCTGCGTGTAGGAAACCATTCCCGTGRGGGCGAGGGAGACCAGGATGTAGAGCAATGTCACCAGCGCCAGGCCGCCGAAGATGCCCCGGGGCAGGGTCTTCTGCGGGTTCTTGACCTCCTCGGCGGAGGTGGCCACCACGTCGAAGCCGATGAAGGCGAAGAAGACCAAGGCAGCGCCTGCGAAGATGCCAAGCGTTCCGTACTGGGCCGGAGCAGCACCGGTCAGGAAGCCAAAGAAGGACTGCTTCATGACATCGGCCGCGCCCGTTCCGGCAGTCGGTTCGGAGGCCGGAACAAAGGGTGTGTAGTTGGAGAACTTCACGTAGCTGAAGCCCACTACGATCACGAACAGCACTACAGCGATCTTGATCATCGTGAAGACRTTGCCAACGCGGGCGGACAACTTTGTCCCCAGCACCAGCAGCACGGTGAAGATCGCGACGATGAGGAAGGCGCCCCAGTAAAGGTCAACGCCAAACACACTGATCGAGGGCGGCATCTCCACGCCCATCAAGCCAAACACCGTACTGAGGTAGATGCCCCAGTACTTGGCGATCACTGCCGCGGCGGTGAAAAGTTCGAGGATGAGGTTCCAGCCGATGATCCAGGCAAGGACTTCGCCCATGGTGGCGTACGTGAAGACGTAGGCGGAACCGGCAACGGGAATTGCGGTCGCGAACTCCGCGTAGCACATGATGGCCAACGCGCAGGTGACTGCTGCGATGGCAAAGGAAATGGTGACGGCGGGGCCGGCAAAGTTGGCGGCAGCCTTCGCGCCCACCGAGAAGATACCGGCGCCGACAGCGACGGCGACGCCCATGATCATGAGGTCCCACGTGCTCAGGCTGCGCTTGAGCTTGCGACCAGGCTCGTCGGAATCGGCGATCGACTGCTCAATCGACTTGGTCCTGAAAATGTTCATAAAAATGCCACATTCTGGATGGGGGTGGTATAGGACTCATCAAGAATAGTGTCCGACCAATGGACGGCCATATTTATCCCAGATAGTGAGACGCCTGCCGAATTCGCGTGACAGGTGTGACTGGTGTGATGAAGGCCCGTAACCCTCATCACACCAGCCACCCACCCTAAATGCTTGGCACGTCCCAGTCCATGAGCGTTGATCGGATCAGGAATCGCTTCCCCTCGGGAGACTCAACGGAGAACCCACTGCCTCGGCCCGGAACCACATCCACGGTGAGGTGGGTGTGGGACCAGTAATTGAATTGCTCCTTGGACATCCAGAACTCCAGTGGTTTGGCATTTCCATCGGGCCCGAGGTCGAACCGCCCAAGGAGAACGTCGGAGTCACCTGTCAAGAACTCCCCCGCCGGGTAGCACATGGGAGCTGAGCCGTCGCAGCAGCCGCCCGATTGGTGGAACATCAAAGGGCCGTGCTGCTCCCAGAGTTTGAGGAGCAGCTCCACGGATGCTCCGGTGAGCGCCACCCGGGAGAAGTCCTCCCCGGGCAGCGTCACCGAAGCTTCCAGGATGTCCTGGGACATGTTGGCGTTCATCAGAACTTCAGAACCACTCGGCCGTCGATCTTGGCGTGCTTCATCTCGTCGAAGACTGCGTTGACTTCCGAGAGCTCCCGGGTGGACACCGTTGGCTTGATCTTCCCCTGGGCATAGAACTCCAGCGCTTCCTCGAGGTCCTGCCTGGTGCCCACGATCGATCCCCTGACCGTGAGGCCCTTGAGGACAATCTCGAAGATCGGCGCCGGGAAATCTCCGGGCGGAAGGCCGTTGAAGACGATCGTTCCACCGCGCCGGGCCATGCCAATGGCTTGTCCGAACGCCGAAGGGTGCACGGCTGTGACCAGCACGCCATGGCAGCCGCCCGTTTCACGCTGGATGACCTCCGCCGGGTCCTCATGCAGTGCATTGACCGTCAACTCGGCACCATGCTCCTTGGCGAGCGCCAGTTTGTCGTCGGCAATGTCCACCGCTGCCACCCGCAGACCCATTGCCACTGCGTACTGGACGGCGATGTGCCCCAGGCCGCCAATGCCGGAGATGGTGACCCACTGCCCCGGCCTGGCCTCGGTCATCTTCAAGCCCTTGTACACCGTGACGCCGGCGCAGAGCACGGGTGCAACCTCCACCGGATCCGAGCCTGCCGGGATGCGGGCAGCGAAGCGGGTGTCCACCAGCATGTATTCACCGAACGAGCCATCCACACTGTAGCCGCCGTTCTGTTGCGACTCGCACAGGGTTTCCCACCCCGTCCGGCAGTACTGGCAGTCTCCGCAGGCCGACCACAGCCAGGCATTGCCCACGAGGTCGCCGACCGCCACGTCCGTGACCCCTTCGCCGAGGGCTACCACTTCGCCGACACCCTCGTGCCCGGGAATAAACGGTGGTGTCGGCTTGACGGGCCAGTCGCCTTCGGCGGCGTGCAGGTCGGTATGACATACCCCCGACGTAATGAGGCGGACCAGCGCCTGGCCGGGACCCGGCGTCGGGCGTTCGACCTCCATGACCTTCAGGTCGGTTCCGAATTCAGTGACTACTGCTGCTTGCATAGTGGTGGTCATTGACGATCTCCTTTGATCTGTACGAATGATGGGAGTTTTTGTACAGCTGATGCCCCTAAGTCCGCTCCATAAGGGCATCCGCTGTACAAAAACTCTTAGAAGAAGCCGAGCTTGTTCTCGTTGTAGCTGACCAGGAGGTTCTTGGTCTGCTGGTAGTGGTCCAGCATCATGGCGTGGTTTTCACGGCCAATACCTGAGGACTTGTAGCCACCGAAAGCGGCACCTGCCGGGTAGGCGTGGTAGTTGTTGACCCACACACGGCCGGCCTGGATTTCCCGGCCCGCGCGGTAGGCGACATTTCCGTTGCGCGACCAGACGCCGGCACCAAGACCGTAGAGGGTGTCGTTGGCGATGCCGATGGCGTCGTTGTAGTCGCTGAACTTGGTCACGGACACCACCGGGCCGAAGATTTCCTCCTGGAAGATCCGCATCCGGTTGTGGCCTTCGAAGATGGTGGGCTGGACGTAGTAGCCGCCGGCCAGATCGCCTGTCAGCTCAGCCCGGGCCCCGCCGGTGAGGACCTTGGCGCCCTCCTGCTTTCCGATGTCGATGTAGGAGAGGATCTTCTCCAACTGGTCGTTGGAGGCCTGGGCGCCGATCTGGGTGTCGGTGTCCAAGGGGTTGCCCTGGATGATCTTGTTGGTCCGGGCCACGACGTCGGTCATGAAGGAGTCGTAGATACCTTCCTGAACGAGTGCGCGGGACGGGCAGGTGCAGACTTCGCCCTGGTTGAAGGCGAAGAGCGTGAACCCTTCCTGCGCTTTGTCGTAGAAAGCATCATTCTGGGCGGCGACGTCGTCGAAGAAGATGTTCGGGCTCTTGCCGCCAAGTTCCAGGGTGACCGGAATGAGGTTGTTGGACGCATACTGGCTGATCAGCCGGCCGGTGGTGGTCTCGCCGGTGAAGGCGATCTTGCGGATGCGGGGGCTGGACGCCAGCGGTTTGCCTGCTTCCACACCGAATCCATTGACCACGTTTACTACGCCGGCCGGAAGCAGGTCACCGATGAGCTCCATCAAAACCAGGATCGACGTCGGCGTCTGCTCAGCCGGCTTCAGGACCACGGCGTTGCCGGCTGCGAGCGCCGGCGCCAACTTCCACACGGCCATGAGGATGGGGAAGTTCCACGGGATGATCTGGCCGACAACGCCCAACGGCTCCTTGAAGTGGTACGCCGTAGTGTCCTCGTCGAGCTGGGAGAGGTGGCCTTCCTGGGCGCGGACGGCGGAGGCGAAGTAGCGGAAGTGGTCAGCTGCCAGCGGGATGTCCGCGTTCAAGGTCTCGCGGACGGGCTTGCCGTTGTCCCAGGTCTCGGCAACAGCCAGGAGCTCCACGTTCTCGTCAATGCGGTCGGCGATCTTGTTCAGGATGGCTGCGCGTTCGGTGGCGGAGGTCTTCCCCCAAGACGGTGCAACCTTGTGCGCTGCGTCCAGCGCCAGTTCAATGTCCTCCGACGTCCCCCGGGCAACTTCGCAGAAGGCCTTGCCCGTCACGGGGGTGATGTTCTCAAAGTAGGCGCCCTTGACCGGGGCAACCCATTCGCCGCCGATCCAGTTCTCGTAGCGGTCCTTGAAGGTGACCTTCGAACCCTCGGCACCCGGCTGTGCATAAACAGTCATTGCTAGCTCCTTTGCTGCGAATCACGGTGGCTGTCGCCATTGATCCGAGCCTAGGAGCCAGGGGGTTGCAGCTACGTTGCAACAGTGTGAGTCAGCTCACGCTTTCAACTCGACGTCGATCCGCTCAAGATCGGCGACTACGGCCGCCCGCTTCGGTGAGCGCGGCGGCAGCAGCTTCAGCACGGCGAGGCGGAGGTCGACGTCGTACTTCGCCTCGGGCAGTTCCGCATACTTGAGGAGCGAATCGACGCTGCCGTCGCTGAGCAGCGCTTCCCGCAGCAGGTGGGACACCCGTTCCCGCAACTGCACGACGCCGGGTGCCTCCGAACGTGGCAAAAGCGCACCTTTGTAGATTTCCAGGGCAATGCGGTGGGCGCCGCGCTGCAGGCAATTGAGGACCTGCCCGGAGTCCGGAAGCAACTCGACCGGCAGCCTGTAGGGGCGGGATTCGGGAACCGCGTCCGGGCTGATCTCCTGGATGACTTTCCGGAGCCGCACCATCTCCGCCCGGAGCGTCACGGAAGAACCGTCGCCCGGGTAAAGCAGGGCGCAGAGGTCATCGGCGCTCAGTCCATCCGGATGGTTGCCCAGGATGGCAAGGATTTCGCTGTGCCGTGCGGACAAGGAGACCGTCCGGCCGGCGATGCTGAGCAGGGCACTGTCACGCCCCAGCAACTGCAGGCTGTTGCGGTACAAAGCGGGGGTTGAAGCGGCGGCCGCGCTCCGGCGTCGTGGTTTGTCTCGAACGGCGGCCGCGAGCTGCAGCCGCTCAATCCGCAGCTGCGCCTGGGCTGCTGCGACCGTCGCCTCCACCAGGGACAGGGTGTGCGGCGCCACGGCCGTTTCTGTCCCGGTGATGTCCACAACGCCCAGCACGGCGCCGGAATCGGGATCGTGGAAGGGAACCGCGGTACAGCTCCAGGGATGGACGGAGCGCTTGAAATGTTCGGCTCCGGAGATCTGGATGCTCCGGTCAAGGGCCAAGGCGGTACCGGGTGCGCTGGTGCCTACGGAGGCTTCGGACCAGTCGGCGCCGGCCACGAACATCATGCCTTCTGCCCGCCGCTGCATCACCGGATCGCCGTCCACCCACAAGAGCCGCCCGACGTCGTCACCCACAGCCACGAGAAGACCGCTGTCATGGCTGGGCTGAACCAGCAGTTTCCTGATCACGGGCATGATGGTGGCCAAAGGGTGCTGCCGGCGGTACTCCTCCAGCTCATCGCGGTCCATCGCCAAGGGGGCCTCGGCGACGTCGGGGTTGGCCTGGAGACTCGCCGAACGCTGCCAGGATTCCCGGACCAGCCGGCGCAGCCCGACGATATCTTCCGGCACGCCAATGCGCAGGGATTCGAGGCGTTCATGGCCGGCCAGGGCACGCTTCTGCAGCAGCTCCGCGGCATCGCTGCCTGGAACCGGCGGGTGGACTGGATTCCTCATCGAACTCCCTGACATTCTGTGCGTTGGGCCGCGCGCGGTGGGCAGCACAGTACGAGAGAGTCTAATTCGCCAGATGGAGTTTTTGTACAGGTGATGACCCTAAAGCGTCCGAATAGGGGCATTAGGTGTACAAAAACTCCAAGGGTCAGCCGCGGGAGATCCGGATCATTTCCTCACGCGGCACAACCTTGATGCGCTCACGAACCACACCGTCCGGATTCTCGTCGGACGCTGACCAGGCAGCACCAAGTGCGGCCTCGTGGGCGTCAAGCCGGTTCCAGCCCTCCCAAGTGGTGTACTCCACCCCGCGCTCTTCCAGGAGGTCGATGATGGCTTGCGGGTCCGGGTTTTCGGCCGGCGGCAGGTTGAGCCGGTCTTCCAGGAGGAAGCCGATGGTTTCCAGGGCGTCGCCCTTGGTGTGCCCGATCAACCCCACGGGTCCGCGCTTGATCCAGCCGGTGGCGTAGATTCCCGGCACGGGCTTGCCGTCGGCGTCCAGGACGCGGCCGCCGTCGTTCGGGATGACGCCGCGGCGGGCGTCGTACTCAAGTTCATCCAGCGGCGAGCCGTGGTAGCCGATGGCGCGGTACACGGCCTGGACGGGGTACTCCACGAATTCCCCGGTGCCCTTGACGTTCCCTGTGCCGTCCAGCTCCATCCGTTCGAACTTGATGCCGGCCACCCTGCCGGGCGTCTCCGGCGAGTCAAGGATCTCCACGGGGCTGTGCAGGAAGTGCAGGTGCAGGCGGCGGGAGGACGGCTGCTCGGATTCGGCGTGCTCCTCCACTAGCCAGTTGGTCATGGTGTTAACCATGATCTTGATTTGGTTGTTGCTGCGGATCGCCTCATCCGAGGCTTCGTCGAACTCGAAGTCCTCCGGGTACAGCACGATGTCCACGTCCTTGCAGTGCGAGAGCTCGCGCAACTCCAGCGGCGTGAACTTCACCTGGGCGGGGCCGCGGCGCCCGAACACGTGGACATCGGTGACAGGCGAATTCTTGAGGCCTGCGAACACGTTGTCCGCGATCTCGGTGACCAACAGTTCTTCAGGGTGCTTGACCAACATCCGTGCTACATCCAGTGCAACGTTGCCGTTGCCGATCACGGCAATTTCCTTGGCATCCAGCGGCCATTCCCGGGGCACGTCCGGGTGGCCGTCGTACCAGGAGACGAAGTCGGCGCCGCCGAAGGACCCTTCCAGGTCGATGCCGGGAATGTTCAGGTCCGCGTCCTTGATGGCGCCGGTGGAGAAGATCACGGCGTCGTAGAAGGAGCGGAAATCGTGCAAAGTAAGGTCTCGGCCGTACGTGACGTTGCCCAGGAAGCGGATGTCGCCACGGTCCAGCACTTTGTGGAGGGCGTTGACGATTCCTTTGATGCGGGGATGGTCCGGCGCCACACCGTAGCGGATCAGTCCGTAGGGCGCGGGATACGCCTCGAAGAGGTCGATGCTCACTTCAACGTGCCCGTCCTTGACCTCGTTGGACTTGGTCAGGATATCCGCGGCGTAAACCCCTGCGGGGCCTGCGCCGACAATGGCAACGCGAAGGGGACGATTGGGGATGGTTGCGGCTGAGTTGGACACCGTTAGCCCTTCCGAAGCAGTGAGCCACGCCGCTGTTGGGGGCGCGCAGACTTCAATTCTAGGTGTCGACCCTACACCCGGCCGCTTATATGGCAGGAGTCACAGAGATTCATAAAAATTGCGGAATATTGCAGCAGTACCCGGTGTTGGCGACAATGTGTCGACTCCGGAACAGATCATCTCAGGCTCCCCTTCAAACCAGCCCGCGACGGCGGCGGCCAAGGGCGGTGGAGCAGGAACCGGCGGTTCAGCCAAGCCTGTGAGGAGCGAGTCGACGGCGGGAATCCTGTTCGGCATCGGCGCTTACGGCCTGTGGGGCCTGCTTCCCCTCTACTTCTTTATCCTCATGCCTGCCGGGGCGATCGAAATCGTGGCCAACCGGATTGTCTGGTCCCTCATCTTCTGCGCCCTCCTGATCACGATCACGCGGGCCTGGCGGGTTTTCGGTGCAGCGTTGAAGGACCGCAGCGTCTTCGGGCCGCTCGCGCTCGCCGCCGGCCTGATCGCCATCAACTGGCTCACCTACACGTTCGGCGTCACTACCGGACATGCTGTTGAGACCTCCCTGGGCTACTTCATCAACCCGCTGGTCTCGGTCCTCCTGGGTGTTTTCGTCCTCAAGGAGAAGCTGCGCCCCTTGCAGTGGACGGCCGTGGGCATTGGATTCGTCGCGGTGGGAGTCCTGACTTTCTCGTACGGGCAACTCCCCTGGATCGCCCTGATTCTGGCGTTCAGCTTTGGCTTGTACGGTTTCGTGAAGAAGCGCGTTGGTCCCAAGGTGGATGCCTTGACGAGCCTGAGCGTTGAGACCGTGGTGCTGGCTCCCTTTGCTGCCATCACGATGGTGGTCCTGGGCGTCACGGGGGCTGAAACCCTCACGACGATGGGCGCCGGACATTTCTGGTTGCTGGTGGCTTCAGGCGTGATCACCGCTGTTCCGCTGCTCTTCTTCGGCGCCTCTGCCCGTCGCCTACCGATGACCACTATCGGCCTTCTCCAGTACTTCGCGCCGATCCTCCAGTTTGTTGTGGCGCTGCTGGTGTTCCACGAAACCATGACGACGGCCCGCTGGATCGGCTTCTGCGTTGTCTGGCTTGCTTTGGTCCTGCTGACCATCGACATGCTGCGGACCACCAGGAAGAATTCCGTGCTGAGGAAGAAGGCCCGGGTGGCAGCGGCCGGAGCTTAGCTAGTCGAGCACGTCCGGATTGGGCTCCTTTTCGGAAGCAGGCCCGGCAAGGAGTCCAGTTTCCAGGGCAAGAACGGCCGGACCAGCCTCTGAGCCAGCCCGCAGTTCCACCTCGAATACGGAATCTGCCAGCCTGTTGTACGGGTGCGCACCGGTCCCGGGTGTCCGGAGCCCCGTGAGCTCCAGGCCCGCAGGGAGCTGCAGACGCACCCGCCCCGACGCCGGCAGGCGCGTGACCACAGCAAACACTTGTCCGCTGCTGCTGTCCCGGGTGAAGTACCCCCACCCCGGATAGTCCCAGCCCTCGGCGTACCCGCACCCGTAGATCGCTTCACCGTTGACCGCGAGCCACTCCCCCACCCTGCGGGCGATCTCCACCTCGGCAGGGGCCATGGAACCGTCGCCACGGGGGCCGAAGTTCAGCAGGAAGTTACCACCCAGGGATGTGCAGTGGGCGATCATGTCCACCACATCCCAGGGATGCTTGAGCGTCGACTGCGCCCACGGGCCTTGGTGGTATCCCCAGCTCGCCTGCGGAATGGTCATGCAGGCTTCCCAGTCACGGGTGGCAACGCTGGTGTCCCAGGGCTCGGGAAGCCGGCGCTCGTAGCCGCTTTCGTAGTCGCCCATGAGGTGGCCGTTGGTATCCACGTGCCTGGCTCCGAAATCGTCGGCCCGCAAACGGCTGTTGACCACCACGCCGGGAAGACGTTCTTTCAACATCCGTTCGACCTCCCAGGTCCACCACCCGTTGGCCTTCACGGATTCGTCCCACGTGCCGTCGAACCAGAAACCCTTCACGCTCGGATAGCGTTCGGCCAGTTCTTCCAACTGTTTCATCGCAAAGTCGAGGTAACGGGCGAAAGCCAGGTTGTCGGCGTCGTTCTCCAGCGTGAAGCGCCAGTCCGGGTGCCGCCAATCCAGCACCGAGTAGTAGAAGTTGACGTCAATCCCCCGGGCTTCATAGGCGGCCACCAGCTCACCCAGGACATCGCGGCCGGAGGGCGTGTTCCCCATGTGGAAGTCCGTGTGCGCGCTCGGCCAGAGGCAGAAACCATCATGGTGTTTGGTGGTGATGGTCATGTAGCGGGCACCCATCGCCACTGCCGTGTCCGCCCACCGGTCGGCGTCGAAATCCGCCAAGGTGAAATCGTTCGCGAGCGCCTCCCAGCGTTGTTGCGGAATCTTCGCCACGCGGGGCAGGAACTCAGCGGCGAATTCCACATCCTTGCCTTCCCAGCGACCAGCCGGCAGGGCGTAAAGACCCCAGTGAATGAACTGCCCCACGCGATGGCCGCGGAACCGCTGCATCGCACCATCCTCGCGGGGATTTTCCCGCGACGCGCCGTACTTGAGGTCCATCACTTACCCACCTGCCCATCCCAAGGGACAAACGTCCGCAGATCGAAAGTTTGCGAAGCACCGCCGGCCCACGACACGGACACTTCCGTACCGGAAACCACGACGGCGGCAGCCGCCTGGAGCGCTTCCGGCGAAGGAGCCGGTCCCCGGGTCAGCGTGTGGAGGGCAACGTGGACCGTTTCCTCACTGTTGCGCTCCGCGCCAAGGCTGGGGACTGCTGAGTGCCTGCCCATGGCGTTGGCATCCATATACCGCGTGGTCCGCGGCTCGTCCCAGCCGTGCACCGCAGTCACAGCGACGTAGACATCACCGTTGCCGGCCCACGCGGTGTCGTCCGTCGTTCCAACGTCCACCGGCGTGGCGCCGGCTACAGCGTGGCCACCCTCCCGGACGGAATACTCCATCGGGCCACGGACCAAATGGCAGCGAAGCTCGTGGATGCCGTGCACCACCGAAACTGTATTGACGGCCGTGCCGGGCAGGGTCTTTCCGTGCAGCTGAGGGATGTGGACGGATCCGCTGACGAGGCCGTCCGTGCGGGTGGCGCGCAGGGCACAGCGCCGGCTCGCCACGCCGTCGGACCCCAACAACGCAAGGTGACCATCCACGTTGTCCTCCCACGCAACTCCTGTACCCGGCGCTGTATGGGTGGAATAGGAGAACTTGGCGTAGTGCGGATCATCGGGGTCCGAGCCGCCGCCCACGGGCAGGCCGCAATGGTCGCTGCCGTGGTTGGTGAGACGAACCAAGCCGCCATCGCTGATCACAGTCCAACCAGCATCAGGCAACGCCCGAACAGCGGCCGGGCCATCGGTGGGCTGCGGCTCTTCCACGTCCTGCCACACCCTGTGCTCCGGCGGCAGCGCCAACCCCAGGAAGCCGATGCCTGCCAGATACGGTGAACCGAACCCGCTGTACGCCTGGCAGGAGCCCCGGTGTTCTTCATACCAGCCCAGGTTCGGCGGCCCATCAACGCCAACGCCCTTCGCCGTGAAGTTCGCCAGGACCCCGGACGCCAGGCGACGCGTGGCACCCGGCGTCAACGGGTTCACGCCAGAGATCTCGGCACACCACAAGGCGGCCAGAACGGCCGTGCGGTACGCCAAGGATCGCCCGACGTGCAGCACTGCCCCATCACTGGCGAACATCAGGCTCTGCGTAGCCACGAATTCGCGCAGACGCTCCAGATGACGGCGACCCTCGGGGGTATCCTCACGGCCGGTCATCTTGTACCAAGCCCACAAATAAGGGTGGATGGCCCACGCGTTGTAGTAGTCGATGGCGTGCTCCGGCCCGTCGGTGTACCACCCATCGCCCAGATACCAGGACTCCACCCGGGCCACATTCCGCGCACCCGTGCAGCCCGACACGTCCTCCCCCACCGAACGCAGGAAACCCTCCGCCATTGCCGGAAAGAGCTGCCAGTTGTTACCCCACACCTCGAGCCGAGCATGGTGCCGCAACCAGCCGGCAACCTGCTTCTTCTCCCCCGCATCCAACGGTTCCCACAGCCACTCCCTGGCGATGTGGAGCGAGAAAGCGATGTTTGCCGCTTCCACGATCGAGTTGGTCACCCCCAGCAAGGGTGACTTGCACGTGACACCCAACGGCCAACGTTCTGCACCCTCAGGATCGGTACCGGCCAGCAGCGCCTCCCGGTACCAAGCCGCCAACTCCAAGCGGTCCCGGCCGCGGGCACCGGCGATCCGCGGCGCGGCCATCAGCATGCTCCGTCCGATGGTCTCCATGCCTTCCCGGCGCTCGCCGTCACGCGTCACCGGGCCCGGAAGGCGTGGGCTGGCCTTGAGCGGGCTGGAGTAGGCACGGATGTGTCCGAGCCAATGGTCGGCCGTGGCTTCCCAATGGCCGCGGGTCCAGCCCGTGAGCGGGGACAGGACGGGATCAGGATGGGGAAGCCAGGGCTGGGTTACTGGCGGGAGCTGTGTCACAGGGTTCCTTGGGTTGTGCAGGCCGGGTTGTGCTGGCCGGGGTGTGCAGGCCGGTCCAGCGGACCGTGGTGGGCGGATCGGCTACTTGGCCAGCGCCGATTCGTATTCGCCGCGGATGGTGTCGCCACCATTCTTCTTCCAGTCCGCCACGGCAGTCTTGAGTGCGTCCATGGTGCCACGTCCGGCAATGACTGCTGTGGCGGCGTCGGAGACGGGCTGGCCCAGCTTGGCGCCCTTGCTGGCATTGGTGGGGCTGAACAGCGTGCCACAGGGATCTTCGACACCCAACGGGATGAGCTTCGAGTAAGCATTATGCATGACGTCCACAATGTCCTTATTGCTGGGGTCGTACACCACTTGCTGCGGTGCGGCCAGGTACTTCCACGGCACGGCGTTGTCCAGGAGGGCGCGATCGGTCACGACGGGATTACCGCTGGCGTCCAAGGTGTAGTCGGCCCCTTCTGCGCCGTAGTTGAGCAGCAGGTACTCCTCGCTGCCGAACGGAGCGGCCAGGAAGTTGGCCACGGCCAGGACTTCCTTGAGCTTGGTTTCGTCGGCTTTCTTCAGCATCACGGTG
Organism: Paenarthrobacter sp. TAF1; assembly: GCF_052113825.1. NCBI lineage: Bacteria > Bacillati > Actinomycetota > Actinomycetes > Micrococcales > Micrococcaceae > Paenarthrobacter > Paenarthrobacter sp. TAF1. The sequence goes on from NZ_JBFRDO010000002.1 coordinate 189,894, forward strand.
CCGAACGTGATGTTGTCCAGCCAGGTCTGCGCCTTGCCGCCGTCGTGGCCCACAGGGATGAACGGGACGGCTTTGTTGGCCTTGTTGGCTGCGGGAACGCTGCGGCCGTAACCGGTGGGTCCGATGTAGGCCGGGAGTCCGTCGTAGATCATGGCCACCTTGCCGGAGATGAAGGAGTTGACCATCTGCGACTTCGTCCAACCTTCGGAGCCGGGAACGTACAAGCCATCTTTGTAGAGCTTGGCTGCGAACTCGATCGCGGCCATGTATTCGTCCGTCTCGAACGCCCTGGTGAGTTTGCCGCCGTCGTTCTTCCAGACGTTCGGTGTGCGGAACATGTGGTGCAGCATTGTGAGCCCAAACTTGGTGCTGCCCAACGCCCACTGGTTCTTGGAGGGGTTGGTGAGTTCCTTGGCCACCCTGTAGAAGTCGTCCTTGTCCTTGATGTCCTCGGTGGACTTGATGCCGACGTTCTCCAACAGCGTCTGGTTCACGAAGCCGGACCCACCGGTGAGGTTGCGCGGAATGGGCAGCGAATAGAGCTTGCCTGCCTGGACGGTCTGCTTCCAGAACACCTCCGGAATGGCGGCCAGGTTGGGATAGTCCTTGATCTTGTCGCCACCCAGCAACGGAGTCAGGTCCGCACATTTGGCCTGCAGGAACTCCACGATGTTGGGCACGGCGGCGCCGTCGTTGAGCATGAGGTCCGGCAACTCGCCGCCCGCGATGATGGTGTTGAACTTGGTGGCGTAGTCGTCCGAGGAGACCGAGGTGATGTCCACCTGCCCGCCCAGACGGGCTTCGATGGCCTGCCACGCAGGGTTGTCCGCCCGCGCGTTCGGGGCCGTGCCGAACAAGTTGGTGATAGCTGTGATCCTGCCTCCCTTCAGCGGTGCTGTCTGCACGCTGCGGAACGGCGCGGGGTACTTGTAGAACGCCGACGGCACACCCTGCGCAGTACCGGGGATGTCGGCAGCGGCTGCCTGGAGGGGCATGTGCGTGGGCAACAATGCTTCGCTGGCGTTCGAGGCAACACTGGTGGTGCGCTGCCCGCAACCGGCCAGGGCCCCGCCGCTGAAGAGAGCCAGCGCACCGATGCCTGCTACGGAGAGGAAGTTCCGGCGGCTGGGGCCGGCAGAGGGTACTGCGTTCATGGGTCTTCCCTTTCAAGAATGGAGAGTTGGACTAGCCTTTGATGGCGCCGGTCAGGACGCCCTTGGTGAAGTAGCGCTGGAGGAACGGGAACACGATCACTATCGGGATGAGGGAAATCACGACGACGGCCATCTGGATCGCTTGCGACGGCACCGCGATCTCGGCTACTGCGGAGTCGCCCATGGGCTGGCCGAGCAACACGTATTGCCGCAGGATCATGGATAGCGGCCACTTGTCGTCGTTCAGGTAGAGCATGGCGTTGAAGAACGCGTTCCAGTAGCCCACCGCGTAGAAAAGCCCGACGACGGCCAGCACGCCTCGCGAGAGCGGCAGCACCATCTGGACCAGGATGCGGAAGTCTCCCGCGCCGTCGATCTTCGCGGCCTCGAACAGTTCCTGCGGGAGGTTCATGAAGAAGGACCGGACCACCACCAGGTTGAAGGCACTCATCAAGGTGGGCAGGACCAGCGCCGCGTAGCTGTCCAGCAGTCCGAGTTCCTTGACCATGAGGAAGCTGGGGATGATGCCGGGGCTGAAAAGCATGGTGAAGAGGGCTGTCATGAGGAAGAAGCGCCCGCCGACCAGGTCACGCCGCGTGAGGCCGTAGGCCATGGCCACCGTAACCACCAGGGAGAGGGCCGTGCCCACGGTGGTGATCACTAGTGAACGGATCAACGCATCAGTCACCACTCCCCCGGCAAAGATGGTCTGGTAGGCAGCGAACGTGGGCTCTTTGGGGAAGAGGACCAAGCCGTTGTTGTTGGCGATCTCGCTTTGGCTGGAGAGGCTCGTAGCCAAGACGGCCAGCAGCGGGTACAGGGCCAGGAAACAGATGATGACCAATGCGATGGTCTTGGCAACCTGGACGGCGGGCTTGGGTTTCTCCATCCAGACCGGGCGTGTGTCCTTGGGCTTCAGCCGGCCCAGACCGGCCACCAGGGTGCTACTTGGATTTGCCATTGGAATAGACACCTTCCTGTCCAAAGAGATGGGCGAGTTTGTTGGCACCGAGCACCAGGATCAGGCCCACAATGCCCTTCACCAGGCCCACGGCTGCCGCCGGACCCCACTGCCCGTCCTGGATGCCGTGGAAGTACACATAGGTATCCAGGACTTCTCCGGCACCGGGACCCACGTTGTCGCGCTGGAGAACGATCTGTTCGAAACCGACGGACAGGATGCTGCCCAGGTTGAGGATGAGGAGCAGGATGATCACCGGCATGATTCCGGGGAGGGTGATGTGCCACAGCCGGTGCCGTGCGTTCGCTCCATCCACTGCGGCGGCCTCGTACAGTTCCTGATCCACGTTCATGAGGGCTGCCAGGAAGATGATGGTGCCCCATCCGGCGTCCTTCCAGATGGATTGGATGGTGACCAGGAACGGGAAGAACTCGGGAGTGGTCATGGCGTCGAAGCGCGGAAGGCCCAGGCTCTCCAGCAGGTGCGGGACAGCGCCGGTGGCACCGAGGACTTCGGAGAAGACTGCCACGATGATCACCCAGCCAATGAAGTGCGGCAGGTAGACCACACTCTGGACGAACTTCCTGATCCTGTCGGACACGATGCTGTTCAGCAGCAGTGCCAGGCAGATGGGAACCGGGAAGAACAGGGCCAATTGGAGCCCCGTGATCACCAAGGTGTTGCGCAGGGCTTCCCAGAAGGCGCCGTCCTGGAACATGGCCGCGAAGTTGTCCAGGCCAACCCAGACACTGTCCACGAATCCGAGGTAGGGCTTGTAGTCCAGGAAGGCGATGATGTTGCCGGCCAGCGGGACGTAGTGGAACACCACGAAGTACAGGAAGCCCGGCGCGATCAGCAGCAACATCACTTTGTCGCGGCGGATCCGGGCCATGAGGCTCTTCTTGCGGCCGCGGCCTGCGGCGGGTCCCCCGGGTGGGCGACCCCGACGGCGGCCTTCCGCCACCGGCGCCGGCCCGCCGACGTCGGGCGTCGCCTGGGGCGTGAGTGTCTGGCTGTTGCTGCTCATGTATTTCCTCTGTCTGCGCCGAAGCCGGCGGATGTGGAGTGGCCCGGCGCCCGGAAGCGCTCGACGGCTAGAAATAGTAAGCGTTTACTATGGGGAACAAGCTACCCAGAAGAATTGTGTGATGTCAATAACACAGAAGAATCCATATATTGATTGGAATCTGGGATTGACAGCCATTCTTCGACGCACCTACGCTGACATGCAAATAGCAAGCGCTTTCTATGCTTTCATCACCACGACCGGACGGAAACCTGCAGTGACCACCAACCTCCAGCACGCCGGCACCATCAAGGCTGCGTTCGTGATGGGCCGCAGTAATCTGCCCACCCTGTTCAGCACCGAGGACCTTGCCCGGCTTCGTGGAATCGTCACACTGCTGGATCCCGAGCCCGTCTCCGATTTCACCCTCCCGGGCACCCTTGAGCGCCTCGGAGACGCCGAACTGCTCATCACCGGGTGGGGCGCTCCTCTCATTGATGCCTTCGTGCTGGACCACTTGCCCCGGTTGCGCTGCATCGTCCACGCGGCAGGCACCGTGAAAACCTTTCTGTCCCCTGAGGTGTACACCCGGGGAATCCAGGTGTCGTCGTCGGCCGCGGCCAATGCCGTGCCGGTGGCCGAGTTCACGTTCGCCGCTATCGTCATGGGCCTGAAGAGGGCCCGGAGGTTCAGTGAGCAACTGCGCATGACAGGCGCCTCCCGCAACGCCGCAGGGTTTCCCACCATCGGAACCAACGGCGTCACGATCGGCTTGGTGGGCGCCTCCCGCGTCGGGCGCCAAGTGATCGGACTGCTCAAGAACCTCGACGCGCGGGTACTGGTCTACGACCCCTACCTCACCGCCGTCGAGGCCGCCGAACTGGGTGTTGAAACTGTTGGCCTGGACCAGCTCTGCGCCCTCTCCGATGTGGTGAGCATCCACGCTCCAGACATCGCTGAAACGCGCGGCATCATCGGTGCGCAGCAACTTGCCCTCATGAAGGACGGGACACTGGTCATCAACACCGCACGCGGCGCGCTGATCGATGCAGCAGCCCTGACGGCGGAACTCGCGTCGGGCCGGCTGGACGCGTATCTGGATGTCACGGATCCGGAACCGCTTCCTGCCGACTCGGTCCTGCACACCCTGCCCAATGTGGTGCTGACGCCTCATATCGCGGGGGCAATGGGCAACGAGATCCACCGTCTGGGCAGCCACGCCGTCACGGAAGTCCGGCGATTGAGCGAGGGCTTGCCCTTGGCTTATCCGGTATTGGCGGCGGATCTTGCGAGAATCGCCTAGTGACTGACAAAAGCTCCCCCACAGATCCGATCCATGCCCGCGGCGGCAGCGGCGCCACCATTGCCGACGTCGCACAGGCGGCAGGCGTGTCCGTGGCCACCGTTTCCAGGGCCCTGAGTGGCAACTACCCGGTGGCCAAAGCCACGCGTGAGCGGATCTTCCGCTCCGTGTCGGACCTCGGCTACGTGGCCAACGCGCATGCCCGTGCCCTGGCCGGTGCCACTACCCGCACGGTCGGAATCATCATCAACGACGTCGCCGACCCTTTCTTCGCTTACATTGCCCGGGGCGTGGAGCGGCAGGCGAGCGCCGAGGGCCGCCTGTGCCTGATCACCGCCACCCATGGCGACAAGGAACGGGAGCTCGCGCTGGTGGACCTCATGCGCGAGCAGCGGACTGATGCGGTGATCGTGGTGGGCGGAGCGTCGGACGACCCCCGTTACCGGAAGCAGATGGCCGACCGTGCCCGGGCGCTTGCTGCGGCAGGGTCCGCGTTGGTCCTCTGTGGCAGGCCGTCCCTGGGCCCTGGTGTTCCCACCAAGATGGTCACCTACGACAACGAAGGAGGCGCCTTCGCCATTACCGACTACCTGATCTCGCAGGGACACCGGAGGATCCTTTACGTCGGTGGCCCCCGTGATTTTTCGACGACGGCGTCCCGGCTGGCCGGTTTCTACCGCGCCCTGGATGCCCGCGGTATTGAACGCGATCCTGCCCTGGTCCACGAAGGGGCCTTTGGCCGCGGCTTCGGCTACAGCCGGATGCGCGAATTGCTGGAGCAGGACCTCGGGTTCACCGCCGTCTTTGGTGCCAACGACCTCGTCGCCGCCGGAATCCTGGAGGCTCTCGAAGAACGCGGAATCAGGGTCCCGGAGGACATTTCGGTTGTTGGCTACGACGACGTTCCCGTGGCCAGCGAGCTGCGTCCCCGCCTGACAACTGTGCGGGTGCCGCTTGAGGAACTGGGACGCGAAGCCGTGCGGCTGGCACTGGCCCAGTCACCGCACGACGCCGGCGCCTCCTCCGACAACACCCTCACCGTCGGCACTCACATAGTCATCCGGGACTCGGTGTCACCTCCCAAACAGTCGTGAACTCTCCGTTCACTGCTGTTGAGGGGCCCGGGAACCGGACATAAAGCTGCGGAGAGCTTCACCGCAGCCGCATTCCCATCACCCCCGAAACAGTTTTGAACGGAGCAGTTTTGAACTTCACTGGACCCACCATGAGCCGCCGAAATCTCTTCCGCACCACGGGGGCTGCCGCCCTCGCCGGGGCACTGCTGTCCCAGACAGCGCCGTCCATGGCAGCCGGCGACGCCGGCTTGCAGGAACTCATAGATCGTCGACGCCTGGTCCTTACCGGGAGCCGGAGCGCCGCGGATGTCCCCGAACTCGCAGGGCAGCTCGAAGGGATGGGCAGCACCGCCGGTACGTGGTGGACCTCCATGGACAAGGCGCCGGTCCGTACCTCTCTGTGGAGCGACATCCCCTTGACGGGCATAGGACAGTCCACCGCGGCTACCAGCAACATGGGCCTGCACTTCAACCGCCTCTACGACATGGCGTTGGGCTACGCGGTCCCCGGCAATCCCTACGCCGGGAACCCGGAACTGGCCGCTGACATTGTTGCCGGACTGAAGCTCCTCAATGACACCGCGTACAAGCCCGGGATGCGCGCTGCCGGAAACTGGTGGTTCTGGGAAATCGGTGTTCCCCGCAAGTCAGTGGATATCCTGACCCTGCTTCATACCGAGGTCCCCGAAGCCCTGCGGACGTCCCTGCTGGCAGCTGTCCGCTGGTTCGCACCGAACCCGAATTGGCGCGGCCGTGCTACATCTTTCGCCGAGACAGGCGCCAACCGCGTGGACAAGGCGCTGGCCTGCTGCATGCGCGGCATCCTGGACAACAATCCGGATGATATCGCGTTGGGACGTGATGCCCTGAGCGACACCGTCCGCGGTGGAGTCAACAGCGTGTTCACCTACGTGACCAGCGGCGACGGCTTCTATACCGACGGCTCCTTCGTGCAGCACACGTACCTGCCTTATGCCGGGACCTACGGCGTGGTGGCGTTAGCCGGTATCGCAGAGATCATTGCCATGCTGGGCGGGAGCTTGTGGGCCGTCAGCGACCCGAAAAGAACCGTACTCCTCGAGGCAGTGGAACAGACCTATGCCCCGTTCGTGTGGGACGGCCGGATCATGGACACCGTCCGCGGCCGTGCCGTGTCGCGGCAACGGGAACCCGACTACGTCAGCGGCTTCGGCCTGATCTCCGCGGTGCTGCTGTTGGCGCCGGGCTGCGAGGAGCCGTACCGTTCCCGGTTCCTGGCCTTGGCCAAGGGCTGGCTGGAACGCTGCGCAGACCAGAAACTCGTAGGGCACCCGACGCAGAGCCTGGCAAAGTCCCTGTTGTCCCTGGACGTCCTCTCCAATACCGCCGTGGTCTCCGCGCCGGCACCGGTGTACAGCCGCATGTTCGCCGACCAGGACCGACTGGTCCACCACCGCCCCCAGTGGGGTTGCACGGTGAACCTGTCCTCCAAGCGCATCGGCAGGTACGAGTGGGGCAACAGCGAGAACAACCTTGGCTGGTACCAGGGCGACGGCATGACGTTCGTTTACACCCGCCAGGACCCCTCGCAGTTCAGCTCCGATTTCTGGCCGACGGTGGATCCCTACGCCCTTCCCGGCACCACGGTCAATGACCAAGCACGGGCCAGCGGCGCGGGAGGCGCCGGGACCGGAATTCCGCGCGCTTTCCAGGCTTTTGCCGGTGGGCTCACCGTGGACGGCCGGTGGGGTGTCATCGGCATGGACCATCTCAACCACAACAAGACCTTGTCCGGCAGGAAGTCCTGGTTCTTCCTTGATGACGCGGTGGTCTGCCTGGGGGCGGGCATCACCGGAACGGGTGGGGCTGCCGTCCAGACCACGGTGGAGAACAGGGCGTTCGCGTCAGGAACCGTGCCTGCATTGCGGACAGATTCTCGGAACCGTCGCATGGCACCCGGCGATGCAGCAGTACAGCTCCAGAAGTCCGTGCACATCGAGGGGCACGGCGGCTACGTGTTCCTCGATGCGCCGGGAGTGTCCGGGGTGCCTGAAGTGGCCGTGGTCCGCCGAACGGGGAGCTGGTTCGACGTGAACTCCGGAGCAGACACCGGCGGGTCAACCGATCCTGTTACCCGGGACTATGTGACCGTCACGCACCGCCACGGTGTGGATCCATCCGGGTCGGGCTATGCCTACATGGTGTTGCCCGCGGCAAGCCATTCCACTACGTTCTCCCAGTCGGCAAACCCCGATGTCAACGTCCTGGCCAATTCGTCGGAGGTCCAGATGGTTGAGCTGGTCAAGGACCAACTCGTCCTGGCCAACTTCTTCGCAGCAGGCACTGCAGGCGGCTATGCCGTCTCCGGCTCCTGCACCCTGGCAGCCCACCAGGCCGGGAACCAGCTCACACTGTCCGTGGCCGACCCATCCCGTACCCAAGCCAGCGTCCGGATCACGCTGCCTGGTTCTCAGTGGCGCACCGTTGTACAGGCCGACGACGGCGTGGCCTTGGTCAGTGCCGGGCCCGTGGTCATCGAGGTCCAGCTGGACGGACACGGCCACCAGAAGAACCTGACGCTGGGCACCTAGGGCGCTCCGGCGTCGAAATCGCGGGAGCCATGCGGGATCGCTGTCTAGCTACAGCGATCTCGGCGCAGTCCGGCGATCTCGGCCCACTCCGGCGAACTCGGGCCACTGCGGCGACGGCGTGGCCCTGGTCAGTGCCGGGCCCGTGGTCATCGAGGTCCAGCTGGACGGACACGGCCACCAGAAGAACCTGACGCTGGGCACCTAGGGCGCTCCGGCGTCGAAATCGCGGGAGCCATGCGGGATCGCTGGATAGCAACGGCGAACTCGGCACGCTCCGGCGAACTCGGGCCACTGCGGCGACGGCGTGCGCCTGGTCAGTGTCGGGCCAGTGGTCATCGAGGTCCAGCTGGACGAACACGGCCACCAGAAGAGCCTGACGCTGGGCACCTCGTGCATTCCGGCGTCGAAATCGCGGGAGCCATGCAGGATCGCTGGATAGCTACAGCGTTCTCGGCGCGGTCCGACGATCCCGGCGCGCTCCGGCGAACTCGGCGTGGCCCTGGTCAGTGTCGGGCCAGTGGTCATCGAGGTCCAGCTGGACGGACACGGCCACCAGAAGGACCTGACGCTGGGCACCTCGTGCATTCCGGCGTGGAAATCGCGGGAGCCATGCAGGACCGCTGGATAGCAACGGCGATCCCGGCGTGGCCCTGGTCAGTGCCGGGCCCGTGGTCATCGAGGTCCAGCTGGACGGACATGGTCACCAGAAGAAGCTGACGCTGGGCACCTAGGGCGCTCCGGCGTCGAAATCGCGGCAGCCATGCCCGATCGCTGGATAGCTACGGCGAACTCGGCACGCTCCGGCGATCCCGGCGCGCTCCGGCGATCTCGGCGCACTCCAGCGATCCCGGCGTGGCCTTGGTCAGTGTCGGGCCCGTGGTCATCGAGGTCCAGCTGGACGGACACGGCCACCAGAAGAAGCTGACGCTGGGCGCCTAGGGCGTTCCGGCGTCGAAATCGCGGGAGCCATGCAAGATCGCTGGATAGCTACGGCGATCTCGACGAGGAACGGCGATCTCGACGAGGAACGGCGATCTCGGCGCGCTCCGGCGATCTCGACGAGGAACGGCGATCTCGGCGCGCTCCGGCGATCTCGACGAGGAACGGCGATCTCGGCGCGCTCCGGCGATCTCGACGAGGAACGGCGATCTCGGCGCGCTCCGGCGAACCCGGCGCACTCCGGCCCACTCCGGCGAACCCGGCGATCCCGGCGCACACGCAGAAGGAGGGCCGGGAAACCCCGGCCCTCCTTCTGTGTACAGCGGTGAAAGTTACGCGTTGGCCTTGATGGCTGCGGCGAGGACTTCGAGGCCGTCGAGGAGCAGTTCGTCGCTGATGACCAGCGGCGGGAGCAGACGGATCACGTTGCCGTAGGTGCCACAGGTGAGGATAATGACACCTTCCTTGAGGCAAGCAGCGGCAACGGCCTTGGTGAGCTCGGCGTTGGGTTCCTTGGATCCGGGCTGGACGAGCTCGATGGCCAGCATGGCGCCACGGCCACGGATATCGCCGACCACGGAAACTTCTTCAGCCAGTTCGCGCAGCTTGCCCAGGGCGAGCTCTTCGATGTGGCGGGCGCGGCCGTTGAGGTCATGCTGTTCCATGGTGTCGATCGCGGCGAGTGCTGCTGCGCAGGCAACCGGGTTGCCACCGTAGGTGCCGCCGAGGCCGCCCGGGTGAACGGCGTCGAGCAGGTCGGCGCGGCCGGTGATCGCGGACAGCGGAAGGCCGCCGGCGATGCCCTTGGCCATGGTGATGATGTCCGGGACAACACCTTCGTGGTCAACGGCGAACCATTCGCCCGTGCGGCAGAAGCCGGACTGGACTTCGTCGGCGATGAAGACGATGCCCTTTTCCTTGGCCCATGCGGACAGTGCCGGCAGGAAGCCTTCGGCCGGAACGATGAAGCCGCCCTCGCCCTGGATGGRCTCAATGATGATCGCGGCAACCTGGTCGCCACCGATCTGCTTCTCGATCATGGTGATGGCGCGCTTGGCTGCCTCGGCACCCGTGATCTCCGGGTTCTCTTCACGGAACGGGTAGCTCATGGGCATGCGGTAGACCTCGGGCGCGAACGGGCCGAAGTTGGTCTTGTACGGCATGGCCTTGGCGGTCAGTGCCATGGTCAGGTTGGTGCGGCCGTGGTAGGCGTGGTCGAAAGCAACCACGGCGTCGCGGCCGGTGGCCAGGCGTGCAACCTTGACGGCGTTCTCCACGGCTTCAGCGCCGGAGTTGAACAGCACGGTGCGCTTGGCGTGGTCGCCCGGGGTGAGGCGGTTGAGCTGCTCGGCAACTGCAACGTAGCCCTCGTAGGGGGTAACCATGAAGCAGGTGTGCGTGAAGTGCGCTGCAGCTTCCTGGACAGCGGCGACGACGGCGGGATCGGACGCGCCGACGCTGGTCACGGCGATGCCGGAGCCGAGGTCGATGAAGGAGTTGCCGTCGACGTCGCGGATGATGCCGCCGTCGGCGTCTTCGACGTAGACGGGGACGCCCGAGGCGACGCCGGCAGCAACGACGGCGGAGCGACGCTCGGCCAGTGCCTGCGACTTGGGGCCGGGGAAAGCGCCGTTGATGTTGCGCTTCTGCTCGATGCGGTACGACAGTTCGTTCGCGGTGGTGGTCATGGGGTGGTTGCCTTTCTGGGAAATTCGTACGGGTTACGCGGACGCGTTACGCAACTGCGCTATGCAATTGCGTTATGCATCCAATGCACTCATCACGTGCTTGATCCGCGTGTAGTCCTCGACGCCGTACATGGAGAGGTCCTTGCCGTAGCCGGACTGCTTGAAGCCGCCGTGCGGCATCTCTGCCGTCAGGAGGATGTGGGTGTTGATCCAGACCGCACCGAAGTCCAGGTCGCGGCTCATGCGCATGGCCGTCCCGTGGTCGGTGGTCCAGACGCTGGACGCCAGGGCGTATTCGACGTCGTTGGCCAGCTCGAGTGCTTCTTCTTCCGTGCTGAACTTCTGCACGGTGATGACCGGACCGAAGGTTTCCTTCTGCACGATGTCGTCGCTCTGCTTGGCGCCGGTGATGATGGTGGGCTCGAAGAAGAAGCCCTTCTCGCCTGCGCGGTGGCCACCGGTTTCGATCTTGCAGTTCGCCGGGAGGTGCTCCACGACGGAGGTCACGGCGTTGAAGTGGTTCACGTTGTTGAGCGGGCCGAAGTAGTTGTCTTCGTCGTTCTGCGAACCGGTGTGCAGGGTCTTGGTGTGCTCCACCATGGCTGCCACGACGTCATCGTGGACGGAGTCCTCAATGAGCACGCGGGTGATGGCCGTGCAGTCCTGGCCGGCGTTGAAGAAAGCGAACTCGGCGATGGCCGCTGCGCTCTTCTTGATGTCGGCATCCTTGAAGACGATGGCCGGAGCCTTGCCGCCAAGTTCCAGGTGGGCACGCTTGAGGCCCTTGGCTGCGCCGCTCGCAACTGCGATGCCTGCACGGACGGAGCCCGTGATGGACACCAGTCCGGGAACCTTGTGGTCAACCATCATGGCGCCGGTTTCGCCGGTGCCCAGGACAACGTTGAGGACGCCGGCCGGGAAGATCTCGCCGGCAAGGCGTGCCAGTACCAGGGTGGACTCCGGGGTGGTGTCCGAGGGCTTCAGGACCACGGTGTTGCCCGCGGCCAAGGCGGGGCCGATCTTCCAGATGGCCATGAGGAACGGGTAGTTCCACGGCGCAACCTGGGCTACGACGCCGATCGGTTCGCGGCGCACGTAGGAGGTGTGGCCCTCGAAGTACTCGCCTGCGGACTTGCCTTCCATGATGCGGGCGGCACCGGCGAAGAAGCGGAGCTGGTCGGCGCCGGCCGCAACTTCCTCGGAGGCGATCAGGGAGCGGACCTGGCCGGTGTTGCGGTGCTGGGCTTCTACCAATTCGTCGCTGTTGGCTTCCACGGCATCGGCGAGCTTGAGCAGCATGAGCTGGCGCTGGCCGGGGGTGGCCTTCTTCCAGGTCTTGAAGGCCTCGTTGGCGGCGGTCATGGCTGCGTCCACGTCGGCTTGCACCGAAATGGGCGACTTGGCAACGATTTCCCCGGTGGCAGGGTTAACGATGTCCAGGAGACCCGTACCTGCCGGCGTGACGAATTCGCCATTGATGAAGTTCTGCAAGGTTTGAACCACGGCGTGCAACCCTCTTTCGGTGTCTGGGCATGGATTTAGCTGATCAGAGCCTATGCCAGGGAGGGGGTGCAAGGAATAGTCAGCTGCACACACAAGCACACCCCGCTTAGTGCGCTTGCCCAGCGCCGGGTTACGCTTTAAACATGGCTCTGTCCCTCGCTTTGCTCGTCGCTGTCCCCTCCCTGAAACTCCGTCAGTCCGGCCTCGCCGAGACCACGTGGAACCAGGACATCAGCTGGGTCGCGGTGACCGAATTGGAAGACCCGCAACGCTTCCTGAGTGGCGGCGAGCTGGTCCTCACCACGGGCCTTCGCCTCAAAAGCGCGGCTGATCAGCGGCGCTTCGTCCGCCAGGTCCAACGCGCGGGTGCTGTGGGGATCGGTTTCGGTATAGGCCTCACCCATGAATCGGTTCCCGAAGCCCTGATCGCAGAGGCCAACCGCTGGGGATTGCCCTTGGTGGAGGTGCCCTACGAAATCCCGTTCATCGCCATCGGCAAACTCGTGGCAGAGTCCCACTCCGCCGACCATTATTCCAACCTCGAACGCCTCCTGGCCGGGCACCAGATCCTTGCCCGCTCGCTGCTGACCGGCGGCGGCCTCAATGAACTCCTCAAGCAACTTGGCAGCATGCTGCGAACTGACGTCGTGCTCACCCAGTTCAGCGCGCAGCTCTACAACAGCGTGGTGGGGAAACCGGCCCCGACGGCGGACGGTTGGGCTTCTTATCCGATTCCCACCGGCCGCAGGGACGCCTGCACGCTCTGGTTGCGGCAGCCTTTCATCGACTCGGGAATCGTCAGCTACGCGCAGAACCTCATCAGCGTGGAGCTCAACAACATGGTCAAGCAGCGGCAGTCCCAGCGTGCCATGGCCGGGCAGGTGCTGGACGACGTCATCCACGGCACCCTGGAAACCATCGAGGCAGCCCGCCGCTTGGCAGGTGTCGGGATCAACAGCACAAGGAAAAACGTAGTGCTGGTTGCCGAGTCCACGGCACACCACAAACAGTTGGTCAGCATTTCCCTGCCCCAGGCGCTGGAAGGCGGCGTCAGCGCCGTCGTCGGCAAGGATTTGGTGACGGTAGTCAGCGACGACGGCAGTTCCGCTACCGCCCTGGCCAAGAGCCTTAGCGATCACCTGCAAGAGGCCGGCATCCACGCCGTGATCGGCATCGGCGGGGCATACACCAAGCCGAACGGCCTGCGGTGGAGCTACTTCGAAGCGCGCGACGCCGCGGCGCACGGCTTGCCGGTGAACGAGCCCGAACGCCTGAGCCTGACGTCACTACTGCTGGCCAGCGAGGATGTTCCGTTGGCGGACATGGCCAGCGAGTCCCTCACCCCGCTGCGCAAGTTTGATGCCGCCCATGGCGCAGAGTTGGTGGCCACCCTGGAGAGCTACCTGAACCACAACGGCTCCGTGGCCGCGGTTGCCGAGGCGCTTACCCTCCACAGGAACACCGTGCGGTACCGTCTGGCCCAGATCACGGAACTGACCGGCTACGACCCCTCGCAAACCCAGGACCGGGTGCAGCTATGGCTCGCCTTGGCGGTCCAACGGCTCGGCTCCCGCAACCCCAGGTAGCCGCTCCCGGAGAGCTTCGCCACAAAACTGTAGACATTAGACGTCAAACGTCTAACCTTTAAATATGGCGACGACCCCTCTGACACCCACGACAGGAAACATCCCGACGATTGCTGCTACCCAGGCTTCTTCCGCTTCGGCCAGCCAAGCAGTCCCCAGGACGCGCGTCGTCGCCGTCGTCGGCATTATTGCCGTAGTGCTCATCGGCCTGAACCTGCGTGCCGGGATTACCAGTGCCGCGGCCCTGTTCCACGAGCTGCAGCAGGTCCTGGGCTACGGGGCCCTGGTGGCATCGGTCCTGCCATCCATCCCACTACTGTGCTTCGCGGTGGCGGGCATGGGAACCTCGTGGTTGACCCGCCGCGTAGGTGTCGAAAAAGCCATTGCCATCGCCTTGGCCCTCCTGGCTGCGGGCTTGCTGGTCCGTGGCGTGCCGGTGACTGGCGCCCTGCTGGGCGGCACGGTCCTGGCCATGTCAGGACTGGCAGTGTGCAACGTGGCCATGCCGTCGTTCATCCGCGAGCACTATGCGGACCGCACGTCCATGATGACCGGCCTCTACACGTTCACCATGTCCGGCGGCGCAACCTTCGCCGCAGCGGTCAGCGTTCCCTTGGCACAGCAGCTCGGGTCGCCGTCCATGGGGCTGGCGGCCTGGGGCCTGCTGGGTGTCGCGGCGCTCCTCGGCTTCCTGCCCGTAGTCCTGCACACGCACCGGAACACCACCAAGACCGACCGCCCGCGCGTCTCCATGTGGCCACTGCTCCGCACGCGCCTCGGCATCCTGATCACCGCCATCTTCACCTTCCAGGCCTTCCTCGCATATGCCGTGATGAGCTGGTTCGCCTATATCCTCACCTCCCAAGGGCTGAGTGCCTCCGAAAGCGGCCTCCAGTTCGGCGTCATGCAGTTGGTTTCGGTGGCCGCCGGAATGATCCTCCTCGCTTTCGGCTCACGGCCCGGCATGCTCCGCCCCGCGCTCTACCTCGCAAGCAGCTCCACGCTGGTGGCCATCGCCGCCATGCTGTGGCTGCCGACGTCGATGGCCGTGGTGCCGGCTGTGCTGTTCGGCTTCGGCTTGGGCATCTTCCCGCTGGTTTTGGTGATCATCAGCCGAAGCGGAGGTTCGACGGCGGAAACCACCGCACTCTCCACCATCGCCCAATCGCTGGGATACTTGATTGCGGCAATCGGCCCCTTCGGGATGGGGCTGCTCCACAGCGCCACCGGCGGCTGGGTGTTGCCCATGAGCCTGCTGTCCATCGTGGCTGTGGCGCTCATGGTCACTTGCCACCTGCTCACCAGCAAGCGCACTGCCACCAAGACCGCACCGAGGACCGTATGACCCTGACGCCTTCCCACCGCCCGGCCCTGGCCGAGGAAATCACCGCGAAGCTGCGGGACATGATCAAGTCCGGCGAGTGGCCATTGCAGGAACGCATCCCGGCTGAACCCGAGCTCATGTCCACGTTGGGGGTTTCCCGAGGCACCCTCCGCGAGGCGATCAAAGCACTGGCGCACTCAGGCATGCTGGAAGTCCGCCGCGGTGACGGCACGTATGTGCGTGCAAACAGCGAGATGTCCGGGGCAGCCCAGCGCATGTACCTCGAGCACACGCAGGAACACATCGTGGAAGTCCGGCTTGGCCTGGACACCCAGGCTGCCCGTCTGGCCACCAAGCACGCCACCACGGAGGATCTGGCAGAGATGCGCCGGCTCCTTGCCGCCCGCCACGATGCATGGCTTGCGGAGGATTACCCTGCGTGGGCCAGCGCCGATTGGGAGTTCCACGAACGCGTCGCCCTGGCATCAGGCAATCCGCTGTTGCACCAGCTCTATGTGTCCTTTGGCGGCGTGTTCCACAACGACCTCTTGCGGCAGCAACGCAAGGGCGGCTTCAACGGMATTCCCCGTGAGGGCCACGACGAACTGGTAGACGCCCTGGAAGCGCGGGATCCCGACGCCGCTGTACGCAGCGTCTACCGGAATCTCGACTATTGCTCGGACCAAAACCCGCGCTAGCCCATCAATTACGGCGTGGTCTCGATCCCTGCCCCGGCCGCGTTCCTGAACCTGGCGTTGATCAGCACCACGTCACGGCCGGCCCGGTCCAGCAGGCTGGCAGCAACACTGGCGCGATATCCCGTGGCACAGTGCACCCAGATCCTGGCGTCCGGCAGCTCGGTGATCCTGCCGAGGAGCTCGTAGACAGGAACGTTCAGGGCGCCTTTGATGTGGGACGCCTCGAATTCCTCCGGGCGGCGCACATCCAACACCATGTCCTCCGGTTCCCTGCCCTTGAGGAGTGCAGCCCAGTCACCGTGCGGGTAGCTCGCCTGTGGAGACTCCGGCGCCAAGGCACCTATGTCCACGGCTCCGCCGTCAGGCCCGACGGCGGCATCCGGCCTTTCGATGCCGATCCTCGCCAGGTCCCGGATCGCTTTCTCCACCTCGTCGCGCGGTCCCAACAACGTGAGCGGTTGGTTCCACGGGATCACCCAGCCGAGGTAGCTGGTGAAGTTGTCCCCCTTCCCGTACTCGAAGCTCACGCTGCCGTGCAGATGGCTGTCCGCGAAAGCCACGCGGTTGCGCAGATCCACTACCCACTCCCCCGCCTTGAGACGCCTGTCCAGTTCCGTGGCATCCACAGAGTCCGGCACCCCCAGCTCCGCCGGACCAACACCGGCCGCGTTGAGGGGACTCATGTGGGCGTAGTACGCAGGGTAGGCCGTAATGTTCGCCAGTAACTCTGAGACGAAGTGGTCTTCATGGGGATCCGTCAAGGCGTGGTTGGACCGGACTTGCTCGCCGATCGTCGATGAATCCTGGTAGCTCGCGGGTCCGCTGGAACAAAACGAGCCGAATCCGTGGGTTGGGTAGAGTGCCGCGTCCGGGGGTGCCGCGTCCACCAGCCGACGGACCGAAGAATACTGTTTGTGGGCCAGCTTGGCGGTGTCGTGGGGTGACACCAGGTCCGTCCGCCCAACGGAACCGTAGAGCAAGCTGCCGCCTGAAAACACAGCCTCCGGACCGCCGTCGGGCGCGTCATCGCGGACCACGTATGAGAGGTGAGTGTGGGTGTGCCCGGGAGTGGCAACCACTTTCACCAACAGCCGGCCGACGCGGAGAACCTGGCCGTCGGAAACGGGGACGCGCGCAAATAACACCACGTCCGCAGCGTTCACCCAGTACTCGGCTCCGTGCGCTTCAGCCAGGACGAGGCCGCCGGTGACGTAGTCGTTGTGAAGGTGGGTCTCGGCCACATGGGTGATCCGGACCCCGGCGTCGGCGGCTGCGGCTTCCACCCGGTCGATGTCCCGTTGCGGGTCGATCACCAGCGCGACGGCACCGTCGTGGACAAGGTAGCTCCGGTCCCCCAACTGGGGCGTTTCAATGACGACGACGTCCATACCCCCACCTTAAAACAACGCGGGGTCACTTAGGGCCCATCCGGAAGCTCCAAATGGGCCCTAAGTGACCCCGCGTTGGTCTTAGACCTGTGCCGAGACTCCATCGCGGGAGATGTCGACCATGTCCTCACGCGGCACAACCTTGATGCGCTCACGCTGGACTTCGACGCCGTGGGAGCCGCCGGCTTCGGTGGCTGCTGCGCCGAGGGCGAGCTCGTGGGCATCCAGTGCCAGCCAGCCTTCCCAGCTGGTGAACTTCACGCCGCGGGCATCCAGCAGATCCACGACGGCGTCTGCCGCGGGGACCTCAGCCAGCGGCAGGTTTTCGCGGTCCTCCAGCAGGTAGGTGACGGTTTCCAGGGCATCGCCCTTGGTGTGGCCGATGAGGCCGACGGGACCACGCTTGATCCAGCCGGTCGCGTAGAGGCCCGGAACGTGCTCGCCGTCGGCGTCCAGGACGCGGCCGCCGTCGTTGGTCACGACGCCCTTCTTGTGGTCGAACTCGACGTCCGGCAGCGCCGAACCGAAGTAGCCGATGGCGCGGTACACGGCCTGGACCGGGTAGTCGATGAACTCGCCGGTGCCGCGGGCGTTGCCCGTGCCGTCCAGCTCGGTGCGCTCGAACTTGATGCCGGCAACCTTGCCCGGAGTCTCCGCGGAGTCAACGATCTCCACCGGGCTGTGCAGGAAGTGCAGGTGCAGGCGGCGGGAAGCCTTCAGCTCGGACAGGTCCTCGGGCTGCTCGGCGATCCAGTTGGTGAGAGTGCCGACCATGGTCTTGGTCTGGTTGTTCGTCTGGATCTGGCGGTCGGACTCTTCATCGAACTCGAAGTCCTCGGCGTAAAGGATGATGTCGACGTCCTTGGAGTGCGAAAGCTCGCGGAGTTCCAGCGGGGTGAACTTGACCTGGGCCGGGCCACGGCGGCCGAAGACGTGGACGTCCGTGACCGGGGAATTCTTCAGGCCAGCGTAGACGTTGTCCGGGATCTCGGTGACCAGGAGGTCATCAGCGTGCTTGGACAGGACACGTGCCACGTCCAGGGCCACGTTGCCGTTGCCCAGGACGGCGATTTCCTTGGCGTCCAGGGGCCATTCGCGGGAAACGTCCGGGTGACCGTCGTACCAGGACACGAAGTCCGCGCCGCCGAAGGAACCCTCAAGCTCGATGCCCGGGATGTTCAGGTCGGCATCCTTGATGGCACCGGTGGCGAAGATGATGGCGTCGTAGTGCTTGCGGAGGTCCTCGATGGAGATGTCCGTGCCGTAATCGACGTTGCCGAAGAAACGGATGTCGCCGCGGTCCAGCACTTTGTGCAGGGCGTTGACGATGCCCTTGATGCGGGGGTGGTCCGGAGCAACGCCGTAACGGATCAGGCCGTAGGGGGCCGGGTAGCGGTCGAAGAGGTCGATGCTGACGTTGAGTTCGCCGCTCTTGACGGCCTCGCTCTTGGTCAGGATGTCAGCTGCGTACACGCCGGCGGGGCCGGAGCCGATGACGGCGACGCGGAGCGGACGGTCCGCAGAACCTACGGGGGTGCTAATTGACACGGCTGTGTTCCTTCTTCTTCTCAGTTACTGCGGACGCGGGGACGGTTGGGGGTGATGGTGCTGTAGTCGGCGGTCTTGAAATGCTGGGGCGCAAAGGGGCTGACCCGGACGACGTCGCCGATCACGATGACCGCTGGATTGGCCACACCCACGGCTTCCGCCTGGTCCGCAATGCTTCCCAAAGTGCCGATGGTGACGCGCTGGTCCGGCAAATACCCGTTCTCTACGATACCCACTGGAGTGTCCAAAGGCAGACCCGAGCCTGCCAGGGCAGCCGCGGAATCGCGCAATTGCGCCACTCCCATGAGCAACACCACAGTGTGATCGGGCCGTGCGGGAACTTCGGACAGCTCCTCGTGGCCGGTGACCACGCTGAAGCCCTTCGCCAGACCGCGGTGGGTCACCGGGATGCCGGCGGCTGCCGGAACCGAAATCGCGGACGTCACGCCGGACACCACTTCAACCTCGACGCCGTTCTGCCGGCAAAATTCTGCTTCCTCGCCACCGCGCCCCAGGACGTAGGGGTCGCCGCCTTTCAGGCGGACCACACGATTGCCCTTCAGGGCTTCGTCCACGAGGATGCGGTTGATCTCGAGCTGCGGCACGGGATGGTGGCCTGGCGTCTTGCCGACCTCGATCACGCGGACGTCCGGCGCAAGCTCTTTGAGCAGCTCGCGGGGACCAAGACGGTCGGCAACAACGACGTCGGCCTGGCCCAGCAGGCGCCTGCCGCGGACGGTGATGAGTCCCGAGTCGCCCGGACCGCCACCGACCAGAGCCACAGAGCCGCCTGCTCCCGGCTTGCGGTGCCTGCGAAGCGGGAGGTCACCTGTTTCAAGCGCTGTGGCCACGGCGTTGCGCAGTGCCATGGCGCGGCGTGGGTCTCCTCCGGCGTTGATGGCAATCTTGACGTCGTCCACCACGGCCACGGCAGGCGTCCACGCGGCTGAAGCTTCGTGGTCGGAGGCGTTGACGCACCAGATGCGCTGCGCCTCGGCGTCGGCTGCCACCTGGGTGTCCACGGCGGAAGTGCCGGTCGCCGTCTGGACGAACCAGACGCCGTCGAGGTCTGACGTGCGGTATTCGCGCGCTTCCCAGGAGAGGAGCCCCGAAGCGTCGAGGCCTTGAAGTGTTTCAGTGGCAATGGGAGCGACCACGGTGACTTTCGCACCGGCGTCGAGCAGCCCCTTGGCGCGGCGTTCCGCGACGGGGCCGCCGCCCACGACCAGCACCGGGCGGCCGAGCAGCCTCAGCGCGGTGGGGTAAATGTCCTGTATTGCCATGAAAAAACTGTAGGGCGGCGCCGTAATATGCTTCAAAGGCTCGGAAACAACCGGTAACGCTGGGTAATCCAACGTCACAAAAAGTCTGCAAAGGGCCCCGGGATCCGGCGGGCTAGAAGACGGACCACCCGGTGCGCGTGGTGAACTCGTCCAACGCGGCCACACCTGCCACGGAATTGCCGGAACGCCCCAGCCCAGGGCTCCACACGCTGATGGCGCACTTGTTCGGAACCACGGCCACGATTCCGCCACCAACCCCGCTCTTCCCCGGCAGGCCCACCCGGTACGCGAACTCCCCGGCGGCGTCGTACGTCCCGCAGGTGAGCATCACGGCGTTGATTCTCTTGGTTTGCGCCGGTGACAGCACCAGGGTTCCGTCCGCTCCCAAACCGTTGGAAGCGAGGAACCGGGTTGCCAGGGCAAGGTCTTCGCAGGTCATGGCCAAGGCGCACTGCTTGGCGTAGGAGTCCAGGACATCATCCACCGGGTTCTCCAAGTTGCCGCAGCTGGCCAGGAAGTGGGCCAAGGAGGCATTGCGGTGCCCTTTGCCCAGTTCGGACGACGCCACGACCTGATCCGTATCGAGGCCCGTATTTCCGGTTTCCTGGCGCATCAATTCCCGGACAGCGTGCGCAGCGTCGCCTGTCAGGCTCAGGAGCCGGTCCGTCACGACGATCGCACCGGCATTGATGAACGGATTCCGGGGAATGCCTTCCTCGCTTTCCAACTGGACCAGCGAGTTGAAGGGGTTGCCCGAGGGTTCGCGGAAGACGCGCTTCCAGATACGGTCGCCGTCGGAAGCCAGAACCAAGGCGAGGGCGAAGACTTTGGAGATGCTTTGAATGGAGAACTCCACATGGGCATCCCCGGCCGAGAACACCTCGCCTTCCCGGGTAACCACCGAGATCCCGAACTGGTCCGGGTCTACGGATCCCAGCTGTGGAATGTAGTCGGCCACCTTCCCTTGGCCAACGTGCGGTTGGACTGCGCCGACGATGTCTTCGAGGAGATTCTGAATGTCCATGGGAAACCTCTAATGCCTGGGTGCGTCCCGTCGTCGTTGACGTGGCGCACAAGTGCTCCTGGGGTGCACGGCAACCGCGCACAGCGAGCAACACTACCGGCCTTTAGGGGCCGTCCGGTTCACACTACGTGGTTGGCCTGCCATCCGAACGCTGGCGCTATGTGTTTGGCCACATTCCCCAGCAGCTTGGCGTTGTATTCCACTCCCAGCTGGTTGGGTACCGTCAGCAGGACGGTGTCCGCAGCCTGGACAGCTGCGTCATTGGCCAGTTCGTCCGCAAGGGCGTCCGGCTCTCCGATGTAGCTCTTGCCGAACCTGGACAAGGCTCCATCGAGGATCCCTACCTGGTCCTGGCTGTCCGCCTGGGCGCGGAGGCCGAAGTAGCGGTTGTCCTCAGCATCGACGATCGGGATAACACTGCGGCTCACCGAGACCCTGGGCTCAAAATCATGACCTGCAGCGGCCCAGGCTTCGCGGAACATCCGGATCTGTTCTGCCTGCAATTCATCGAAGGGCACGCCGGTGTCTTCAGTGAGGAGTGTCGAGCTCATCAGGTTCATGCCCTGCTCGGCAGCCCACACAGCTGTTTTTCGGGTGCCGGCTCCCCACCAGATCCGCTGCGGAAGGCCCGGCGACTGGGGCTGGATGGGAAGCAAACCCGTCGCACCTCCGGAGTAGTGCGGATCGGCTTCGGCCACGCCGTGACCGGCGATTGCTTTGCGGAACAATGCTGTGTGACGCCGGGCCATGTCGCCGCCGTCTTCACCATCGGCGGGGACATAGCCGAAGTTCGCGGCACCGTTCCGGGCAGGCTCGGGTGAACCACGGCTCACGCCGAGCTGCAGCCTGCCGTCGCTGATGAGGTCCGTGGCGGCAGCTTCTTCGGCCATGTAGAGCGGGTTCCCCTACCGTCAGTTTGAGCTAAGGTAGTCACATGAAACCGACTCACGTAAAACGCGCCGTTCTCTATCTTAGGCTGTCGGCCGTGGTCGACGACTCGACTTCCATCGACCGGCAGGAGCGCGACCTCCGCGCCCACGCCGAGCGGCAAGGCTGGACCGTCTCCGGCCTCCTCGTGGACGAGGGTATCTCCGGCCGCAAGGCCCGCGCCAAAGCGACGGAAGCCGTCCGGCTGATCGCCGACAACGAGGCCGACGTCCTGGCCGTGTGGAAGCTCGACCGCTTCACGCGCCAAGGCTGGGACGGCCTCGGCGAGCTCTCCCGCGCCCTGGACGCACGAAAGGCCCTGGGTAACCCGGCGCTTTTCGTCGCTCTCCAAGACGGCCTGACCTCCGATCAATCGGCCTTCCGACTGATCGCTGGCGTCCTGTCCGAAGTGGCCCGTTCCGAGGCTGACAACGCCGCCGCTCGTCTGAAGAACTCGATCGCCTACCGTAAGACGGTCACGAACAAATATGCCGGGGGCGCCGCTATCCCGTTCGGCTATCGCTCCGTACCGGCGCCGGACGGCGTAGGCCGCGTGCTGATCCATGACGACGAGGAGGCCGCTATCGTCCGCGAGGTCACCGGCCGCCTCCTGGACGGCGTCGAGACGCTCGGCGCGATCGCCTCGGATCTCCAGGCCCGCGAGATCCCGACGTCAAAGAGCCCCGCTCGTCGCGCCCTCCGCGCTGGCGAACCTGCCGACGGCCTCGACCGTGGCTCCTGGCGGACCTCGACGATCCGTTCCCTCTTCACGTCGGATCTCCTCCTCGGCCGCGTCAAGCACGCTGGCGACCTGATCAGGGACGCCGACGGCCTCCCGGCCTCCATCTGGCCGCCCCTCCTGGATCTGGCGACCCTGGAGGCCCTCCGCGCCCGCATAGGCTACCCGCTCCAGGGACCGCCCAGCGGCAACCCCAGGAAGGGAAGGGCTGCCCGCCTCCTGTCCGGCATTGCCTATTGCGCCGTCTGTGAATCGAAAATGTACGTCACGAGCTCCAGCGGTAAGCCGATCTACGCCTGTCGCGCCTCCTGGAACAACGAGCCGTGTCCGAGCCCGAAGATCAACGCGATCGGCCTGGAGGATCACGTCGGCGAGCGCTTCCTACAGTTCGCCGGTCATTGGGAGGAGGTCGAGACGATCGAGAGCTCCGACTCGTCCGCTACCGAGGCATCCCTGAAAGAGGTCGAGGCCGCTCTCCGCGAAGCTACGGCCGCCATGCTCGAAGACGGCTCCGACGTAGCGGCCCTGGCGGCGCGTATCGGCACGTTGAAGGCTCGACGGGAGGAGCTACGAGCAATTCCCGCCTCTACAAGCTCCAGGACCGTCAAGACCGGCCGGACGCTGGCGGAAGCGTGGCTCGACGCGGGAGAGGACGCCGTCAAGCGAGCGCTCCTCTTGACCGCCCTGGACTCCGTCACTGTGGCGCCGACGACGAACCGGCGAGCGCCGATCGACCCGGATCGCGTCGCCTTCAACTGGGTTTCGTAACGCCGAAGGCGGCTCGCCCTGTCTTACCCGCCGAGGAGGGAGCGTGTAAACGCCTCTCCTCGGCTTTTTCATGCCCAAAACATGACGAAATGACGGATCTAACGTCATTCTCCTTCTCCCCTTAAGAGCTCTCTCTCTTAAAGCCCTAATACAACATGACGTAAGTTCCGTCATTCCGTCACTCGACCGTCATTCCCAAGAAATTTCCTCCAGGCTGAGCAGCGCCCGCCTCCTGGCTCTCTCTCTTACTGTCCCCGTCACTTAGACAGTAAGGAGCGCCTCCCATGGCAACCACTCCCGAAGAGCACCGGGCCGAGGCCCTGGAGCTTCTCGATATCTCTCGCAATTACAACTTCGCGAGCCCTGCCCGCTCGATCATGGTCGCTGAGGCCCAGGTTCACGCAACGCTCGCCCTGAGCGCCACGCCTCGCCTGATCGTTCCCGAGCTCCCCGCTGAGGAAGTCGAGAAGCTGAGCCAAGGCCGCTTGATCGTCCTCCCTGAGACGCCGATCCCGGCCCCTGGAGATCTCGAAGCCGCTAACGCCCTCATGGAAGCTGGAGCGACTCCCCCGCCTGTCAAGGCCGCCCCGAAGCGCCGGACGCGCAAGCCGAAGGCCGAGCCCGCTCCTGAAGCCGCCCCGGCTACCACCGAGGAGGCGAGCGCGTGAGTCAGTCAGTAATCCAGATCCTCGACGAGGCCGTTACCGACGAAGCGACTATGACGATCGTGCTCGACGACGGCCGGACCTATACCGGCTCGATCGCCCTGCACCCGACCGACCCGGCCGCCTACGTCGTCAAGACCGGCCGCCGAGGCCGTCCCCCGGTGATCCATCCGGACGACGTCCGGGACGTGATCAGCGAGTGACCAAACGCAAGAGCCCCTTCGTTTTCAACGCCTCCGAGGACTTCATGAACGAGGTTCTCGCGGATCATATCGGCTACTTCGTGACCGTAACCCTGAAGGACGGCCGGAAGCTCACCGGCCACCTTCGGCCGGAAGTCCTCGACGATTACCAGATTCTCGACCGCCGAACCGGCGCCCCTCTGGGCGTCTTCGACCGTGCCGACGTGGTCGAGCTCGAAGACCTCTGCGAAGCCTTCGTATGACGCTCTACGTCCTCGAAATCGCCCTCGAAATTCTCGACTCCCTGGCCTTGTACTGGCCCCGCCGAAAGGACCGCAAGAAATGACCGCCTCCCCGCTCGCTACAGCCGCCGAGAGCCTCGCGACGGCCGCCTCGCAAGTCTTCAACGACGCCCAGCCGGTCGCCCTGGTGGCCGTCTTCCCTGACGGCGCCTATGCCGCCGCCTACCTCGGCGACAGAACCTCCGAGGAGTACAAGGACGCGGCTATCGCGTTCGGCGAGCTCGCCGTCGAAGCCCAGCAGAAGGCCGACGCATGAAACGAGCCCCTCTCTGGCTGCGAGCGCTGACCGCCCTCGTCGTTTGGCTCGGCGCCCAGGGGGTCCGGCTTGCCCGAAAGTAATCCTCTCGCGGACGTGATCGAGGCCATGTGGCGCACGATCCGCGACGCGATCCAGCCCGCCTATGACGCGGTAGCCGCCGCGTTCGCTGGCCTCGGCTCCGCCCTGGAGCAACCGCGCTACAAGCGCCCCCTGATCCACAACGGAAGGAAACCCCGAAAATGACCGAGATCCTCACCATCACCGACTCCGACGGCGACACAGTAGCAATCCACGAAGCGACCGCTGTCGCTGACGGCGCCTATGTCCTCTCCGGTGGCACGAGCCCCGCGACCGTGACGAAGGACGAGGCCCCGGCCTTCGCCCTGGCACTCCTGGAAGCGACCGGATGGACCGCCGACCACAACGGCGGCACCATGGCCCACGCGCTGACGAACCTCGCGAAGCACGTCAAGCAGAAGGCCGAGGAAGAGGCCCGCAAGGCCGCCGAAGCTGAGGACGCGGCAAAGCTCGAAGCCGAAGCCCTGACGCTCCTCAACGCCTACCGCCTATCCAACGGCCGCGAAGCACGGACGAGCCTCGACGAGATCAACAACGAGACGAGCCGCGAGGGTTGGCGCACCATTGCCCGCAAGGCCCGCGAGCTTCACGCTCAGCCCGAGCCGGAAGCCGCCCCTGAGCCGCCCTCCCGCTTCTCGATCGTCCAGTCAGAGAAGCGTCCCGGCATGTGGCTGATCCTCGACGCCGAGAAGCCCGGTAAGGGCGCCGCGTTCGGCGGCAAGTACAACGCCGAGAACGGCCTCGCCGCTATGGAGGCGGGCGTCAAGTTCTTCTTCGAGCCCCTCTTCAACCACTTCAACTAAGCCCCGCTTCCCGGAAGGAAAACACCCATGGATAACCTCTTTCAGCGCCGCATCCTGGCGGCCCTCAACATTGCCCGTTACGCCGCCCCGGTAGGCCCTGGCCGCGTGAGCTACGGCCACATTTACGCCGGTACCGTACCGGCCGCCACGATCGCCAAGCGCCGCAAGGCCAACAAGGCGGCCCGAGTGGCACGACGGGCGGCCCGTTAATTGCTGATCGAGATCCCTCAGACGGCCGTCCGGCGCCTGACTGACGCGGCGGGCGACGTCTTCGAGATCCGCGCTTACGGAGGTCAGATCGACGTGCTTATGAACGACGAGCACAAGATCGAGATCCTCGTCGGCGACCTCCCGACCCTCTTCCAAGCCATGACCGACGCCGCCCAGGAGGCCGAATGAACCGCTCCCGAAACTACATGAGCTCCGAGCCTGACGCGCCGCTCTACCGGGCTATCGGCGACTATCCCGACGGCCGCTCTCGCGTGATCGGGCCCTACGCGACCGTAGGCCCCGCCAAGCGAGCGAAAGGGGCCCTCAACGGCCTGGAGAACGTCCGGACACAAGTCGCCGTCCCTCAGTGGCGCGACCTGTCCGACGAATAGCAAGAGTCCCGACGGGGGCGGCCACTCCCGGCCGTCCCCTACGGGCATTTCCCGAAAGGATCACATGATCGAAAGCACCTGGAGGCGAGCCTATGCGGCCTGTCTCTACTGAGTTCCCCAGGAGTCAAGCCTTCGGCTCGTATGCGACCGCTGGCGTCGTGGGGAACCCCTACGGCTCCGAAGTCCAGCAACTCGTCGCCTTATACGGTAACTATCAGCCGTTCGGCCACGCTGGCGAGGATATCGCCTGTCCGATCGGTACGCCGGTAAAGGCCATGGCCGACGGCGTCGTGGTTTGGGCGGGCTGGGCCGACGAAATGGCCGGAGACGAGAGCGACTGGGGCTATCGCCAGCGCTTCTACGTCTACAAGCATTTCCCCGGCATCCTGACCGTGATCAAGCACGAGGGCCGGTCTGACGGCTTGCTCTATACGCTCTACGGCCACCTGTCGAGCAACGACGTTGCTCCGGCCGGGACCGTCGTCCGCGAGGGCGATCTGATCGGCTACAGCGGCAACACCATGAGCCGGACGACCTACGTCGGCGCTCACCTTCACGTCGAGGCCCTGGTCGATATGTCCTACCGCTCCAGCGGCGGGCTGATCTACGGCCGGACTGATCCGGCGAAGTGGTACGGACAAGCCAACCGGCCACAGTACACCCCCGACGAGAAGTTCCTCGTCGACCTCCAGCTCTCCCTACCGTAAGGAACCATCTATGCCCGCTCCCAAAGTCCCTACCCGCGAAATGTCCAATCAGGCAAAGCTCGACTTCCTGGTGGACCTGCACAGCAACGGCGGACCCTCGACCCTTTACGGCGCCTCCCTCCAGGACTTGATCGACGACATTCCCCGGCGCGTCGTCAAGTCCAAGGTCCGGCGCGGTAAGGATCTGATCGACCTTGATCAGGAGATCGCCGATAACAAGTCGATCAGCCTCCGGATCGAGGCGACCCTGGCCGGACTCGTTGCCGCCGTGGCTGCCCTGTCCACCGGCTCCGGCATGACGCCGGAAGCGATCAAGGCCGCGATCAAGGAAGCGGTCGACGATAGCCTCGATCACCTGACCGTCACGGCGACGATCCAGGCGGCCGACGAACGCAAGTAGCCCACAAAAAGCCTCTCCCTTTCCGGGAGGGGCTTTTTGCGTAAGTCGACTTGCGCGAGTCGGTCTATGTGTTCTATGCTGTTTACACGCCCCGAGGAAAGGAACCCGAAATGACCGCCAAGATCTTCCGCCCCGTCTCCAACATCAAGGACCTACGCGAGGCCTTGGAGGACGGCTTCGCCCGCCTCACCGGAGAGGTCTTCGAGACTCCCACTCCGAACCTCGTCGATATCCGCTACGTGACCGACAACTTCGGGGCTCACTCCCTCATGCGCGTCTCCCGCGCCACCGCCCGCAAGCTCGGCCTCACGGCCTAATGAAAGGAACCACCGTGGAACACGCGACCGCAACCATGACCGCCGACGAGCTCGAAACGGAGATCCGCGAGGTCTTCGCCGCTGGCCCTGGCGGCCCCGGCTTCTGCTCCGCGAAGTATGTCGGCCTCGCTACCTGCCACCGCAAGGCAGACCACGACGGCGACCACGTCACGGTCGGCCGCACTGGCCGCCTCGTGGCCTTCTAAAGATTCTTTCCCGGACGAGTTGCGTAAGGCGCCTTTCGTGACTTAGACTGTTTACACAAGCCAAGAGCACCACCTACCGAAGGAGCCGATCATGGAAATCACCCACATTGTTGTAGCCCGTAACATCAAGACCGACCGCATTCACAAGATGAAGATCGCCCTGATCGAGGGCTACACGACCGAGGCCGATATCCCGGCGATCGTCGAGACGAACATCGGCGCGAAGGCCGAGATTATCCAGATCGTCCCGGCTCACGAGCTCGCTCCGGCCACGGTGGCAAACTTCGGCTAAGCCCGAGCCGGCCTCCCCCGAGAAACCTCTAGGAAGAAATTCCTGGAGGTTTTTTCTTTGCCCTGAGCAGACCGGCAACCCCTGGCTCTCTCTTCCTATGTCACCACGACGAACCACTTTGGAAGGAAGCCAAAATGACTCAGACTCACTCCCTCGCCCAGTACCTCGACGTACTCTCCGAAACCTCCCCGAATAACGGCCCGTTCCTGGCTGAGGGCCTCGGCGAAGCCCAGGCGGCAACAGTGAACGCCGCGTTTGCCGAGCTCGCCCACGCGGCCGTCGCCTTCGTGAACACGGCCGAGCCGATCGTCGGCTACACGGACGTTCGCCGGATGCTGGAGGACTTCGTCCACACATTCCCCGCCACGAAGGAACCGAACCCCTTCGCCATGATCGCGGCGCTCTTCGGCATCACGCCCGAGGAAATGGAAGCTATCGCCGCTGAGACTGGCGAGGACGACGGCGCCCTGTAGTTCCCGCCCTTGAAGGCGGCGAGGTCTGACCGGCTTCGCCGCCTTTGGCATATCCGAAAGGAGGGCGCATGGGCCGCCGAAAGAAGCTCAAAGAAAACCTTCCGGCCGACTGGCACGAGTCCTACGAGTTCACCGCCAACGGCCGCCACATAGGCCCTGGAACCGAAGTGTCGATACGCGGCGAGCGCGGCCGGTTCCGGTTCATCAAGCACGTCCGGCGCGACTCCGGCGCTGAGTGGCTCGACTTCTGGGGCGGGCCTAAAGGCTGCGCTCAGTGGCGCTCGTTCGCCCCTGACCAGATCCGCCGCGTCCACCGCATCAATACGACCGAGCAAGCCCTGGCGGCCGCTCACAAAGCCAAAAAGGAGGCCCTCCGTGGTGCTTGATCCTGCCCTCTTGATCTTCCTCGGCTCGCTCACGGCGGCCGTCCTCTTCACCGCTGGCGCCTTCGGCGTCCTCTTCGTGATCACCCTCATTATCAGCCTCTTCGAGAAGGACTAAGCCATGGCAGATAAGCCCGTATGCACTTGCATTTCTCGCGTCGTCCCGTCCCTGAACGGCCTCACCGGCAGGGCCTACCTCGTGAAGCTGATCACGGTCATAGACCCGTATTGCCAGATCCCCAGCCACAAAGCCAAAGGCTCGACCGACTTCGAGCCGACCTACGAACAGAAGGACTAACCCATGGATGAAGCCAAGATAGCGAAGCTCGCCAAGTGGGCCCAGGCAGAAGTACGGGCCCTTATCCGCCGAGCCGAGGAGGCCGAGTTTGAGAACGAGCAACTGAGGGCGAACACCTTCGGCGACGAGGGCTCTAACACCTACCTTCAGCCCTACGACGATCAGCCGGTGCTCCTGCCGAACAACGGCCTCGTCGAGTACCGCCTCGGCTATGGTTCCGAGGATCGCGTCCAGGTTCACGTCGACCACCGCAACCCTGACCGCCTGGAGATCCGCGGCCTCGTCGGGATCAAGATCTACCCGACCGCGTCCAACGTCGTCATGGTCGAGATCGCCGAGTGAGCACCGAGGCGCTCCTCGCCCGCGTCGCCTCTCGATATGAGAACGGCAACGGCGAGGCCGCCTCGCTGACCGCCTCCACCCTGGAGCGCCTGGAGTACCGGCGCCGCCACTCTGGGAAGGAGTGCGCCAAGTGCGGCGAGTCCCGACCCCTGTCCGACTTCACTACCGATTCCCGCAAGCCCGACGGCCTGGATCGTCGATGCAAGAGTTGTAAGGCCGCCCAGGCACGCGAGCGACGCTCTCGCTCTGTGTAAACGTGGCCCCCTACTGGCTCTCTCTATATATAGAGGGAGATATTCCTAAGCCCTCCTCTTCCGCTCTGTGAGCTCCTACTGACTGGAGACAGACGTGAAGAGGGGGGCTTTTGTCGTGCCCTCTTACATCGGCCCCTCGTCCTCGCCCAAGCGAGGGGTTCGGGGGAGGTAGCTCAATTGGCAGAGCGACGGTCTCCAAAACCGTGACAGTTGCAGGTTCGAGTCCTGCCCTCCCTGCGTATGCCGGGTATGAGTGCCCTCGTGAGCGCTCCCCGGTTTGCCCTCGTGGTTCCCTCTTCCTTCCTTCCAGGTCGAGCCACGAGGGCCCCCTACCCATACCCCCACCCCTACAGCCCAGGCAGTACGCCGAGAGAGGAGGCCCGCCCGCATGGCATGGAGTACAGCAAGCCAGAGCCCCCGAGCCTCCCGCCTTCCTGCTGACTGGAGCACGCGCCGCGTCCGAGTCCTTCGCCGCGACGGCTACAAGTGTCAGGCTCGCGACTCGCTCGGGGTCATGTGTGGAGCTCCGGCTAATCAGGTCGACCACGTCGAGCACGGCGACAACCACGAGCTCGACAACCTTCAGAGCTTGTGTCGTTGGCATCACGCGAGGAAGAGCTCGGCCGAAGGTGCCGCCGCTCGACGTCCTCGACCTCGACAGAGACGTGACCCTGAGCCCCACCCCGGAATGATCTCCGGCTACTGAGCCTCCACCCCTGGGGGATCACCTCCCCCCGCCCCCCTGCCGCTCTCCCGAAGAGGCATAGCTTCTCCCTCTGCGCGCGGGTCTGGGGGTTTTTGAAAATAGACCGGCCTGGACGACCCCGGCCTCCCGATCGGCCCTCAACAATTCCCTCGTGGTTTGTCATGGCCCTTCCTGAGCCTCGAAAGGAGGCCGCCGCAAATGGCCGGACGTGGACCCGCCCCTCAACTTCAGCATCAGCGCGAGCGCGATACCCGCCGCCGCCAGTCTGATGCCGTCATGCTCACCCGCGACGGCGTCCTCCGTGGCCCCGACTTCCCTTACGACGTCGTCCCCGAGCCTCACCCGGCGACTCTGTCCTGGTGGGACACTTGGCGACGCGCTCCCCAGGCCCAGATCTTCGAAGACACGGACTGGCAGACCCTCAAACGAGCCGCTCGGCTCCAGGACGGCGTCATGACCGCCGTCAAAGTCTCCGCCCAGGCCGTTTCTGAGCTCCGACTGATCGAAGAGCGCCTCGGCGCGACCGTCGTCGACCGCCAGCGGGCGAAAATGACGATCGAGAAGGACGGCGAAGACGCCGAAGTGGTCGAGCTCCGCTCCGTGACCTCCCGCGAGGACGTCATGGCTCGAATGCGAGGGCAGAAGGCATGAGCACACTCGCCCCGGCAGTGACCGCGATCGCCTCACTCCCCGACTTTCCCCTGGACGGCTCCGTAAAGACGCTCGGCTGGGAGATTATCGCCTGGGCCGAGAGCTATCTCCTCCAGCCCGACGGCGACGACGCCGGTCAGCCCTTCACGTTTACACGCGAGCAATGCAACTTCATCCTCTGGTTCTACGCCGTGGACGCTGGCGGCTCCTTCGAGTACCGCCGAGGCGTGCTCCGGCGAGCGAAAGGCTGGGGAAAGTCGCCCTTCCTGGGCGCCCTGGCACTCGCTGAGCTCTGCGGGCCCGTCCGCTTCGGCGGCTGGAACGCTTTCGGCGAGCCGATCGCTATCCGGCACCCTAAGCCCTGGATCGTGATCGCGGGCGTGTCTGAGACTCAGACGCAAAACACCTTCGACGCGATCCGGGCCATGTGCGAAGACTCGGCCCTGGTCGACGACTTCGGCCTGGACGTCGGTATGACCCGCATCTTGACCGCGACGGGGAAGATCGTCCCGATCACGGCGAGCTCCTCCTCCCAGGAAGGCGCCCGCCCGTCCTTCGCGATCATGGACGAAACTCACCACTGGTCAGCGACGAACGGCGGCCACAAGCTCGCCCGCGTTGTCCGGCGTAACCTCGCCAAGTCGCGAGACGGCGCCGCCCGAGTGGTCGAGACAACCAACGCTCACGAGCCCGGTCACGACTCCGTCGCCGAAAAGTCCTACCTCGCCTGGAGAGCAATGGTCGAAGGACGGACCCGCTCGAAGGGTCTGCTCTACGACACCCGCGAAGCTCCTGGCGATATCGACCTCGCCGACGAGAAGGCGGTCCTGGCGGGCCTCCGCGCCGCGTATGGCGACGCGATATGGGTCGACCTGGAGCGCATCCTCGCCGAGATCTACGACCCGGACACTCCTCCCGAGGAAGCCCGCCGCTTCTATCTGAATCAGATCGTGGCGGCCGCTGACTCCTGGGTTGCTCCGGCTGAATGGGCGAAGAACCGAAACCCCGAGCTCCGGCCGCTGCACTTCGGCATCCCTGACGCCCGCAAAAAGGGCGACATGGTCACTCTCGGCTTTGACGGCTCGCTGACTGACGACTCGACCGCGCTCGTCGCGTGCCGCGTCGACGACGGCGCCGTGTTTCTCCTGGCGATCTGGGAGAAGCCGGAAGGTCCGGCCGGTAACGGCTGGGAAGTTCCAAAGGATCAGGTCCGCGACGCGGTAGATCACGCATTCTCGACCCTGGACGTCGTCGCGTTCTTCAGTGACGTTGCCTACTGGGAGACGGACGTCGACGCCTGGAGGGACGCCTACGGCGAGCGGTTGCTCGTCAAGGCCACAACCCGCCACGCGATCGGCTGGGATATGCGCGGTCACCAGATGGACACTACCCGCGCCGTCGAGGCCCTTCACCGGGCGATCACCGACGGCGAGCTCCCCTGGAACGATCACCGCCTTATCGCTGGCTCCTCGACCGTCCCGCTCGCCGAGATCAAGGCCGAGGAAGTCCTGACCCGACACGTCCACAACGCCCGCCGCCGCGTGAACCGCTGGGGCGTCTACTTCGGCAAGGAAACGAAAGAGTCCCCGAAGAAAATCGACGCCGTCGCTTCCATGGTGCTCGCCCGTATGGCACGGACCCGCGTCCTGTCCGACGGCGGCCTGAGGAAGAAGCGCCGCGCCCCTGGCCGACTCATTGGCTTCTAACCCCGACCCCTCTCGAAAGGAGGCAACTTGGCTATAGACGCCGCACTAGCTGGACGCCTCGACGATCAGCTAGAGAACGACCTCCGGCGAGAGGGCCGTCTCGGCCTCGTGAAGCGCTACCTCGAAGGCGATCACGATATGCCTTACATGCCCCGAGGCGCGAAAAAGGAGTACGAGCACCTAGCGAAGCGCTCGATCACGAACTGGACGCCGCTCCTGTCCGACACGTTCGCAAAGGGGCTCTTCGTGGACGGCTACCGTCCGGCGAACTCCGGCGAGAACGTGACCGGCTGGCAATGGTGGCAAGCGAACCGCCTGGACGCCCGCCAGAGCATCACTCACCGAGGCGCCCTGGATTACGGCACGTCTTACAATCTCGTCCTTCCTGGGACGCTCCAGACGCGCCGCGTGCCGCTGATCAAGCCCCTCTCCCCGCTCCGCTCTGCGGCGTGGTATCAGGACGAGGACGACGAATTTCCCGAGGTTGGCATAAACCGCAAGGGAACGACGATCGACGGAACGCGCTTGATCGAGCTCTACGACAAGGAGAGCGTTTACACGTTCGCCAAGCCGAAGGACTCCGACAAGTGGCGGCTGTCCCGCGTCGACGATCACAATCTCGGCTACACGCCCCTGGTCCGCTTCCGCGACCGCCTGGACGGCGAAGCGCGAGGGATTATCCTCCCGCTGAAGACCCTCCAAGACCGTGTAAACGAAGTGGTCTTCTCGACGCTGATCGCGCTCCAGTATGCGAGCTTCCGCCAGCGCTGGGCTTCCGGCCTTGCGATCCCCGAGGACGAAGACGGTAACGCCGTCGAGCCCTTCCAGGCGGCGATCGACCGCCTATGGATCGCGGACTCCGAGGGCGCCAAGTTTGGCGACTTCGCTCAGACCGAGCTCACCGGCCATATGTCCGCTTACGACAACACGGTTCGGACCCTGGCGGCCGTTGCCCAGATCTCGCCGAATATCCTCACCGGCGACCTCGTCAACCTCTCGGCTGACGCGCTGGCCCAGATGGAGGCAAGCACTCAGCGGAAGATCTCCGAATACGAGACTCTCTTCGGCGAGTCCTGGGAGTCGACCTTCCGCCTTGCGTCTCTCGCCGCTGGCGACGCCCAGGGCGCTATCGACACTTCCTCACAAGTGCGCTGGCGCGATACCGAGGCCCGCTCCCTGGCTCAGACCGTGGACGCCCTCGGAAAAATGGCCCAGATGCTCAG
This sequence comes from Paenarthrobacter sp. TAF1, assembly GCF_052113825.1. Taxonomy (NCBI): domain Bacteria; kingdom Bacillati; phylum Actinomycetota; class Actinomycetes; order Micrococcales; family Micrococcaceae; genus Paenarthrobacter; species Paenarthrobacter sp. TAF1. The sequence goes on from NZ_JBFRDO010000002.1 coordinate 224,228, forward strand.
CGTCCCCGTCGAGGCTCTGTGGGAAAAGATCCCCGGCATCACGGATACCGACGTCGCTTACTGGAAGTCGATCAAGGACGAGACGGATCTCCTCGGCGGCCTCGTCGCGGAAATGCAACGTCAGACCGCAACACCCAACCCCGACGCGCTCAACGGAACGAGCGCGGCCTAGTAATCCTGAAGGGAGGCCCACAATGGCGAACCTAGTGGGCCTCTCCCAGGATCACATGGCGAAGCAAGTACGCGACGCCGCCGCCGTCCAGGCTGGCCTCGCTGTAGCGTTCGATAAGGGCCTCGACCCGGCGAACCTCGACGCGACGTTCCCGACCTACCTCCGCTCCGCTCTGGCCCTCGTTTCGGCCGGACGCGGGCTAGCCCTGAAGACCGCCACCGATTACTACGGCGCGGCGAAGAGGGGCGCTGGCTTCGATTCTGCGATCCCTGCGATCGACGTCCCGAAGCTCGATATCTTCCGCTCGACTCAGGCCCTCCTCATGACCGGCCCTGTCTCGATCAAGAAACAACTCTCGACCGGCGTCGGCCTCCAGGAGGCCCTCAACTCTGCGAAGAAGCAGACCCTCGCCGTCGGCAAGCGCCTTACCCTGGAAGCGCCCAGGCAAGGGCTGATCAAGCTCGTCCAGAACGACAAAGACGCCCTCGGCTGGAGCCGCGTCTCCGACGGCCAACCTTGCCACTTCTGCGCCATGCTCCTAAGCCGTGGACCGGATTACAAGAGCAAGGAAACGGCCCGCTTCCGCGCTCATAACGGCTGCGGCTGCTCTGTCCGGCCGTTCTTCAAGGGCGACCCTCACGACGGCTGGAGCCCTGACGCCCTGGCCCTGCGCCGCCTCTGGGACGGCGTCGACGAGGACGGTAACCCGCTCCCCGGCCGCTCGAAGGGTACGACGCTCAATATCAACGAGTGGCGCTCGTTCTACGGCGCCGCCGTGAATGATCCAGGCTCTCCGGTCTTCCAGACGTTCACGGAGAAGGTCGCTAAGCACATTGCCTCCCCGGTGATCGTCGAGGCTCGCAAGTCCGCCCAGGCGGCCTACGAGACGCAACGAGTCGCCCAGGCTGAAGCCGAGAAGGCAGCACGCGAAGCCGAAACCCTGGCCGCCCAGAAGGCCGCCGAGGAAGAGGCGAAGAAGGCCGCCGCTGAAGCCGCGAAGATCAAGAAATGGCAGGGCAAGCCCGCCCCGGTAAAGCCGATCGAGCCGAAGCCCGCGACGACCCTCGGCCCCGCTGCTTTTGACGAGTGGCACGAGGCTATGAAAAAGCGCTTTTCGGACTTCGCCGCGAAGACCGGCAACCCGAAGAACGACCTGACGAAGTCGCTCAACTATGGCCTCGTCCGCCGCGTGATCGACAATCACGACACGGCCGCGCTGGCTCAGCTAAAGACCATGCATTACCTCGACGACGCCCTCTACGAGGACGCGCTGAAGGCGATCAAAAAGGCCGACGAGCCTATTCCTGGCGCCGCTGCGGCGTACAAGAAAGAGCTGACCGCCTACCGCAACCGAATGACGCGCTACAAGCGTTATATCGAGGAGTGGCGCGAGGTAAACGGCGTGACGTCCGTCGCGAAAGGCATGGACGGCGCTCGGATCTTCCAGACGAACCGCGAGGCGGTCGAGTGGGCAAACAAGAGCTACAAGATCCCCGCCGAGGGCCCAGGCAAAGACGCGCTGTATAAGTACACTGGCGGGTCTTACCGGCCCTGGAACGAGTCGCTTCGCAAGCTGGCCGACCCCGATAAAGTCCCTTCGGACTCCTGGGGCCCAGTGACCCGCGACGCTGACGGCGCGTTCCACACGGCGACCGAGGACTTTATCGTGACGCGAGGCACCGGCTGGGACGAGTTCGCCCTGGCCGACGGTAACCGCTCCAGGAGCCTACCGCCGCCGCCTCCCGAGGATCTGATCGGCTCCGTCCAGACGAACCACGGCTACACGTCTACGGCTATGTCCGGCGCGGCCGATAACTCCTCATTCGGCGGCTCCGTACAGATGAAGATCCGCATTCCCGAGGGATATCCCGTTTCCTGGGTCGATCCCTTCAGCCAGTACCACGGCGAGCGGGAAATGCTCCTGGCTCGCTCGACGAGCATCTACATTCACAACGTCTACAAGTCCCCGAATGGTCACCACTGGGTTGTCGAAGCTGAGGCGATCCCGAAGGACGTCGACCCGATCGAATTTGGCCGGACGGCAACCCCGACCCCGGCCTCGAAGCCGTTCCAGTAGCGTGAGGCGACTCGCGTGCTAAGCTTGACGTGACTATCGAAAGGAGATATGGATGCTCGAAGACAGAGCCTCCGAGCCGTTCATTCTCAGTTACTCCCCGAAGCGCTACCCGGCGCCTGATTGGGAAGCGATTGGAACGGTCGCGAGAATCTGGGTTCCTGACGACGAGACTGTGGGCTGGTTGATCTATCAAGATCCAGACCGGCTCGCGTTCCTCTCCGAGATCGACGCCGAGAAGCTCGGCTATGTGATCCGCGAGCTCGTCCGAGGACTCATGAATGACGGCGCCGAGAGAGGCGTCCCGGCCCGCGAGTTGTGGGACGAGATCCTCTCGCGGACACTCCACACAACTCCAAACGATCAATTCCTCCCCGCGATAATCGCGGACGTAAGGAAGGAATGGGGAGAGTAACTTCTCCCACTGAATAACCCGCTTCGGCTTCGGCCCTGGCGGGTTTTTTCATGCCCAAAATCACCGCGCTCCGTCAGGTACGAGGCGCCTACCCGTCCCAGGAGGACGTTTACACATGGCAAACACCGAAGCACAGAACACCGACGCGACCAAGGACTCGAAGCCTGAAGGCGAGAATCCCTGGGGCGACGACTTTGACGCCGAGAAGGCTTGGCGTCTAGTCCAGAACCTCCGCGCCGAAGTGACTGGCCTGAAGACGGAACGCGACGACCTGAAGACCGAACGGGACAACCTGAAGGTCGAGAAGGACGCCTCCGATTCCGAAGGTAAGACCGAGATCCAGAAGCTCACGGATCGCCTCGCGGAACTTGAAAAGACCGCGAAGGAAAAGGACCGCGACGTGGCTCTCCAGAAGGTGCTTCGGAAGCACCCCGAGCTCGAAGAGTTCTCCGATCTCCTGACCGGCGAAACGGAAGACGAGCTTATGAGCAAGGCCGAGCGCCTCGCGAAGATCGGCAAGCCCGCTGACGGCGACAATCCCGCCGACAAAGACGGCGAAAAGCCCGCTGAGCTTCCCGGTACGCCGAAGCCGAACCTCGTCCCAGGCCACGGCGGCGACGCCCCGGCCCCCTTCGACCCCGACGCAATCGCTAAGGCCGCTCGCGAGCGTTAGAGCTTGCTCACTCCTCCCCCTCCCCTCTACCTGTAAAGGACACATTCCCTCATGGCAAACGACTTCTACACTCCCGGCGAAGCCGCTCGCGTTCTGGCCTCCCTCGTGAACGAGGACGCCCTCCTGTCCGGCCTCGTGTCTCGCAACTTCGAGAACGACCTCATGGCCGGTGGCAAGGGCGGCGCTCCTGTCGCCCTGGCGATCCCGACGACCCTCGTCGCCCGCTCTCGTGCGATCGACGACGTTACTAACTCCATCCTCATGGACGAGATCGCCGAGACGTTCCACACGATCAACCTGAACCGCGCTCACGACTACAGCGCCGTTCCGCTGTCCGAGAAGGATCTGACCCTCAACCTGACAGACTTCTCCAAGCAGGTTTTGGCGCCCCAGGCCGCCGCCGTGGTCGACCTCCTGGAACACCGCGTAGCGACCGCTCTCCAGGGCGTCGAAGAGACGACTTCCGTCGCCTACGACGAGAACGACCCGGTTCGCACCTTCACCGCGATCCGCAAGATCCTCCGCGACAACGGCGTTTCTGCCTCCGGCCTGAACGTCGCCGTCGGCACTGAGGTTTACGCCCAGTTGCTCGACTCCAAGGTTCTGACCGACGCCTCTCAGTCCGGCTCCACCGCCGCTCTGCGCGAGGCAAACGTCGGTCAGGTGCGAGGCTTCACGATCGTGGAGAACACCCGCCTGGACGAGGACGAAATTATCGCGTTCCACCGCGACGCCGTCACCCTCGTTACCCGCGCCCCTGTAGTGCCCCAGGGCGCGAGCTTCGGCGCGACCGTGAACGAGAAGGGCTTCAGCCTCCGCTACATGCGCGATTACCTGGCTGAGAAGACCGTCGACCGTTCGTTCGTCTCGACCTTCTCCGGCGTGGCTCTCCTGCCTACCTACAAGATCGAGCGCACCTACAACGACGGCGCACCGGTGAACGGTCAGAGCAAGGGCGGCACGGCCACCGTTACCGAGATCCCGAACGGCGGCATTGTCCGCGTGAAGACGAGCACCGTCGCCGTTTAGTCCGGCTGAGATCCGTAGGGCGCCCTTCGCGGGGCGCTCTACGGCTCTCTGAGCTCCTGAAAGGAGTCGAAACGTGCCTTTACCCATAGAACCTCCTCTTAGCGAGCTAGAGCAACGCCTGGGCCTTGTTCCGGGCTCGCTGGAGGGAGTCGACAAGAGCCGCGCCGAGAAGGCGCTGGAAGACGCCGCGATCCTGGCCCTGGCTGAAGCTTCCGAAGCGAAGGCCGCCAAGTGGGAAACCGACTGCCCGAAGGTGGTCCGCCTCGTCGTCCTGAAGGCCGCTCGTCGCGAGTTTGAAAACCCCCGAGGGATCGAAAACGAGTCCCTGGGCGAGCGTTCCATCGGCCTGACCGATACCTCCGGCGTCTACCTGACGGCCCGAGAGGTTGCCCAGATCCGCCGAGCCGCTTCTGGCCGCTCCGGTGGCTTTGTGGGCTCCATCCGTACCCCGAGCGCCTACGAGCCGTACTCGTGAAAGTAGACGGCACCTATTACGTCCTCCAGGAGGGCCAAGAGGAGGGCGGCGAGGGGTTCCCGTTGCTCTCTGAAGAGGATCTCGAATGCTTCTGAATGTCCCCGGCCTCTCCCCTGTCATTTACCGACTGAGGCCGAATATGACCACTGATTCTTACGGCGACCCGGTCGAAGACTGGACGGTTGCCCAGCCCGTCCCGCTGATCGGGGCGCATATCCAGGCTGTCTCGTCCACTGACGCGGACGGCGCGACGGTTCACGTCAGCGAGAACGAAAAGAGGCTTTTTGTTCCTGGCGATCCTGGCCTCCAGGAGAACGACCGGATCGAAATCAAGGCCGAATTATGGCGGATCGACGGGACTCCCGAGGTCCGAGCCGGCCTCGCTACTGAAACCTTCACGACGGCCACTCTGACGCGCCTCGTGACCTCCTGAAAGGAGCTCCATGGCCCGCAAACTGAAGCTCGATAGCCGAGGTATCGCCGAGGTTCTCCGGCGTGCTGAGGTCGCCGACGCGGTCGAGAGCCTCGGTCAGTCCGTCAAGGGCAATGTCGGGGCTCCTACAGCCTCCGGCAAGCCAGTAGACGTCGTGACGCGCTCCCGAACGGCGGCCGGTGGCCGTCTGTCGGCTCGTCCCGCCGTGGATATCACGCTCGCGCATCCGGCAGGGCTCGCGATCGAGGCCAAGCGAGGCTATCTCGTCAAGGCCGCCTCGGCTGCGGGCCTGGAAGTGAAGCGACGGCGTAAGTGAGAGAGCCGATCATCTTTCCGGACGCTCAGCTAGCCGTCCGCGACCTCCTCCGCGCTCTTCTGGTCCGCCGTTCCGAGCCCGCCGTCCTCGGCGCCACGGTTTCGACGAAGGATCTCCCTGGCGCCGACGAAAACCGCCCGTTGCCTTACGTCCAGGTTCGCTCTGACGGCAAGTTCCGAGACGCCCGCCTGGACGGCCGAGCAACGATCCGCGTCCTCGTCTACCACCGCGACGTCGGACTCGCCGAGAAGCTCGCGGCGATCTGCGAGGCCCTCCTCCTGACCGCCAGTAGCGCCGAGATCCGAGGCTCTACGTCCGTCACCGGGCCTCTCCCCACGACCGACGACGAGACGGGCCTCCCCCTCTCGTTTTTCACCATCACGACCCGGCTCCAGCCGGTTCAACTGACCTAAAGATTGGAGCGTGAGCACCCATGGCGGGTGACGCTAAGAACACTGCACTTTGGACCGGCGCCGACGTTTTCATTGCCCCGGAAAGCACCGCTGGCCCGGCTGACGTAACGGCGGCCTGGGCCGTTGCCTGGAAGGCTGTCGGCCTCCTGGACGGCGAGGACGGCATTACCGAAGGCCGCGAAGGCGACTCTTCGGAACACTACGCCTGGGGCGGGATGCTTTTCCGCCGTACCGCGTCCAAGCACAAGCGAACCTTCAAGTTCGTGGCCCTCGAAGACAACGACGTTGTTTTCCAGCTGGTCAACCCTGGCTCGACCCGTACCGTCGCGACCGGCGTCCGTACCGGCAAGATCAAGGCGCCCCAGGCTGGCGCCCGCTTCGCGGTTGGCTTCGAGGTCACCGACGGCGGCAAGAAAAAGCGCCGCTTCGCCAAGAGCGCCGAAGTGATCGAGGTCGGCGAAATCAAGGAATCGGAAACCGAGCCGACGATCTACGAGATCACCGTCGTCGTCTACCCCGAATCTGACGGCACGCTCTACACGACCGTCGAGAAAGACCCGGCTGCTGCTCCGTAGTCAGCGGCCACCTAAGAGGAGAGCTCCCGCGCGGGGGGCTCTCCTCTTGCTTTTCCTAACCCGCGCACTCCTCTACTTCCTGACCCGCGCTAAGGAGCACCCCATGACTAAGAACGCCACCGCCGCTGAAGCCCTGAACGAGCAGATCCCTTTCACTTTCCACGGCATCGACTACCTCCTGGACCCGACGACCGAATGGGATTACGAGGCCCTGGAAGCCTACGAGTCCGGCAAGATCGCGACCTTCCTCCGTTTGGTCCTCGGCGAAGATCAGCACAACGCATTCAAGGCGACGAAGCCGAAGGTCGGCGTCGTGAATGACTTCGTCAAGGAGATCCAGAAGGCCCTCGGTATCGCGGGAAACTAGCGGCGCTCGTCTCGCTGCTCTTCGAGGACACGGACACGGTAGAAGCCGATCTTCAGCGCTTCTACCACGTCGACCTCGGGGACTTCTGGCGAGGCGAGCTCTCGCTCCGGCGCCTTTCCGTCCTGATCAACTGCCTCCCGGTCGATTCCGCCACGGCCCGAGCCGCGAGCGAAGTTCCCACCGGCTGGGACGTTCACGCCTTCCTCCTGGCCGACCTCTACCAAGCCTGGACTGGCAAGCCGCACCCCGAGCGGCCTCAGCCTAAGCGGGCATCCCGTTACGCGGAACTTCGTCGCGCCCTAGAGCGCCAAAAGGCGAGGTCCGCGCCTACTTCCTAAAGGAGGCTATGTGTCCAATGTCGGCTATGCGACCCTGACGGTCATTCCGTCCGCGAAAGGGTTCGCGTCCGCTCTTAGCGGCGAGGTCGACGGCCCTATGGCGAAGGCCGGTAAGTCGGGCGGCGAGAAGTCCGGGGGCGCCTTCGCTGGCGCCTTCAAGGGCCTCGTCGCCCCGGCCCTGGCAATCGTAAGTACCGCCGCGATCGGTGGCTTCGTGACGAAGTCAATTGCTGCGGCCGGTGAGCTAGAGCAGAGCATCGGCGCGATCGAGACGGTCTTCAAGGGCTCCTCGGCCCAGATGCTCAACTGGTCGAATCAGGCGGCTATGTCCGTCGGTCTGACAAAGAACGAGTACAACACCCTGGGAACGCTGATCGGTTCCCAGTTGAAAAACGCGGGTATCCCCATGGATCAGCTCGCGGGCAAGACGAACGAGCTGATCACTCAGGGCGCCGATATGGCTTCCATGTTCGGCGGTACGACGACCGAAGCCGTCGAGGCCCTTTCCTCCGCCCTGAAGGGTGAAATGGACCCGATCGAGCGGTACGGCGTAACTCTGAATGCTGCGGCTGTCGAAGCTGAGGCCGCCGCTATGGGCGCTCAGAAGGTCGGCGGCGAGTACGACGACACGGCCAAAAAGGCCGCGATCCTCTCGCTGATCACAAAGCAGACCGCCGACGCTCACGGCAACTTCGCAAAGGAAGCCTCGACCTACTCCGGCCAACTGGAACGGATGAAAGCCGGTTGGGGAAACATCACCGCCGCTATCGGTAGTGCTTTCCTCCCCGTCCTGACGTCGACGTTCGGCTGGATCAATAACAACGCGATCCCGATCCTCCAGGGCTGGGCCGACTGGCTCGGTCAGGGCGGCGTCGGGAAGTCCTGGGACGCTCTCGTGGGCCTCATGAAGACGGGCGACTTCACGACGGCTTTCCGCGAGGCATTCAACGTCGAGGAAGACTCCCCGCTCGTCGGCGTCCTCCTGGACGTCCGAACCCAGCTTCAGCCGCTTTTCCCGTTGTTCAATCAGTTCAAGGTCACCTGGACTGAGCTCCAGGGCGCCGTGAGGGCCTTCGGCGCCGCCTGGAAAGCGAACGACGGCGACGTGACGAGTTCCGGCCTTCCTGGCTTCTTCGAGCAAGTGGCGAACGCTGTCCGGCCGGTCTTCGACGCGATCCTCCCGCTGATCCCTCAGATCTTCGGCCTCGTGTCCGCATTCTCGCCGCTGAGTGTGATCTTCCGAGCGATTGAGCCGGTGCTCCCGGTCCTCCTGGACGCCTTCAAGCAACTTGGGATCGCAGTCTCCGGCGTCTTGCTGGTCGCCATGCAGCAACTCCAGCCGACGATATCGGCGATCGTGTCGGCACTGACCGGAACTTTCGTCGCTCTCATGCCCGCCGTCGTCCAGATCGTGACGCTCCTCGGCAATGCGTTTACACAGCTTGCGCCGATCATTATGGACGTCCTCGCGGCCGTGCTTCCGCTCGTGACGACCTTGATAACGCAACTGACGCCCATCATTACGAACCTCGTAACGGCGATCCTCCCGCCCGTTATCTCGATCTTCAGCAACATCATTACGGCGATCGGTCCTCTGATTGATCTCCTAATGGGCCTCCTGATCCCGGCGATCAACGCTCTTATGCCCGTCGTCGTGACGGTCTTCGGCGTAATCGCCAACGTGATCACGGCGGCAATGCAGATCATCCAGGGAATTATCCAGGTAGTAACCGGGATCATTTCCGGCAACTGGGATCAGGTATGGACCGGCATCGGAAATATCCTCTCCGGCGTCTGGAACCTGATCGTCGCGGCCGTGTCCGGCGCGATCAACCTGGTCGGCTCGCTGATCGGCGCGGGGCTCTCGTTCATTTCGGGAGTCTGGAACAACGTGTGGAGCGGGATCTCCTCGTTCCTGGCGGGCGTCTGGAACAACATCACGACCGGCGTCCAAAACGGCATTTCTTCCGTGGTCAATTTCTTCTCTGGCCTCTGGGGAAAGATCTCCGGCGCCATGGGCGATATGGGCTCGAAGATGCTCCAGGTTGGTAAAGACCTCATGCAGGGCCTAGCCAACGGCATCGGCGGCGCGGTCGACGCGGTTCGGAAGGCTATCGGCGACGCTATCGGCGGCGCGATCGACTTCGCGAAGAACCTCCTCGGCATCCACTCGCCCTCTCGCGTCTTTATGGAGATCGGCGACTTCACCGCTCAGGGCATGGCCGTCGGTATCACGAAGGGCTCGAAGCACGTCAAAAAGGCGGCTAAGTCCCTCGTTCCCCCTGCCCCGTCCTTCTCGTCTCCGGACGTCGAGGCGGGCTCCGTTACCGGCGCTCCTGGCGACGGCACGACGCCGAGCGGCTCGCCGTTGATCGGCTCTCTCACCCTCCAGTCTTCCGGCAGCGTCCGCGAGGACATGGACGAGGTTCTCTTCCATACCCGACGTATCAAACGAGGAGGCGTATATGCCTAACGACTGGCTCCTGTCCTATCCAGGCGAGGCGCTGACCTTCGGCACTATCGCCTCCCGCTTTGTGTTCACTGAAGCCCCGGATCTCGGCCCGACCGAGATCCACTCTGAAGACGCCGCTCGCCCTCGGGCGGACGGCGTTATCTTCGGGGCTGACTTCCACGGCGGCCGGACGATCACGTTCGAGCTCGCCGTGGACGGGAAGGACGAGGACGACGGGCGAACGCTCCTGGGGCGCCTGGGCAAAGCCTGGAGGGCTGACAAGATCCGTCAGTCTCCCGGCGCTGTAGCAATGCTGACGTCGGGAGGCGGTCGAGTCACTTTCGGCCGTCCCCGGCGTTTCGCCTCGAATGACGAGTACCTCCCCCAGGGACTCGCTCACGTCGTGGCTGACTTCGCGTGCGCTGAAGACGTTTGGTACAGCGGCGAGCAATCCGTGAACGTCGCCCTTCAGCCTCCGCCTGGGGGCGGCCTCATTGCTCCCCTGGCTTCTCCCCTGGCAACGACCGCGACCTCTGACCGCTCGACCGTGATCCGTGTCGGCGGCGAGGTTTCGACGTGGCCGGTCTTCGAGATCCAGGGCCCGATCGTGAACCCCATTGTCGAGATCGTCGGCCTCCTGAAGATGGAGTTTCGGACGTCCCTCGCCTTCGATCAGAAGCTCGTCGTCGATACGCGGCCCTGGGTCCGTTCGATCCTCCGGAACGGCGCGAGCGTGGCTGGCTCTCTCACCCGTACCTCTACGCGGCTTTCAAAGGCCGCTATTCCTCCCGGCTCCTACGAGCTCGTCCTCCGAGGCACTTCCGACTCCGGCACCGCCAGCGTAACGACCCGCTGGCGCGACGCCTACACAACCCCCTAGAAGGAGAAAATTTATGGCTTGGGACTCTGTTCCGTGGTTTGTCGGTGGCGGCGCTCAGCACTCCCCCGAAGTTGCCCGCCTCATGGCCTACGCCGCGACCTCTGGCGCCGAGGGCATTGTGACCCCTGGCGACTTGAAGGTTCGGCCCCTGGCTGTTCCTGGCGGCTCTGTCCGCGTTGCTGCTGGCGCGGCCCTGGTGAGGAACCGGGCAGCGGGCGGTACTTCTCAGACCTACGTCGCCCGTAATCCGATCGAGGACGTCGTCGCTATTGCGCCGACTGGCTCCGGCGCCGGTCGAGTCGACTTGATCGTGGCCCAGATCGAAGACCCGTTTATGGCCGGTGAGCCCTGGCAGAATCCGACCGACCCGCGAGTGGGCCCCTACGTTTACACGCGGGTAATCTCCAACGTCCCGGCCGGTACGAAGCGACTCCAGGACATTCCGGCCTACTCCGGCCGCTCCGCGATCACTCTCGCCCGCGTCGACATTCCAGCGTCGACGGGAACGATCACGTCGGCCATGATTACGGACCTTCGCAAGCTGGCTCTCCCTCGCGAAAGCCGTTACGTGAAGATCATCCCGGCTGGGGCGAAGGACAAGGATCTGACGTCTTCGACGTTCACGTTCTGGCCGCCGTCCGGCAACGGCGTCAACTCCTCGATCAAGCTCCCCGTTCCCCCCTGGGCAACGAAGGCGTTTATCCGGATGGACGTCAATAGTGTTGCTCACGTCGCCCCCGGCTTCATCGGCGATCTCCGGATCAAGCTCGACACGTTGGCCGGTCCTTCCGTCCCTGTCGACTTGGATCTCCCGACGGGCGCCGAGCACGTCAATCAGTCCGTTTGGTTCGAGGTCGACGTTACGGCCTTCCAGGGTCTTGACGTTCCGATCGCTTTGGAAGGGCTCCGGCGTACCGGCTATACCGGCCTCCTCCGGACCCGGCCCCAGACGCAATATGTCCTCGAAGCTCAGTTCTACGAGGCGGCCGTATGAGTCGCTGGCGCTACATTGCCCAGCGAGCCATAACCGGCGAGTTCCTGGATATGGAGCTCCCTCTCAATCGAGAGGAACTCCGCTGGGATCTCTCCGGCGCGGGCTCGCTCCGTGGAACGGTTACCCCGGACGTCGGCGGGCTCCGAGCTCCTGACGGCCGCCTCCTCCTGGAGGAGTGGGGAACGATCATCTACGCCGAGGCCGACGGTCAAATTCGCTGGGGCGGGATCGTGGTCCGTTCCGGCTTCCAGGGGCCGACCTGGACGATCGAGGCGGCAGGTTTCGCGACATACCCCCACGGCATCCCCTACACCGGCACCTATTCAAAGATCGGCGTCGACCCGGCCGACGTCGTCGCGCATATCTGGCAGCACGTCCAGGGATACGCCGACGGCAACCTGGACGTCGCCGTGACTGGCTCGAAGACTCCCGTCCGTCTCGGCACTGAGCCGAAGGACGTCGAGTTTACGACCGGCTCCGGCGAGTCCGTGGCCTTCCAGAGCGGGCCCTACGAGCTCAACTGGTGGGAGACGCCCGACTGTGGCTCCGAGATCGACTCCCTCGCCAAAGAGACGCCCTTCGATTACGAAGAGCGGCACTTTTGGGAAGGCGACGAGGTCAAGCACGAGCTCCGGATCGGTTACCCGCGTCTCGGCCGTCGCCGGGACGATCTCGCATTCATCCAAGGCGACAATATCGCCGACGTCGTCTCCCCGACGCTCGACGGCGAGGACTTCTCTAACGAGGTAGTCGGCCTGGGCGCTGGCGAGGGCGTGGGAGCTCTTCGCCGAACTACCGCAATACGCGACGGACGTCTTCGCCGACCGGCTGTTTACACGGCCAAAGACGTCTCTTCTGTCGCCCGCATGGACTCACTAATCCGCGCCGAGCTCCAGCGACGACAAAAGACACTCGACATTTCCCAAGTCACAGTACGCGATCACCCAAACGCCCCGATTGGTTCCTGGAACCTCGGCGACGACGTCCTTATCCAGGCGACTATCCCCTGGCTCGGCGACGTCGATCTGTGGTGTCGCGTCACTGGCTGGGCTCTCACTTCAGAAACGACGGCGGTCCTGAACCTCGCCCGATCTGACTCATTCACCTACGGAGGCTAAATTTTGTCCCAGTCCGCTGAGAAACTCGCTCGCGAACTTTCAGATCTCCAGCGTCGCCTCGGCGGACTGGAACGAAACGGCCAATTCTCAAACTCGACTATCTCGATCAACGGGGAGACGCTCCGACTCCCGGCCGCCGTCGAGTCCGGCGTCCAGGCCGGTAAGGAGATCCCCGTCGTAAAGGAGGGCCTCACCGCCCTGGAGATCGCCCAGGAAGAGCTCGCCGCCGCTCACGCCGAGCGCGACGAGCGTCTGGAGCAAGCCGAGACTGACCTCGCCGCCTCGGCTGAACGTCTCGCCCAGGCTGAGGCCGACCTCGAAGAGGTCTTCGGCACGGCAGGTGCGGCAGCCACGGCAGCGGCAGCCGCCCAGACCACGGCGGACGCTGCAAAGACCGCCGCCTCTTCGGCAGCTTCGGCAGCATCCACGGCCCAGACGACCGCCGACACGGCGCAAACGAAGGCCCAGACCGCCCAGGGCGCGGCAGACGCCGCCGCTTCAGCCGCCGCGAGTGCTGCGGGCGTCGCCGCAAGCAAGGGCGACGTTCTGATCCAGAGCACGACCCCGAGCGCCGGGATGCAGAAGAGCACGACTCTTTGGATCGACACGACGGGCAACCTCAACGCTCCCAAACGCTGGAACGGTTCCGCCTGGGTTGTCGTCACTGACAAGGCGGCCACTGACGCCGCCGCTGCTGCGGCTACGGCGAAGAGCACGGCTGACGCTGCAAAGACAGCGGCAGCTACGGCCCAGACGGCAGCGGACAACGCGGCAGCCGCCGCAAGCAACGCCCAGAGCATTGCAAACGCCGCGAGCGGTAAGGCCGAGGAGGCCAAGACCGCCGCCGCTACGGCTCAGACGACCGCCGACTCGGCGAAGACAGACGCGGCTAACGCTGCAACCAATGCGAGCAACGCCGCCCAGGCAGCCTCGGCCGCTCAGTCGACCGCTGACACGGCGAAGAGCGACGCGGCTAGCGCTGCTGGCATTGCCAGCGGTAAGGCTGACGTCCTGATCCAGTCGACGACGCCGGTAACCGCCATGCGGAAGGCGACGACGCTCTGGATCGACACAACGAACAACCTCAACGCTCCGAAGCGTTGGAACGCGACGACTTCGACCTGGACCGTCGTAACTGACAAGGCCGCTACTGACGCCGCCTCGGCAGCCGCTACGGCTCAGTCGACGGCGAACACTGCCAAGTCTGACGCCGCCTCGGCTAAGTCTGCTGCTGACGCTGCGGCCGCTGCTGCTTCCGCTGCTCAGTCCAAGGCTGACGCCGCTCACTCCCTGGCCGGTACCGCCGAGAGCAACGCTCAGGCCGCGATCTCCTCGGCCGCTGGCGCTAACTCCGCTGCAAGTGCCGCTCAGTCGACCGCTGACACGGCGAAGAGCGACGCCGCAAGCGCGGCCGGTATCGCCACGAGCAAGGCTGACGTCTTGATCCAGTCCACCGCTCCGGCCGTTGCCATGCGAAAGGCTACGACTCTTTGGATCGACACGACGGGCAACCTCAACGCTCCCAAGCGCTGGAACGGCTCTGCCTGGGTTGTCGTCACGGACAAGGCAGCCACGGACGCGGCTAGTGCCGCTGCTACGGCTCAGTCCACCGCCGACGCCGCAAAGACGGCCGCCGCTGCTGCTCAGGCCGCTGCTGACAACGCCTCAAAGAACCTCTTTTCGACCGCTGCACCTTCCGGCGTCGCGCCCTTCGGCTCGACCTGGTTCCGTGTAAACGCAACGGGCGAGGTTATCGGTCAGTGGCAGCAAACGGCGACGGGTATCGCGTCCACCTGGACCGAGCGCCCGATCCGCTCCGAAGTGATCGCGAACCTGGACGTTGGAAAGCTCACGGCCGGAACGGCAAACATCATTTCGGCCGTAGCCCAGAAGATCGCGGCAAGCACGGCGACTTTCCAGACCGCGGATATCGCGAACCTTTACGCGAGTTCCGCGACTATGGACTCGTCCGTAGCAAACAAGATCTTCACGGCGAAGCTCCTGGCGGGCAAGATCACCGCCGAGCAAGTCCTGATCGGCGCGGGCTTCAACATGATCGCCAACGGCCGAGGCGAAATGGGCGATAACTCGGGCTGGGCCTCTAACCTGACCTGGGACGCCGTCGACGCTCCGACGGGCCTCCCTGGCTCTTTCGTCGGGCCCAACTCGACGAAGACGATCCAGAGCGGGACGAATAGCGTCCCGGTCGAGCCGTCGACTTATTACACCTTCGAGATCTACCTGAAGGCGGATAAACCCGACTCGAAGTTCTACCTGGAGTTCCGCGATCAGGCCGGGAATCACGCGGGCAGCAATGCCGCTATCCCTGGCGAAGCGTTCGCCGGTAGTGGCGTCTATCCCGTCGGCAACTTCACCGTTCCGACGACCTGGACACGCTACAAGGGACGTTTCCGGACCAACTCGACGACGACCGTCGTCCGTGTTGCGGCCGCTTACTTCAACCACACGGCAGGAGTCGAGCGGACGGCTACCGTCAAGATCGCGGGCATGTCGCTCATGCGCGGTATCGACGCGGCCCTAGTGGTAGACGGCGCGATCGACGGCAAGGTTATTACCGGCTCGACGGTTCGCACTTCCGCAACCGGCGCCCGCGTCCAGCTCGACGACGTCGGCCTCCGGGCCTTCGACGTGAGCGGTATCGAAACCGTGAGGATCTCGGCTACTGACGGGACTCTCTCGGCGACGGGTGCTCTGAGCTCCTACGGCGAAGGCAAGGACTTTTTCACTGGCGCCCGGTCGACGATCAAGGCGACCTTGGGTAACAAGTGGGCCCGTAACACTTGGGTTGGCTACGACTACCTTCAGCCGGGGGTCTACTTCGAGCGAAGCTCTGGCGCCGCCCAGGATCTCCTCGAAATGCCCCGCGTTGTGTCGCCTCGCGTCTCTGACGTCGAAATGAGTAGCGCCCAGGTAGCCCTCGACTCGACTAAGCCGAACATTATCAGCGCGGGAGGTGTGGCTGCTGGCCCTGGTTATTCGAGCATGGGATCGAAGAAATACGACAAGACGGTCAACTCAGACGGCGGGAACGGCCTTAGCGGCATCCTGGCCCACACTGGCATTCTCACCAACGAGGACGCTCTCGTGGCTTACGTCGAAACGGGCCTCTCGGATTACTTCGCTCAATATTCCCTCTCGATCGGCGGTAAGGGTACCGACGGTACCGGCGCCGTTGTGCCGACTCCTGAAGGCGTACAGCTGAAGGTCGAAACCGGCTACGGCGACCCCGCTCCTTCCGACGCTCTCGTTCGGATCGACCGGGGCGGCATCCTGGACGTCAAGGCGACAAAGGGCGCCGCGACCGCTCGAATGTACGCAACCGGCGACGGCAAGCTTCGGCTTTCCGGTACTGGTGGAATCGCCCTGGAGTCCGCCGCAACGGCGACCTCGATCACCGCAACTGGCACCGTCCAGGGCGCGACAGTCAAGGCAACTGGAGCTCTCCAGGGTGCCTCCGCCGCGATCACCGGGAACGTCCAGGCGTCGACGCTGAACGGCGAGCCGATCACCTACTCGGATATCACTCCGACGGGCGTCACGTTCGTTACCGGCTACGGCAACTACGCGGGGTTCCAGCCTCCGGCCTACTACCGAGACGCTCAGCGCGTTTGGCTCATGGGCCTTCTCGGAACGACGTACTCGACGATCACGCTCGCCCCTGGCGCCGTGTACCCGGTCGCTTCGATTCCGTCGAGCCACGCTCCCGCTATGGACGTGATCTTTAACGTCGTCGTCGGCCCCCAGATGGATCAACGCTCGTTCCTGTACGTCCGAGCGAGCGGCTCGATCGAGCTCTACTCGCCCGCCTCTCTCACCCTCTCTAAGACGAACTTCTACGTCGGACTAGAGGGCGTTTCCTGGTTCCGCAAGGGCTAGGAACGTCCTCGGAAAGTGACCTCAAAATTGCCCCAAACGACCAACTCTCTCGACCCGGCTAACGCCGGAGACGCGGCCGTACTCGTCGCCCTGACTCGTATGGAGGCGAAGGTCGATATTGCCCTCGCCCAGCACGGCGCGGAAATCAAGACGCAAGGGCAGACGGTCGAGGATCACGAGGCGCGTATCCGCGTTCTCGAAAGTCGCTCGACTGTCTCGCCCCGCACTCTCTGGACTGTCGTCGCTGGTGGCGCCGGTCTGGTGATCTCCGCGATCTCCCTCATTCAAAACCTCTTCAACTAAAGGAGTCCCTTTGCTCACTCGTGAACCTCTAGTCATTCGAGGCGCGATCGTCGCGGCGATCACCGCTCTCATTCACGTCTTGATTGTGACCGGCGTCCTTCACGTCGCCCCTGACGCTGAAACGGCCATTGCTGGCGCCGTCGACTTGATCGGTACCGCCGTTCTCGTCGTATGGACTCGCGGCAAGGTAACGCCGGTCGACGCTCCGAATATCCCGGTTCCGTCGGCGCCCTCTGTCCCTGTAGTGCCTGACGGCGACGGCGACCACCGCGCCTAGTCGAATTGCCCCGCTCTCACTTCGAGGGCGGGGCTTTTCGTCGTTTCTGAGCAAAGCGAGGGCTCCTGGCTCTCTCTGTGAGTGTCCCCTACCCAATCACTTAGAGGAGATTCACAGTGAACGCACCACTTATCGGCCTGATCGGAAAGAAGCGAGTCGGAAAGGACACCTTCGCGGCCGTCCTGGTCGAGAAGTTCGGCTTTGAACGAGTCGCCCTGGCTGACCCGCTTCGCGAGGCCGTCTATCGTCTGAACCCGATCGTCGGCACCTTCCCACTTCAGCACGAGGGCATTGTCCGCGTCCGCGAGTGGCGACTCCAGGAAGTGATCGACGAGCTCGGATGGGAAAAGGCGAAGGACTACGTTCCCGAAGTCCGCGCCCAGCTTCAGCGCTTCGGCTCTGACGCGATCCGCGAGATCGACGATCAGTTCTGGATCAGGGCGGCCTTCGCGAGGATCAACGCTCTTCGCGAAGCTGGAACGCCGGTTGTCGTGACTGACGTCCGGTTCCCGAACGAAGCTAACGCGATTCGTTACGCGAACGGCTTCCTGGTCCGGATCTTGCGTGACTTGCCTAGCGACGGCGATTCTCACGCTTCCGAAACGGCTCTCGACGACTACGCGGCAAACGTCGTTTTGCACAACAACAACGAGGTCGAAGATCTCGAATATCTCGCCGACTCGATCGGTCGAGACGTGACTCGAATGTTCGACACATACGGACGCTATTACTTGTAGTCACAAGCAAGGCCCCAGTTCTCCCAAGGGTGGAGGGCTGGGGCCTTTTTGTTTTTGCGTGGCGAACTAGCGTAAGGCGACCCTCGGCTAGTACATTGTGGAACATGAATAACAAAATAGACACGATAGATGGGTTACTCAAAGTGGCCTCTAGTGCTCTGCACGAGTCTCTATCGGCGTCAGATACTCGTAAGACGGAGCTACTAAGAGAAGTGGCGACTGCGTTTGTAGACGCTAGAAACCACTTCTACACAAAGGAGGGCGAGCCCGACTGGCTCGGCCGCACATACGCCTACCGTACGTGGGTACGTGAGGCAATGAGTCGCGCCAACGTGCCAAGCGAACAACTTCATACACTCCAGGCCGCCGTTAGATACCACTCCGGAAATATCCTCCGCGATCGACTCGACGACGAGACTCTAAACGATCTCGGTCTTCGCAAGTCGAGCCCGCGTGAGCGCTCCGTCGAGAAGCGCGAGCGAGCCTCCAACACTTTGAATCTCTTCAACGGGGGCGCCGAGCTCCAGACCGCCGACGAGATCCGTCAGGCGTGCGCTCTGATCGAGGCAGCTCTAAAGCGTGTAAACGCTTCGACTGTGTCAGCCCTTCCCGCCAAGGAACGCCGAGCGGCGCGGGCGGCGCTTCAGTCAGTCGCCGATCGAGCGAACGAGATCGCCGGAGCGGCTTGATCCTGACGAAACAGTGACGATATGACGGTTCTTACGTCATTCTCCATTAGTGCTTTAAGTTCTCTCTCTCTTAAGCACTAATAGAAAATGACGTTCGTTCCGTCATATCGTCATTCTGGCCTCTAGGCCCCTAGAACTTCCCCAACGGGCGAGCAGATCCGCCCCTCCTGGCTCTCTCTCTTAGTGTCCCCGATCCTGACACTGAGAGGAGATCGTCCACCGTGACGACACCCAAGGTAAATACCATCAAGCGAGGCGGCGCCCGCTTCTACGTCAATCCCGACGACGGCGCTATCAAGGTTCCTGGCGTAACCTCCATCCTCGGAATGCTCCCGAAGGAGTTCCTCCGCTACTGGGCCGCTAAAGAAGTCGCCCAGACCGCCGTCGACTCCCTCCCGACCGTCCTGCAAATGATCCTCAACGATCAGGCCGACGCCGCCGTGGACTTCCTCAAAAAGTCGCCGGATCGCAACACGCGAAAAGCCGCCGATATCGGAACCGCCGCGCATGATCTCTTCGAGAAAATGGCGAAGGGTCAGAACGTCGGTCGAGTGCATCCTGACCTGGAGCCTTTCGTCCGTCACTTCGACGAGTACCTCCGCGTAGTCAAGCCGACTTATCACTTCATGGAAGAGACGGTTTGGAGCGATAAGCACGGCTACGCCGGTAGCTTCGACGCTTACGCCGAGATCGACGGCGAGCGTCTCTGGATGGATAACAAGACGACCCGCTCAGGCATTCACGAAGAGGTCGGTATCCAGCTTTCGGCGTACCGCTTCGCCGACTCGATCATTCGCGCTGACGGCGGCCGTGTGCCTATGCCTGAAGCTGACGGCGGCGCCGTGCTCCATATCCGCCCTGAAGGTTGGAAGCTCGTCCCTGTCCGCGCTGACGAAGAAATGTTCGAGATCTTCCTCCACCTTCGCGAGGTCTTCCGCTATGAGAAGGAGATCAAGTCGACCGTCGTCGGCCGAGAGGTTGCCTCCGGCCCCGCTGACGCCGACGAGAGCTCAGGACCGAAGCGCCGCACTCCTCGCGCCCCTCGTAAGGCGGCCGAATGAGTCCGGACACTGTCGTAACTATGTCCCTGGGGGCGATCGTCATGATCGCCCTCGGGGCGGTCTTCCTGATCTTCTGCGTCTTCGCGGCCTACTGGGACACGAAGAACGAGCGGGACTGGGCCGAGAAGACCCTCCGCGACCTGGAGAAGCTCGACCCGTCACTCGGCGAGATCTTCGGCACCGTCGGCGGCTTCCGCCTCTTCGGCGAAGGCCCTCGTTTCAATCTGGACGCTGACAAGATCCAGCGCCTCGCTGAATCAATGCGCTTCCGCGACCACGAGAAATACCGCGACGAGGAGCTCGAAACCGCCCTTGCACAACTGAAGCGAAAGAGGGTCAAGTGAAGGTCTATCTCGCCGGACCTATGACCGGCTACCCCGAGTGGAACTTCCCCGCGTTCCACGCCGCCGCGAAGACGCTTCGCGAGTTCGGCTATGAGGTTGTCTCGCCCGCCGAGATCGACCTGGAGACGGGCTTCGACCCTTCTGCCCCTGTCTCCGACTTCACCCCCGCCGACCGCGTCGCTGCTCTCCGTCGCGACGTCCAGGCGATTCTCGGCGTCGACGGCGTCGCGCTCCTGGACGGCTGGGAAGCGTCCGAAGGCGCGAAAGTCGAGGCCCACCTGGGCTCTGCCCTTGATCTCATGGTTGCGCCCGTCGAGGCGTTCGTAACCATGGCCCGTTACTCCCGGAAGGAAACTCAGAATTGATCCACGGTAACCGCGACGACCTCCTGTGGCTGGCCGGACTCCTCGAAGGAGAAGGCAGCTTTGACGCCCACCGAGGCAAGTACCCGCGTATCCGCCTCGCCATGACCGACCGCGACGTTGTCGGCCGTGCTGCGTCCCTCATGGATGCAAAGATCCGCCTTTCGCTCCACCCTGCCCCGGCTAAGTCCACTTGGCATACGGAGATCTCCGGCGCCCGCGCCGAAGGCATCATGCGGGAGATCCTCCCCTTCATGGGCTCTCGGCGTTCGGGCAAGATCGCCGACGTCCTCGGGATCGCTCACTTCCGCCAGAAGGCCGTAATCGAGGCTGGAACGGGCTCGACCCCTGGCCCTCGTATCCAGCGCCCCGCTGGCGTCGCTAAGCCGCTGACAGCCGGGTAAGGCGCCCTCCGTGAGGCCCTCAGAAACTTGCTGATCCAGTGAGCAACTGAGGGCCTCCTGGCTCTCTCTTTACTTGTCACCACGACGGGCCGCTACGGCCCCTGACACTTACATGCAATCATCACGAAAGGCGTCTAACGCAAATGGGTTTGAATATCTTCGGCAACGATCCGGCTACCGCTCAGAAGCCGCGCCAGCGCTTCGCTGACGACATTGTCGGCCGCTTCCGTTCTGGGCATCAGTTGAACGGCCGCCCCGCCTCGCTGAACGAGTGGCGCGTGACCACCGGCGACCCCGAAGTTGCCGACGCGATCCACGAGATCCTCGGCGGCGAAGCTCCCCAGGAATGGGAAGCCAAGGGCGAGGACAACCTGGAGGTCTTCAGCGCCTCGGCTGAGGTTCCGATCATCCTGGACGGCGAGAAGGCCCTCCGTCAGAAGATGGTTCTCTGGAGCCGCTCCGGCAAGCTGATTCAGTCCGGCGACGGTCAGACGATCGACTACCCGGAAGACCGCAAGGGCGAACCTGATCCGGACGCCGCTCTGAGCTTCCAGGAACGCAAGGCGAAGGCTCGCGACGGCATCGGCGCCGAGCCTCAGATCGAGCTCTACTTCCGACTTGCGGAAGAGCCGGACCTGGGAATCTTCAAGTTCCAGACGGGCTCCTGGAGCATGGCCTCCGACCTGGCTTACAACGACGTCGAGGGCGAGCTCGCGGACTACGCGGCCGACTCCGAGACGGGCAAGGTCAAGGCGACCCTGAAGCTGGAGCGCGTCGAGTTCACGGCGAAGAACGGCCCGCGTGCCGGTCAGCTTGTCTCCTACGTCAAGCCGGTCCTGACCATCAAGGGAGCCGCGTAAATGCTGATTCTCGCTCTCCTCGCCTGGATCGCCTTCCAGATTTGGGGCTGGGACGTCTTCGGACTTCCCACCCTGGACCTCTGGACTCAGTTCTGGGTTGGTCTCGCCGGTTCCCTGGCTCTCTGCGCAATCTTCCGCGACAACTAACTGAAAGGGGCCCCTCCATGGCTCGCAAGTTCACAAAGACCGACGTCCGGCCCTGGAGGGCTGCAACTCGGCAGGGTAAGACCCTCCGAGGCAAAGACGGCAAGCCCTTGAACACCTTCAAGGGCTACGCCGACGCCCAGAAGGCCGCCGACAAGTTCGACGGCGTCGCCGTCCGCGTCTAGCTCCTCTCGCCCCCGTCCTGGCCTACCGGCTGGGGCGGGGGCTTCCCTTTACCCGAAAGCTTTCCCATGCCTGAAATCACCCTTTACTCCCGTACCGTCTGCCAACCCTGCAAGGCCACGAAGCGCAAGCTCGAAAAGCACGGCCTCGCCTATACCGAGCTCAACGTCGAGGAGAACGAGAGCGCCGCCCAGTTCCTCCGCGACGCGGGCTATACCGAGGCGCCCGTCGTGATCACGTCCGACGGCCGCGAGTGGACCGGCTTCCGTCCGGACCTGATCGAGGCGATCGCCCGCGAGGAGGGGCTCCTGTGATCGTCCAGACCCCGACCCGCGAGGAGCTCCAGGCCGAGCTCGACGAGATCGAGGCCACCTATCCGGCCCTGAAGGCTCTCGACCCCTCGGCGTTCTGTTGTCACGGCTGCGCCTATACCGCCGTCGGCCGCGAGCACGGCTGGGAGGCCGCCGACGCTTTCGAGCGGTTACTCGACCTGAATTACCTCCTGATCGGGAGGCGGCCGTGAAGATCCGCCTCTCGCTCAGCCTCGATATCAACCGCTCCACCCCTCCCGAGCCTGACGGCCCGAAGGGTGACACCTACGCCGACCTGGAGCGGGCCGACTACACGCGAGGCCCTCAGATCGGCTTTACCCGCGAAGAACCCCACTGGGAGGACAAACACAAATGAGCCGCGTCTACTTTCACTCTGACTGGCATTTCAACCACGACTTTGTCGCGCAAACTCGCGGCTACGACTCCGCCGAGGAGCACGACGAGGCCCTGATCGAGCGGATCAACTCCCGCGTGACGAAGCGGGATCACGTCTACGTCCTGGGCGACGTTTTCATGGGCAGCATCCGAGCCGGCCTCGCTCAGGTAGCGCGTGTAAACGGCGTGAAGCATTTGATCCTGGGCAACCACGACGCCGCCCACCCCCTGCACCGCAAGAGCAACGCGAACCTTCGCCGTTTCCTGGAGGTCTTCGATTCCGTCACCCTGCACGACGAGATCCGCCTCCCTGGCGGCCGGAAGGTGCTCCTGTCCCACTTCCCGTATGAGGGCGACCACCACGAGAAGGAACGTCACCGGCAATGGAGGCTTCGCGACGAGGGCTCCTGGCTGATCCACGGCCACGTTCACGACCAATGGACTGTGAGAGGCCGTCAGGTGAACGTCGGCGTCGACAAGTGGCCCTACCCGATCGAGGCGGGCGTTATGGAGGCCATGATCGGCGGCCTCGAAGCCGTGGGCAAGGGCAAGCTCGACGCCCCGAGCTTGCAAGCCGCCACGCTGGCCTACCGAAGGGAGGCTCTGTGAGCGCTGCAAAAGCCAAAGGCACGGCCTTTGAAACCCTGATCGTCAAGGCCCTCTCCTCCTTCTGGGGAGGGGGCTTCGGCCTTGTGCCCCGCCGTGTTGCTCAGGAGGGTTTCAAGGACTCCGGCGATATCCACGGCGTAAGCCCGTTCATCATCCAGGCGAAGGCTTACAAGTCCTGGGAGGACGCGATCCGCCTGGGGCTGGACGGCGCCGAGAAACAAAAAATCCACGCCGGGGAACCGTTCGGCGTGGTCTTCGTGAAGCGTGCGCGTCGCTCGATCGGCGACGCCTATGCAGTTATGAATGTTGCTACCTGGGCCCGGTTGCTGTTCCGGCTGCGCTCCGCCGAGGAGGCCCTGAAAGCGGCTGATCCGACGGCCTGGGAGGCCCACTCTGCCAGAGCCTCCCTAGCCAACGAAACGGAGTTCCCTAGAGGTTAGCCCCCGAGGGCACCCAGCGCGTATATGACCCGTCCCTGAAGACGGCCATATGCTCCCGCTCCCCCTCGTCGAGGATCGGTAAGAGAACGTAAGTTGACTCTTCCGCCTCGACGAGGGGCTGGACCCAGTCGATCGGCCCCGTCGCCGGATATGCCTCCAAAGCTGGCACTACTCTTTCCTCTCTTCCCCCAACGCGGCCGCCCCAGCCCGCGTAGAGCGTCTCCTGTATGACGCCCTCAACAATAGCGCATCCTGAATGCCGCCTTTCACCACTTTTTCAGCTACTCCCCAGTTTTCCTCCACCGATTGAGCAAACCCGCTCTCGCTGGCTCTCTCTTCCCCTGAACCCATCCACTCCGAAAAAGGAGGCGCCCTTGCGTACCCTCGCCGAACTGATCGCGACCCTCGACGACGTCGAAACGACGACCGACGGCTACCTCGTCCACTGCCCCGCCCACGCCGACAGCAAGCAGAGCCTCCGCATGACGGTCAGCGACTCCGGCAAGGTGCTTATGCGTTGCCGTGCTGGCTGCAAGACCGCCGACGTCGTCAAGGCCCTGGGCATCACCATGAAAGATCTCGCCAGCATGACGGCGGGAGACGTCGAGCTCGACAAGCTGGCAACGTCTCAGGACGTCCCGGCTTCGCCGTCCGACGTGGCGGCCCTGGCCGTCCAGCTGGACCGCTTCGCAAAGGATCTCTCCGACGTCGTCAGCGAGTCCGCCCTGGAGGCTCTGGACTACGCGGCGACCCGCTTCGGCATGGCTTCCGAGGATATCGAGCGCCTCGGCCTCGGCTTCGCTGGCCCTGCCAAATACGACGAAGATCACAACCTCCTCTCTGGCCTTCCTGGTGGCCCTCGCCTCGTCGTCCCGTTCCGTGATCGCGACGGCGTTCCGCGTGGCTTCCAGGCTCGCGCCCTGGCAAAGGACGCCGCCGTTCGCTGGCTAGGCCCCAAGAGCCCTGACGGCGCCTCCTGGGCAAAGATCGGTTGGTTCCCTGGCTCCGCTGGCTTCGACGAGGTTCTGATTACTGAGGGCCCCGGCGACGCCCTGACGGCGGCTTGTGCCCTGGGCTTCGACACGATCGGCATCCGTGGCGCTGGCCTGTCTGCCAACTCCACCGTGATTACCGACCTCGTCGCCATGCTGGACGGCCGCGAGGCGGTCATTGCGGGCGACGGCGATCCGGCAGGACGCCGTTTTTCAGCCACTTTGGCCGAAGCGCTGGCCGCTCACGATATCCGCGTCAAGGTGCTGGACGTGCCGGACGGTCAAGATCTGACCGACTGGAGGGCAAGCGATCCTCACCGCTTCTACGCCGAAGCGGTTCGGGCGATCGCAAAGGCTGAGCCGGTCAAGTCCCGAACGGCCGCACTCCTGGCATGGGACGAGGACCGTTACAGCCTGACCGACCTCGGCGGCGCCCGGTACCTCCGCGACTACATCGAGAGCATCGGCTCCGGCGTCCGCTACTCCGAGGAGGTTGGTTTCTTCCTCCTGGACGAGGGCGTATGGCGGAAGGACGAGCGTCAGGGTATCCGTACCCATGCCCAGAGCGTCGCCGACCTCGTTCGGGATCTGGCCCGTACCGCCTCGATCGAGGCTACGCGGGATGGAGCGTCAGAGTCCGAGAAGAAGCGAGCGGGGCGCTTGAACAAGTACGCCGCTCACGTCCAGACCTCCAACGGCCTGAACTTCATGCTTCGCGAGCTCCAAGCTGTCCAGGGCGTCCCGGCCTCCGTCGGCGACTTCGATCAGCATCCGGATCTCCTCGCGTGCCGGAACGGCGTCGTCAATCTGAAGACCGGCGAGCTCAGTCCTCACGATCCGTCGCTCTTGCTCACTCGCCGGGTCGAGTTCGATTACGACCCTAACGCGAAGTGCCCGCGCTGGGAGGGCTTCCTCGAAGAGGTCTTCCCGAAGTATCCGGAACTTCCGGCCTACATGCGGCGCCTCGTCGGCTACGGCATCACCGGCCACACGACCGAGCAATGCTTCGCGGTCCTCTGGGGGACCGGCGCTAACGGCAAGAGTGTTTACACGGACACTCTGACGGAAGTGTTCCGCGAGCTCACGACGACGACTCCGTTCTCGACCTTCGAGGATCGGGCGTCGGGCGGCATTCCGAACGACCTCGCGGCGCTGAAAGGCGCCCGCATGGTCATGGCCGCCGAAGGCGAGCAAGGCCGCCCCATGGCTGAGTCTGTCCTGAAGCGCGTCACCGGCCGCGACCTGATCGCCGCTCGATTCATGCGTAAGGAGTTCTTCGAGTTCCGGCCGACGTTCCTCCTGAACTTGGCTACGAACTTCAAGCCGAGCTTCAAGGGTCAGGACGAGGGCCTCTGGCGCCGCGTGAAGCTGATCCCCTGGGAGCGCTACTTCGCCCCTGAAGAGCGCGACCACCGCCTCGGCGACAAACTCCTGGCGGAATCTCAGGGCATCCTCGCGTGGGCTGTCCGAGGGGCGATCGAGTGGTACCAGAACGGCCTTCAAGATCCCTCGATCATCAAGAGCTCAACGAAGGAATACCGCGAAACATCGGATGCTTTGGCGGGCTTCCTTCCTGGCGTCTTCATCCACGACCCCCAGGCGGGCCGAGTCGAGGGAAAGGTGCTCTTCGACGCCTACCTGAACTGGGCCGACGAGGAAAACCTCCCGCAGCGCGAAATCTGGACGCGCCGAACATTCTTCGGCGCCTTGGAAGAGCGCGGGCTGACGAAGCGGAAGACCTCGACCGGCGTCGCCTTCGACGGCGTCCGGCGAGCACGGCAGACGGACGCGGTTCCGGATCACGCCGAGCCAGAGCGAGCAGAAGAGGCCCCGGTGGCTCTCTCTCCAAGTGAACCGAAAATAGCGCTCCCGCCGATCACTGGCGCGGATCTCGACAACCTCTAAGGAGCCTTTATGGATCTCGAATACGAGCCGGATCTCGATCTCGACGAGCGGGAATATGTCTGCCCAGACTGTCGCCTCGTTCACTGGCGCGGGGCGCCTAACCCCTGCGACCGCGCATAAGTAACACCCCCAAGCCCTCCCCGTCCGTGACTCGACTCCGGACGGGGAGGCATCCAAGGCCGGACGCGCTCATGACGCTTTGGAAGTCCTCGACGCACGAGCGAGGGCGGGCGGTTCGACTCCGCCTCCGGCCACTCCCCCACTGTTTACACGACCTCAAAGGAGGAACCCTTGATAACCCTCAATCACACGATCGCGGGCGACGCTTGCGTTATCTACATGCCAGAGAGGCGGGCAGAGCTCGCGGGCTTCGACGCCTTCCTGGCCCAGGGCGACAAAGTCCTGGGACTCGATACGGAAACGACCGGCCTCGGGATCTATGAGGCGACTTTCAAGACGCGCCTCGTCCAGATCGGCAACGAGACGGAAGCCTGGGTTTTGCGGGCGGATCTCTTCCACGACGCGATCGTTCGGGCCCTCCGGCAAAACCGCTACTTCGTGGCCCACAATGCGGCCTATGACCTCCAGGTGATCGACCAGACCCTCGGCGTGAAGATCGAGGAGCTCGCGGATCGCGTTTTCGATACGCGGATCTTCGCCCACTTGCTCGACCCCCGCATGAAATCGGAAGGCGGCGCGGGGCTCCACTTGAAAGAGCTTTGCGAGATCTACGTCGACGATCAGGCGCCGGACACACAAGAGGGCCTCTCGGCGATCTTCTCGAAGCTCTTCTCGGCCTGGAAAAAGACCGTCAGCCTCGAAGAGATCGAGGCATTCATCCGGAAGGCGGGCAAGCGTCCGCATATCCCGTTCGGCTTCGCGACGATCCCGATCGACCACGAGCTCTACGTCCGCTATGCCGGTCTGGACGTAATCCTCGTGACGCGGCTCTTCCGTGAGCTCGCGCCGCTGATCAAGGATCTCGGCCTCAACCCGCTTTCTAAGTTCGAGCACCACCTCCAGGGACTCCTCGCGATCATGCAGCGGAAGGGCCTGAAGCTCGACGTCGCTTACATCAACGAGCTCCGGCAAGACCTGATCAGGGAGCACGAGGAGTTCTCCCTCGTCGCCAAGCGCTACGGCGTGGACAACATCAACTCGACGACGCAAGTCTCCGAGGCCCTCCTGGGCATGGGCGAGGAGCTGACCGAGCGGACGGACTCCGGCGCCTACAAGGTCGATAAGGCCGTGCTCTCGCTGCTGGCCGACCTCGACCGTGAATGGGAGCGGATCGAAGCACGAGAGCCGAACCCGCTCGCTGACGCTGTCATGAGGGCGAAGCGGGCGAGCAAGTGGCAAACGAGCTACGTCGACGCCTTCCTGGATCTCCGAGATACGAACGACCGCATTCACGCCTCGATCGGCGGCCTCCAGGCACGGACGGCCCGAATGTCGATCTCCCGGCCACCGCTTCAGCAATTGCCCTCCGGCGATCACAAGATCAGGCGGGCCATTGTCGGCGACGTCGGCGAGGTCATGATCTCGTCTGACTACGATCAGATCGAGCTTCGCGTCCTGGCCGCCCTGGCCGACGTAAAGGCCATGAAACACGCGATCGAGACGGGCGTCGACCTTCACGGCTACACCGCCGAGCTCGTCTATGGGCCGGACTACACGAAGTTCCACCGGAAGCTTATGAAGGGTACCGGCTTCGGAAAGGTCTACGGCGGCGGGGCTGACACCCTGGCCCGTCAGACCGGCGCCCCGATCGAAGGCGTGAAGCACGCGATCGCCGAATACGACCGCGTCTACCCGGAAATCAAGCGCTACAGCGCGAGACTTCAGAAGCGGGCCGAGTACGGCAAAAAGGAAGTTATCACCGTCTCCGGCCGTCACCTTCCGCTCGACCGTGACCGGCTCTACTCGGCGACTAACTACGTGATTCAGTCCACCGCTCGCGACGTCCTGGCTCAGGCGATCGTCGACCTCTTCGACGCTGGCCTCGGTCAATACCTCCTCCTCCCGATCCACGACGAAATTCTCGCCAGTGCGCCGGAGAAGGAAGCCGAGGAAGTCGCCCAGGAGATCGGCCGGATTATGTCCGGCAACTTCTACGGCGTGCCTCTGTCCTCGACTGGCGAGGTCACCGGGAAGAACTGGGGCGCCGCGTATGGCGCCGATCCCATGGCGGGTATCTGGTGAGCCTCGCCCCTGAAGCCGTCGCCCGCCTTATCCGCTGGCGGCGGCATCAGGTACTCGTTCACTCGATCCTGTACTACCGCCTGGACTCGCCTTTGATTCCGGACTTCACCTATGACGCCTTCGCCCAGGAGCTTATTCAGCTTCAGCGGAAGCACCCCGAGATCTCCGAGAGCGTCAGCTACAAGCTGGACGCCTTCCAAGACTTCACGAGCTCGACTGGCTTCGACCTCCCGCTTGATTCTCCTGGCGAGAACGTCGTCGCCCAGGAGCTCCTCAAACTTCACAACGAAAGGCCCTACTCAGAATGACTCTTCTCTCTGTCCAGTCCCGTAACCTCGTCGTCGGCGCTATGAACCTCACCCGCGCTATCGACGCCGCCGAAGAGATCCAGTGGGAAGCCTCCCCGGTTCCGAAGCCCCGCGAGGACACGACTCAGCGAGCCACTGGCGGCCACGGCGACCCGACCGGCGACATTGTCCTGGACCCCCGCCGTTTGGCCGTCCGTGAGGCCCTCAGCGAGGCCGCGAGCGAGGTCCGCGACCTGACGGTTCGCCTCTCCAAAATGACGGCAACCCTGAACGACGCGGTCGACGCCTGGAACGGCGTTACCGAATAGTTACGAAAGACGCCTTACGTCAATTTGCGTGAGGCGTCTTTCGCGGTTTACTGTTGACGGCATCCCCCCGGAAACATTTCCTCGGGCATTCTCATGCCTTGCCACGCGAGGCGCCTCACGCAAAAGGAGCAATACAGCTATGTCTACTTCCGTGTCCTTCGACAAGGTTCTCTCTGACATTTTCGACCGCAACATCGAGCGCCGTTTCGAGTCTGCCGAAGCCGAGCGCGAGGCGATCGCCCTGGCAAAGAACGGCGACAACGAGGCCGTGATCGCGCTCATGTACGCCTACAGCTACGCGCTGAACAACGCCGTCAAGTGGTTCACGCGGGCCCTTCCAGGTGCCGATAAGTCAGCCCTTGAAGAGGTCCGGCTGAACCTTGTTACCGGCCTGATCGAGGCCGTCCGCAAGTTCGACGACTCCGAGCACAAGCGGCTCGCGGCGATCATCAAGCCGAACCTGACCGAGCAGATCTCCGAGACGGCCGTGAGCGCTTCCGCGTTCACCGTCCCGCGCCGGACCCTGATCCGTTTCTTCTCGATCCTCCGTCACGCCGACGGGAACGTGTACGAGGCCGCCGCCCTGGCGCCGTCCTACAGCATGGCGACTCAGACCTTCCTCGCCGTCCTGTCCGCTCTTCGCGGCGTTGAGTCCTACGACGCGGATAGCTCCGAGGACGAAGCCAGCGACAAGCTCGACCGCCTGGACTCTGCCCAGTCGATCTACGGCGTCGACCTCTCCAATGAGGACCGGCTGACCGTAGAGGCCGCCTTCGAGGCTGTCGACGATCTGGAGACTGACGTCTGCAAGCTGGCTTACGGCTTCACCGACTACGACCCTGTAGCTGACGCCGAGATCGGCCACCGCCTCGGCCTTTCGCGTCCGAAAGTCCAGCGCGTGCGCTCCGGCGCCCTCGGCAAGATGCGTCAGGCTCTCGGCGTCGCGTAGGGCGCTTTGCGGGAGGCGGTTTGTCATGGCTCTAAGTTATGACGGCCGCCTCCCTCCCGCCATGGGGAGAACTACCCATGCACTCCCCATCCCAAAACTTGACAACTCGCCAGTGAGCAGACTCGCCCCTCCTGGCTCTCTCTACCTACAAGCGAAACCACCTGGAAGGAAATCACCATGGCAACCACTTACGAGGCCCTCGTCGCCGCTGGCGCTCCCGCGATCGTCGAGCCGGAGTTTTACCGGATCAAGCGCGACGGCTACAGCGATAACGCCCTCCTCGTCGAGGTCCGGAAGCGCCGCTCTTATAACGGCTCCGATCTCCTGATCCGTAAGACCGTCTACGTCGAGACGGACGAGGCCGTGATCTCCGAAGTAGTCGCCGCGTGCAAGCAAGCCGTCGGCGAGGTCCGCCTAAAGGAAATGGTCGAGACGATCGTCGGCGATCACCCGGCCTAATAACCAAAAGCCCCTGGCAACGCGCCGGGGGCTTTTTGCGTATGCCGACTTGCGTAAGTCGCCTCTCGCGTCATATGCTGTTTACACGACCTGATCGACCCCCACCGAAGGAGCTCACCATGACCGCAAAATTCCAGACTCGCGAAGAGTGGCTCGTCGCCGCCGTTGCCGCCCTCGCCCCGATCTTCGCCGCCGTCGAGGAAACCCTCCCCGAGGTCCGCGTCTCCGTCGGCTGGCCCGGTGGCAACGGCCGGAAGAACTCTGTTATCGGTCAGTGCTGGAGCACGAAGGTCGCCTCTGACTCCGTCTCTCAGTTGTTCATCAGCCCGGTCCTGGAGGACGCCGTCCGCGTCCTGGACGTCCTGGCGCACGAACTGATCCACGCGATCGACGATTGCGTGAGCGGCCACAAGGGGCGCTTCGCCAAGATCGCGAAGGCTGTCGGCCTCACTGGCAAAATGACGGCCACCGTCGCCGGAGACGACCTCAAAGCCGAACTCGAAAAGATCGCGGCCAACCTCGGCGACTACCCTCACGCGGCGATCGTGAACCCCGGCCAAGGCGCCGACGGCCCGAAGAAGCAGACCACGCGCATGATGAAGGTCGAATGCTCCGAAGGCTCCGGCTACAAAGCACGTATGACCCGCCAGTGGCTCGAAGAGTACGGCGCCCCGTTCTGCCCCTGCCACAACGAGCAAATGATAGAAGCGTAAGGCGCCACGCGGGAGGCGGCTACGCTCCTCGTAACAATGAAACCCTCAGTGGAGACACTGGGGGTTTTCTTGCGTGTGGCGCCTGTCGCCGCTTAGTCTATTCCGGTAGTTACTGCACTCTTTTTATGAATGGGGATCTCCTTTGTCTAAGTTCGCATGGCCCGCCCTGGCGGCTTCCGCCGTCCTGGCTCTCTCACTGACCGCTTGCGGCGGCGCTAACACCGTCACCCCCGCCGCTCCGGCCGCCTCCGAAGCGGCCCCGGCTGCCGCCGAGACGCCCGCCGCCTCGAAGCTCTCCGGAACCTTCGCCGATACGATCACTTTCCCGAGCGGCGTAGCCGTGACGGTAAAGCCCGCCGTCGTGACCGCCGCCCAGTATGCGGCCGGTGCCGTCGAGGGCAACATCGTTACGTTTGATATCTCAGTAACGAACGGCAGCAAAGAGTCGGTAAACGGCGCCCTTATGAGCTTCCCGAAGGTCAGCTACGGCGCCCAGGGCACCAAGGCCCAGACGGCCACGGATATCCAGGCCGGTATCGGCGCCGCTTCCTTCTCCGAGATCCTTCCCGGCGAGACGTCGACCGTGAAAGTTGGCTACGGTATCCCTTCGGCTAGCTACGGCGACGTCCGCGTTGAAATCACCGCTCCGAACATGATGGACAAGCCCGCCATTTTCAAGGGCGCCGTCGGTTAATCGACCTGCGCCTGACGAGTAGGCCCCCGGCGACACGTCAGGGGCCTACTTGTTTCTCAACTTGCGTAAGGCGCCTTTCGTGACTTAGACTGTTTACACAAGCAAGGAACACTACGAGGAGGAACCATGGACAAGCTCAGCGAAATCGCTCAGAAGGCCGTAGCCCGCGCTATCGAGTCCGGCCTGATCGAAGCTACCGACCAGGAAGCCCGCAAGGCCGTTGCCGGTATGGCCGTTCGCATGGCCTCCCTCGCGGACCCCGCTCTCCTGATCGCCGCTCTCTAAATACCCCGACGGGCTCCCGGCAATGGACCGGGGGCCCTCTCCCTGGAAGGATCTCAGAATGACCGCTTTTATCATCACGAAGGACAACGTCGCCAGCGCCGAGGACAAGGCCGAGCGGCCGGACGGCAAGAGCAACCTTCACGCGAAGAACCTCGTCGGCCCTGGCTCGGCGAGTGACCGCGACGAGGCCCGCCTCCTGGCCGGTGAGGGCGTCGCCTTCCGCCTCCTGGACGACGACGGGAACGTGAACTACTACGGGCGCCGCCTGGAGGAGTCCGACGCTGACGAGGACTACTACGGCGAGCCTGAGCTCGCTCCCCTGGATTGCTTCGGCACTCCGAACGCTGGAGCGGTCACCCAAGAGGAGAAGAACCGCGAGGGCAAGTGGGAGGCCATTAACTAACGAAAACCCCTGGGAAACCGGGGGTTTTTCTGTGTCCTCTTTAGCTCACTGAGACGCTAGGGGTTTTCGTAGCGCATGTCGATCACGCCGGTGCCCATCTCGATACGGCTGGTCCGAGCTGCGATGGCTGCAAGAAGGGGGAACGGCGAGGCCTGCTGGCGCGCAAAGTGGTGCACACGGAAGAACGCACCGTCGATGCCCGATTCCTCCGCGGCGACGGCCAGTTCGATCGCTTGCTTCAGGGCCTCGCCGGCAGTGGGAACCAAGGAGCCGGGGACGCGGGCCCAATGGCCAAAGGACAGGAAACCGATCCGTTTGTTGTGCATGTCCGGAACAACGCTGGCCGACGCGTGCTCATTCCTCAATCAGCACGGCGGTAATGCATGGCGACCGTGCCGTTACTCAAAGGCTCCGCCGAGACCAGCTCCAGGCGCCGCGTGCTGGGCAATCCGTCCTGGTACAGGGTGGGTCCGTGACCGGTAATCATGGGGTGGACGAGGAACTTGTACTCGTCAACCAAGTCAAGGCGGTCCAACTCCGTGGCAAGTTTGCCGCTGCCCACAAGCACCCCATCGGGAGTCCTGTCCTTGAGTTCCTGCACGGCCGTGCGCAGCTCGCCAGTCAGGTGGTGGCTTTTGGTCCACGGAAAGTCGCTTCGCGTCGCCGACACCACGTACTTGGGCATCTCCTCCAGTTTCACCGCCCAGTCCTTTAGGGCTGGCGGCGCCTCGATCTCGCCACTGGCAACCGACGGCCAGTAGCTCTCCATCATTTCGTAGGTGGTACGGCCCCAAAGCATTGCCCCGCCCTCTTCCAGAAGCCGGGTGAAGTAGGCGTGCGTCTCGTCGTCGGCGATGCCCTCCCGATGGTCGACGCAACCGTCCAAAGTGACGTTGATGCTGAACGTTAGTAGGCCCATTTGGTGATTCTAGGCGTTCGAAAGGAAATGCGCAGCGGAAGATCGGGGCGTCCGATTGAGGGGCAAAATGCCTCAAAGCGCGAAGGTGGATACCCTCCAGGGGTATGCTGCTGGTGACCGTATATCCAGGGGAGGTGGTGACGAACAATGAACAGGACCACGTCCTTGCACGCTGCCGCCGTCATCCTTCGTCGCGCGTCCCTCTTGCTCCTGGTAGCGGCTGTCATTGCGGGCATCTTCGGAATGCACGTGGTCAGCGGATCTCACGGCGCACACGCGGCCAACCCCGCTACGCTCACGGTGACTACCGCTTCCCACCACGAGCATGGCTCCTCAAAGCACCTCCTGGCGACCTCTCCTTCCGAGGCGGAGCAGTGCGCGTCGGGAAGTTGCTCCTGCGCTCAATCTTCTAGCGCCAACTGCACCCCTTCGCTGAAGACCGGTTCCCTGGCGGCGCCGCCTCCGGGTATCGGCATCGCCACCATTCCCGTCGCTTGGGGAACCGACGAGGCCCCTCCTTCCTGGTCTTACCGACCAGCAGCGCCCACCCCCGGGCAACTCAGCATCAGCAGGACGTAAGCACCGTGCCCGGGCCGACATCTCGCGGCCCGACTTCGCCACGCCCCTGGCCCAATGGCAGCGGGGCGCGCATCTGCTTACCCTTGGCGGCCGACCACAGCGCCGCCCGAATAGGCAAAGGACCAATCACTGATGAACAAAGCACGCATTATTGTCACCGGAACCGCTTTGGCAGGCCTGATCGCACTGGCCGGCTGCGCTTCGAATTCCGGCTCCGATTCAATGCCGGGCATGGATCACGGCCAGCCGACGGCCTCGGCCAGCCCTTCTGCGGGAAGCGCTTCCTCGGACAGCGCTGCGTCAGCCCACAACGACGCGGACACGATGTTCGCCCAAATGATGATTCCGCACCATGCCCAGGCCGTCGAAATGTCGGATGCAATCCTGGCCAAGAAGGATATTCCGCCTGCGGTGGCTGCGTTGGCGGTTCAGATCAAAGCGGCCCAGGCACCCGAAATCGAGAAGATGACGCGGTGGCTGAAAGGCTGGAATGAGCCCACCATGGGATCCTCCCCGCACAGCGGCCACAGCATGGACGGCATGTTGAGCGATGCCGAACTGCAGAAACTCAGCGACGCCCAGGGCGCGGAAGCAGCCAGGCTCTACCTCGCCCAAATGATCGCGCATCACGAAGGTGCAGTGGCCATGGCCAAAACCGAGATCAGCGAGGGCAAGAACCCCGAGGCCGTCCAACTGGGCAAGGACATTGTTGCCGCTCAAGAGAAGGAGATTCAGGACATGAAGGCCCTCCTGGCCGGGCTCTAGCGTCACGGTTCCCTAAACGCCTGACGGCGGGAGGCCGCCGTCGGGCGTTCCGAACAACAACGCGGCACTAACCTGAGCGGTGGTCAATCACCGTCGATGGGAGGAGTCCTTCCGGACTCGCTGGGCCCTGGGTGATGATTTTCCACTGGGTCCCCACTTTTTCAAGAGTGACTTTCTGCTCGTAGACGTAACCTTCTTCCGGGCCCTGAACGCCGCCGACAGGCGGATAGGAGATCTGGGTCTTTTCCGAAACGAGCGCCTCTGCACGGTCCTGTGAGACGGTGAGCTCCTTCATGGTTATCCCGGAACGTATTCCCGTATACCCAAACGCGTGCGAAGCCAGGCGTTCCCTGCGCTGATGGAGGAGCTCGTAGTCCTGAGCGATGCCTGCAACGGAGTCCTGGACGAAATCCTGGCTGATCTCATCGACCGATGATTCGACACCGGCCATGAGCTGCTGGTTACGGCGATCAATCGCACGCTCAATGACCTGTTGTATTGCCGAAGATGATTCCGGGTTCGCATTGATGTCTGGAACGCACCCTGACACGGTGAAGGCGGCAACGACAACCGTCGCAGCGAGCACTCCACGTTTCATGAGCAGCAATCCCCCGTCGCGTCTCCAAGTGGAGGCGGCTCAAACATAGCAGCCGGGACGCGCGGGAACCAGAGAACAAGAACGCGGGGTCACTTTTGGCCCATGTTTACGGCAAACATGGGCCAAAAGTGACCCCGCGTTGCTCTTAAGGGGGTTAGCGGCTGCTGCCTGCCAGCAGACCCCTGCGCTGCAGGAGGCGCTTCTCAATCGGCCCGAACACCAGGAGCTCGATGAGGATGCCCACGAACAGGATCAACAGGATCGCGGCCATGACGATAGCCATATCGGACAACGCGCGGCCCTGGTCAAGGAGCGAGCCCAGGCCAAAGCCGATGGTGCCACCCACAGCAATGATTTCGGCGGCCATCAGTGAGCGCCAGGAGAAGGCCCACCCTTGCTTCAAGCCACCGATGTACCCGGGAAGGGCCGCGGGAAGGACGATCTGCAGCGCCATCTGGAGCCGGTTCGCACCAAGGACGGTTCCAACGCTGCGGTACTGCGGCGGGATCTGGTCGACGCCGGAGATGAGCCCGTTGATGATGGACGGGATGGCACCCATGAGGACCACAAAGTACACGGTTGCGTCCGTCAAACCGAACCAGATGATGGCGGCGGGAACCCAGGCAACTGACGGCAACACCTGAAGACCGGAAATCAGCGGACCGAAGGCACGCCGCAAAGGCGCAACCTGGGCAAGCAGCAAGCCCACGGGCGTGGCGACGACGACCGAGATCAGGAAGCCAACCAAGCCGCGCTGCAACGAAGTCCACACGGATTCCTGGACTTTGCCCTCACTCCACAGGACCACAAGCTGGTTGAGCACATCGAGAGGACCGGGAACCTGGTCACGGCGCTTGAGGCCCAGCGACACGTAGAACTGCCAGGCGAGGATGAGGACCACCAGCGCCACGACGGGAAGGAGGACACGCTTCCAGTCGATGCCTCGCTTGCTCCCGACGTCTGACTGGAGGTTGTCCAAACCTGCTTCGAGGTCGCGGAGATCCGAGGCATTGCCCTTCAGCGACGGCGACGTGATGTGTTCTTTGGATTCGGTCACGGGAAGGGTCCGCTCTTCGGTGGTGATGGGGTTACTTGGCATGGCGGCGGATCTCCTCGCGAAGGCGTCGGGTAATGACACCGGTCAACTCCCCGGCACGGCCGGCGTCGGTCCGGTGTTCCTCGGTGACTTCCCATTCGGCCACCACACGACCCGGACGCGACGAAAGCAACAGCACGCGCTGGCCCAGGCGAACGGCTTCACGGACGTTGTGGGTCACGAACACGATGGTCCGGCCGGTTTCCTTCCAGATGCGCTCAAGCTCATCGTGGAGGAGGTCCCGGGTAATGGCGTCCAAGGCGGCAAAAGGCTCGTCCATCAGCAGCAGTTGCCGGTCCTGTGCCAGTGAACGCGCCAAGGCCACGCGCTGCCGCATGCCGCCGGAGAGCTCGTGGGGACGCTTGTCCCCCGCGCCGCCCAAGTGCACGAGTTCCAGCAGTTCGTTGGCACGTTCCCGACGTCCCGCCTTGGTGCTGGACTTGTCGGCCAACTGCAGCGCAAGCTCGATGTTTCCCCGCGCGGTCAACCACGGGAACAAGGACGCGTCCTGGAACATGAAGGCGGCACCGTCGCTGGGTACTTCAAGAGCGCCCGACGTCGGCTTCTCCAGTCCCGCCATGATGTTCAGCAGGGTGGACTTGCCGCAGCCGGACGCGCCGAGGAGGGCGACAAACTCTCCCTGCGCGATGGTGGCGTTGACGTCGTCCAGCACCGGGGCGCCGTCGCCGAAGCGTTTGCCCAGGTTCTCGAGTACGACTGGCATGGTCCCGTCCTTCGTGTTGATTGGTAGAGCTGATGTGCCTAAGGGCCGGTCCGCTCCCCCATGAGAATCGCAAGGGGAAGCGGACCAGCCCGTTACTGCTTAGTCCTGGCCAAGACCCGCGGCGGAGGTCTTCTTGCCTTCAACCTCGTTCAAGGTGCGGAGGTCGAAGATGCCGTTGATATCGGCGGTCTTGGTGGTACCCGCGTCCACGCCGTCCTGGAGCAGCTTCTTGTACGTCCCGGCGAGCGGGTCAGTGGTGAACTTGATGTTCTGCAAAGCACGCTCAATGACATTCGCCGGAAGTGGCTTGCCTGCCGTGTCCTTGAGGACTGCGTTGATGGTGGTGGCCTTCTCTTCAGCCGAGGCCGAGTTGAGCCAGTTCACGGATTCCACGTGGCCCTTGAGGAGTGCCTTGACGGTTTCCGGGTGTTCGGCGGCGAACTTCTTGTTCACGATCAGGATGGTGGTGGTGAAGTCACCGTTCTCCCAGAGGTCCTTCTCGTCAACCAGGACCTTCGCTCCTGCTTCGAGGACCAAACGGGAGGCCCACGGCTCAGGCAACCACGCGCCGTCGAGCTTTCCGTCCTGGAAGAGCTTCAGCGACTGGGCGTTTTCGGTCGGGTTGATGTTGACGTCGCCGCTGCCGTCCGTGTTGGTCTTGAATCCCTGGTGACCCAACCAGGCGCGCAGTGCAACGTCCTGGGTACCGCCCAGCTGGGGCGTGCTGAGGACCTTGCCCTTGAGGTCGGCTGCGGAGTTGATCTCCGGCTTGACCACGAGCTGGGCACCGCCGGATGCTGCGCCGGCGATGATGCTGATGGACTCGCCGTTGCTCTTGACGAAGGAGTTGATGGCCGGGTTCGGGCCGATGTAGGTGGCGTCTATGGCTCCGGCGTTCAGGGCTTCGATGGCGGCGGGACCGGCGTTGAAGATCTGGGTGGTGAGCTTGGTGTCGCCGAGGTTCTTGGCGAAGATGCCCTTGCTGGTACCGACCAGGGCCGGACCGTGCGTGACGTTGCTGAAGTAGCCGAGCTTGAGCTCCGCCGCCGGTGTGGTGGCGGGGGCCGGCGCAGCCTGGTTGCTGTTGGAAACTGCGGAGGCCACTGCCGCGCCTGCACCGATCAGCAGCACGAGGCCGACGGCCAGGGCGATCTCGATGGTGCGGCGGCGCTTGGGCTTGGGTGCGGTCTCACCGGCGACGATGCGGGTGGTACCGGAATCGGGTTTCTGTGACTCGGGTGTGTTTGCCATGGGGGGTCCTTATGAGAAGTGGGATGCGAAAGGGGCGAAGATCAGGCCCCGTGACATCGCCCGTGTTGGGCAAGGAAGGACCATTCCGGAGAGGTCATGCCTTCACAGTAGGGACTGTCATATTTCCGCTTCAATCCCGCAGAAACCAAGGTTCACGAAGGTTCACGTGGCGTCATATTCGCCGCAAGCTCTTCAATGTCGCGCGGAGTTGTGCGGCAGCAGCCACCTATGAGATGGGCTCCACGATCCCGCCAGTCCGCAGCGTTGCCGGCCAGCGTGCCGCCGCCTTGGACACCCTGGGACGGTCCCCACGTTTTCGTCACGGCATCGTAGCTCTCCCCCGAATTCGGGTAGGCCACAAGTGGTTTGCCGGAGGCCTGCTGAAGGTTGCCCAGCGCCTCCGACACCAGTTCCAGCGGCACGCAGTTAATACCGACGGCGGCCACGCGCGGTTCCGCGCTGAGCAGCGCAGCCACCTGCTCCAGCGGCGTTCCGTCACTGATGTGGCCGCTGTCCCGCAGCGTAAACGTAAACCAGGCTTCGACGTCGAACTCCGCCACGAGCGCCAACAGCGCCTCTGCTTCGGCGTACGACGGCAGCGTCTCACAGGCCAGGAAATCCGCGCCGGCCTCTACCAGCGCCGCGATCCGTGGCCGGTGGAAATCCTGGAATTCCGCGGCGGAAAGCGTGTAATCGCCCCGGTACTCGGAGCCGTCGGCAAGGTAGGCGCCGTACGGTCCAACGGATCCGGCTACCAGCAATGGCCCATTCGCAGAACCCTCCGCCAAGGCTTCCTGTCGCGCCTCATCGGCCAAGCGGACGCTCAATGCCACCAGTTCCAAGGACTCCGGAACGGAAAGCCCGCGCCGCGCGAAGCCCTGTGGGGTCGCCTGGTAGCTGGCTGTGATGGCTACGGAGGCACCGGCGTCGAAGTAGTCGCGGTGGACCTGTTTGATCAGGTGCGGCTGTTCCAGCAGGACCTTGGCAGACCACAGGGCATCTTCCAGATCGCAGCCGTGGGCTTCCAGTTCGGTGGCCAGCGCTCCGTCCAGGACCAGGTCTGTGCCTGCCTCAAGGAGGGTGCTGAGCGTGGTGTTCTGTGGCATGGGTCCTTCCCCGGTAAAAGAAAACCGCAGCTTGTTCGTCGGTCACGCCTTACAACGTGAGGGTCGCGAACAAGCTGCGGTTTGTGACTACGTATGACCCTAAATGACGTAACGTTCGTCTTCGTGGTCGCCCGGGTGGTCCTTGACCAGGCCGGCGGCCAGCGTGTTGCCGTCGATGGGGTCGATCACCAGGAATGCGCCGGTGCGGCGGTGGTGCAGGTAATTTTCCAACGGCAAAGCAGCGGCGAGCCGGAGCTGGGCATGCCCGATGTCGTTCAGTTCCAAGGTGCTGGTGGGCTCTACGGTGAAGGTAGCCAGGTCCAGCTTGCCGGTGACGTTGCGGACCAGGGCCTGGACCGTGCGCGTACCGTGCTTCACCAGGACCTTCTGGCCTTCGCGCAGCGGCTTCGGTGACAGCCAGGCCAACGATGCGTAGAGGTCGGCGGAGCTTTCGCGGACAGTCCCGGCAGCGGCGATGGTGTCACCACGGGCAATGTCGATCTCGTCAGCCAAACGGACGGCCACAGACTGTGGTGCCGCAGCTTCCTCCAGCGACTGGCCGGCGAAGTCGATGCCGACCACCGTGGTGATGCGCGGTTCGTGGCCGGGGCTGATGACGGACACTTCGTCGCCTACCTTCACGGAGCCTTCCGTGATCTGGCCTGCGTAGGCCCGGTAATCGCGGTAGGCCTCTACGTCGAGCCCGCCAGCCACAGCATCAGGAGCCAAGGCCCCCTGCGGACGGATGACCAGTTGTACCGGGAAGCGGAAGCTCTCCAGTTCGGCTTCGAGCTCGTCGGCGGCGGGAAGGGTTTCGAGGACCTCCAGCAGCGCAGGGCCGGTGTACCAGGGGGTACGGTCCGAGCGGTCCACTACGTTGTCGCCATCCAGGGCGGACACCGGAACCACGAAAAGATCGGTCACCCCGCCCGCATTCGAATCGTCACGACCAAGGCCAAGCTCACGGCCGACCTTCTGCACATCAGCCTCGATGTCGCGGAACACCTGCTCGCTGAAGTCCACCAGGTCGATCTTGTTGACCGCCACGATGACGTGGGCAACGCGCAGCAACTGCAGCACGGACAGGTGCCGGCGGGTCTGCTCCAGCACACCCTTGCGGGCGTCAATGAGTACGACGACGGCATCCGCAGTGGACGCGCCGGTCACCGTGTTCTTGGTGTACTGAACGTGGCCGGGGCAGTCGGCAAGGATAAAGCTGCGGCGGTCCGTTGCGAAGTACCGGTAGGCCACATCGATGGTGATGCCCTGCTCACGCTCGGCGCGCAGGCCGTCTGTCAGGAGGGCGAGGTCGATTCCGCCCTTCTCCCCACCGAAGCCGCGGTCGGCAGAGGTGCGGGCGACGGCGTCGAGCGTGTCGGCAAGGATCGCCTTGGAATCGTGAAGGAGGCGTCCCACCAGAGTGGACTTGCCGTCGTCGACCGATCCGGCAGTGGCGAAACGGAACAGGGTTGTGGGCAGGGCCGTTTCCAGCCCGGCAGCCAATGTTTCGGTGCTCATTTAGAAGTAGCCGTCCTTCTTGCGGTCTTCCATGGCGGCCTCGGAGATGCGGTCATCTGCCCGGGTGGCGCCACGTTCTGTCAGGGTGGAGGCAGCGACTTCAACTACGACGTCGGCCACGGTGCGTGCTTCGGACTCGACCGCACCTGTGCAGGACATGTCGCCCACGGTCCGGTAGCGGACCAGTTTGGTGATGACGTCCTCGTGGGGCAGCGGCTGGGAAACTTCGCCCACTGCACGCCACATGCCGTCGCGGGCGAAGACTTCACGCTCGTGGGCGTAGTACAGGCTGGGAAGCTCGATGTTCTCGCGCTCGATGTAGCGCCAGATGTCCAGCTCGGTCCAGTTGCTGATGGGGAACGCACGGACGTGCTGGCCCACCGTGTGGCGGCCGTTGTACAGGTTCCAGAGTTCGGGACGCTGGTTGCGCGGATCCCACTGGCCGAATTCGTCACGGAGGCTCAGGATGCGCTCCTTGGCGCGGGCCTTGTCCTCGTCGCGACGGCCACCACCGAAAACGGCGTCGAACTTGTTGCGCTGGATCGCGTCCAGCAGCGGGACGGTCTGCAGCGGGTTGCGGGTGCCATCGGCACGCTCAGCCAGTTCGCCGCGGTCGATGAACTCCTGCACCGAACCGACAACCAGCTTCAAACCGAGGCGCTCAACGGTGCGGTCGCGGAAGTCGATGACCTCCGGAAAGTTGTGGCCGGTATCGACGTGCAGCACCGGGAAAGGGACCTTGCCGGGCCAGAATGCCTTGGTGGCCAGGTGCAGCATAACCACGGAGTCCTTGCCGCCGGAGAACAGCAGCGCAGGCTTCTCGAATTCGGCAACTACCTCACGGATGATGTGAATTGCTTCGGACTCGAGGGTGTCCAGTGAGCTCAGGCGCTCAGCTAAAGGGCCGCCGTGCCCGCTTCGCGATGCCCGCCACGCCGCGGCGGCCCCTTCAGCTTCGCTCTGCAACTGGTTCAACTCGAGGTCCTCGCTGGTTGTTTGAGTGCTCATGTGTGTAGTCCGCATTCTGTCTTGTCGGAACCTGCCCAGCGGCCGGCTCGGGGGTCTTCGCCCGGGGCCACTTTGCGGGTGCAGGGCTGGCAGCCGATGGACGGGTAGCCCTGGCTCAGGAGGGGGTTGACGGGGAGGATGTTGTCCTCGGAGTACTCCAGCAACTGATCGAAGGACCAGTCCACCATCGGGTTCACCTTGACCAGGCCGAAACCTTCGTCCCAGGTGACCACCGGTGTGTTGGTGCGGGTGGGGGCTTCATCGCGACGGACGCCGGTGAACCACACCTCATAGCCGGACAGCGAGCGGCGCAGCGGCTGGACCTTGCGCAGCGCGCAGCACTGTGCGGCGTCCCGGGCGAACAGATCCTTGCCCAGCAGGCGGTCCTGCTGTTCCACGGTGTTCTCCGGCAGGACGTCCACGACGTTGACGCGCAGGTTGGCAGCTACTTCGTCGCGGGTCTCGTAGGTTTCCTTGAAGTGGTAGCCGGTTTCGAGGAACAAAACGTCGACGCCGGGAAGCTGGTCCGCGACCATGGCCGGCAGGACGGCGTCGGCCATGGAGCACGCCACGGTGATGGCCGGCAGTTCGAAGTTCCGTGCCACCCAGGCGATTGCCTCCTGGGCCGTGGCGTTCCAGCCAAGCTCCGCGGCACCGGCTTCGGCCAGTGCCTTGAGCTCTTCCGGAGACCGCAGGGTACGCACGGCCGGAAGCGTTTGTGGATCTGTCATTGGAGGTCTCCTTCATCTGCGGAGTGTGCCCACTCGGCGAAGGTCTGCCCCTCGGCGCCGACGGCGACGAACTTGCGGACCACGCGCTCCACGTAATCGGGCAGGTCTTCCACCGTGACCTTGAGGCCGCGGACGGTGCGTCCCAAACCGGCTTCCTCGCGCTCGTTGTTCGCCAGCCCGCCACCGAGGTGGACCTGGAAACCCGGGGTGGGGTCGCCGTCGGGCGTTGGCAGCATCATGCCCTTCAGGCCGATGTCGGCCGTCTGGATACGTGCGCAGGAGTTCGGGCAGCCGTTGATGTGGAGGGACAGTGCCGAGGGCAGCTGCTTGGTCTCCACGAGGTCGGCCAAGCGGCGTTCCAGCTCGGCGATAGCGGTAGCTGCCGTGACCTTGGTTTCGACGATGGCCAGCTTGCAGAACTCAATGCCCGTGCAGGCAATGGTGCCGCGACGGAACACGGACGGGCGGGCCGACAGGCCCAAGGTGTCCAGTTCAGCGATGAGCGGCTCCACCTGCTCCTTGGCCACGTCCAGGATGACGAGCTTCTGGTGGGGAGTTGTGCGCAGGCGGTAGGAACCG
Organism: Paenarthrobacter sp. TAF1; assembly: GCF_052113825.1. Lineage (NCBI taxonomy): Bacteria > Bacillati > Actinomycetota > Actinomycetes > Micrococcales > Micrococcaceae > Paenarthrobacter > Paenarthrobacter sp. TAF1. Next base: position 268,061 of record NZ_JBFRDO010000002.1, read on the forward strand.
TGCTTTTCCAGGGTGTCGGCCAGCGTCACCAGTGCCTCGCCGGACGTGCGTCCCACGGTGGGGGTCACGCCGATGAAGAACTTGCCGTCCTTCTGCTCGTGCACGCCGATGTGGTCACCCGGGGCGCTGGGCTTGGGCGCGGCAGGGCCGTCCGGAAGCTTGAAGCCAAGGTATTCGTCTTCGAGGATCTGGCGGAACTTGGCCGGGCCCCAGTCGTTCATGAGGAACTTCAGGCGGGCCTTGGTGCGCATCCGGCGGTAGCCGTAGTCACGGAAGATACTGGTGACGCCCAGCCACACTTCAGCGGCGACGTCGGCGGAAACGAACACACCCAGGCGTTCGGCCAGGCGGGGGTTGGTGGACAGGCCGCCGCCAACCCAGAGGTCGTAGCCGGCGCCAAGCTCAGGGTGGACGACGCCCACCAGGGCGAAGTCGTTGATCTCGTGCACGACGTCCTGGGACGGGTGGCCCGTGATGGCGGTCTTGTATTTACGCGGCAGGTTGGCGAGCTCGGGGTCGCCGATGAAGCGCTCCGCGAGTTCGTGGATGAGCGGCGTGGGATCGATGATCTCGTCCTTGGCGATACCCGCAACCGGGGAGCCGAGGATGACACGCGGGACGTCGCCGCAGGCTTCCGTAGTGGACAGGCCGATGCCCTCCAGGCGGCGCCAGATTTCCGGCACATCCTCCACGCGGATCCAGTGCAGCTGGATGTTCTGGCGGTCCGTGAGGTCGGCGGAGCCTCGGGCGAAGTCCACGGAGATCTGGCCGATAACGCGCAACTGCTCGGTGGTGAGCGCACCGCCATCGATGCGGACGCGCAGCATGAAGTACTTGTCTTCGAGCTCGTGCGGCTCCAGGGTGGCGGTCTTGCCGCCGTCGATCCCGGGCTTGCGCTGTGTGTAGAGGCCCCACCAGCGGAAACGGCCATGCAGGTCGGTTCCGTCGATCGAATCGAAGCCTTCCTTGGAGTAGACAGACTCAATCCGCTCGCGGACGTTCAGGCCGTTGTCTTCCTGCTTCCAGGTCTCGTTGGCGTTGAGCGGCGCGGTGCCGTCAACCTTCCACTGGCCATGGGGCTTGGCCGCCGGGCGGGTGCGTGCTGGGCGCGAAGGGACTGCGGCGTCAGCGGACRCACCGGCTACAGCTGTATCTGTCATACATCGACTGTAGGTCTGGCCAGATTTCGCCAGCAAAGGTCCGGAAATGTTGAGTCACCTAGGGAAACATTTCGTCACGAACACGCCAGCGGCCTTGTTCCGGACAGCCTGATATGCAGGTCCCCGAAGGGCGGTTTTCCTTGCAAACAAAGGTTAGGAGAGGCTTTCCAACACCGCGTCGTAGCGTTCCAGGGCAATCTCGGCCAGAACCTTCGACGGCAGCAGCGGAGCCGCAACAACGTCGGCACCGGCCTTCGCCAATTGGTCATGGAAGTAGCCGGTGGCCAGCAGGTAGGAGGCTATGAAGACCCTGCCGTGGGAGCCGCTCGGATCATTGGCGAGTTCGGCACGCAAGGAGGCGACGCCGTCGGGCACGTTGGGCTGGGCGCTGGCACCATAGGCGACCCGCACCTTGTTCGGCAGCAGCTCCCCCAGCAGGCGAGCCTGCTCCTCCGAGTCCACCGATCCGTCCGGCAGCGACGAGCCCGCGGCAGCCAGCAGGACGCCGTCGTTCTCTTCCAGTCCCGAGGCGCGCAGATGAGTGGCCAGCAGTTCGGCAAGCCGCGGATCCGGGCCCAGCGGCCTGGCGGCCACGACTTCGGGCCGGCTCTTGATCGCCTTGGGCACGTCGACCTTGATGTGGAAGCCGGTGGACAGCAGGAGCGGCACGACGACGGCGGCAGTCCCCTCGGGCAGGCCCTCCACCACGCCGGACAACTCGGGTTCCTGGACGTCGACGTAGGCCTCCAGGACCTGGAGTCCGGGACGGAGTTCCTCGATCTCGGCCATCACCCGGCGAATGGCCGCCTGGCCCTCAGCGTTGCGGGTTCCGTGGGCGCAAGCGATCAAAACGGGGCTGTTCATGGGAGCTAGCGTAACGTTGAGCCAGCACCTGTTGTGAAGCACGTTAAGAAAGAACCAGTCCACTTGATTTCCATTGACATTGTTCTTCTCTGGCTTGACCTCATCGGCGTGTTCTTTTTCGCGGTTTCCGGGTCGCTGTTGGCCGCCCGGAAGCAGTTCGACTTTGTTGGCTCCATACTGCTTGCCTCCATCGCTGCCTTGGGCGGCGGCGTGATCCGCGACATCGTCATCAATGCCGGGCCTCCCATCGCCTTCACGAATCCCGCCTATCTGGCGCCGCCGCTGCTCGCAGCCATGCTGGTCTACTACCTGTTCTCCTCCGTCCAGCGATTCACCTCGCTTTTGACGTTGTTCGACGCCGGCGGACTCGCCTTGTTCTGCATTACCGGAACGCTCAAAGCCATCAGTGCCGGCATGAACCCCGTGGCTGCGATCTTGCTGGGTGTGGCCACGGGCGTTGGCGGTGGTTTGCTTCGCGACATCACCGCCAACGAGATCCCCACCCTGTTCAACAACCGCGACATCTATGCACTGCCTGCCTTCGTAGGTGCTGGCTTGACCACGTTGATGTGGCATCTGGGGCTCTTCAGCGGGCTCACTGCTTGTGTCATTGCCGGTGTTGTTTTCGCGTTCCGGGTGACGGCCTGGCGACGCAGCTGGTACGTGCCGTTGGCTGTCCGGGGATGGCACCGTGCCGGTACTGGTGGGGGCGCAATTTCGGGTCCCCGGGATTAGCTAGGATAAGAGCATGACTGACATGTTCCTCGAGAAGTTCCGCGCGCTGGTCCCAAAGTATCTCGAGGATGAATGGCAGGAAGAAGACGGCCTCACGCCCGACGAACTGGACGACGCCCTCGCTGAACACTCCTTCACCATCCCACTGGTCCTTCGCGAGTTCTACCTTGCCATCGGCGGTTGCGAGGACCTCATGGAGGCCTACCACTACTTCTGGGACCCCGAGGAACTGGAAGTCGATGACGAAGGCTTCCTCATGTTCCTTGAGGACGAGGACGAACAGTTCACCTGGGGCTTCCGCACCGCGGACCTCAGCATCCCGGACCCCATCGTCTGGCGCCGCAACAACGCCCGCGGCCAGTGGAAGAGCGAGGAAGGCACGTTCTCCGAGTTCGTCTTCGACATGTTCGAGTGGGCCTTCAACGACGACGAGGACTAGGTCCTTTTTCAGGGCGCCCCCGTGGCTTCCTGACCTTGTTTGAACGACGCGCAGCCCCTATGCAACCTTGATTGATTGCATAGGGGCTGTTTTGCGTTGAAAGAAGGTCACAAAGCCACGGGTTTCCGGGCTTAAACGGAATGGCCCCGGCTCGCTGCAACGTTACGAGTCATACGCTGCACCGAACCGGGACCACAATCTCCGTTCGCATCAGACCCACCGGAGGCATTTAGTGGATCCGTGAATAGCTTATGACAATCCTGTCACAAGCGCAACTCTTAGCGTCAATGTAAATTCAAAGATGCCGTTGCGTTTTTACGGCCCGGTGTAGTTATCCACATAGGCCGAAAAGCAGGCTCTGGGGAGTCTCCAACGCCGCAACCATAGCCTGATGGACCTCACCCAATTCCTCCGATCCAGACTCGGCGCGGCCAGAACCGCAGACTTGAAGCGGGCCGGGTTCCCTGAACGAACACTGGCATCGGCGTTGAGCAACGGGGTGATCACCAGATTGCAGCGAGGCGTCTACGTCACCAAAGGAGCAGACGCCGACGTCGTAGCCGCCTTTCGCGCGAATGGCCGCCTGACCTGTATCTCGGCAGCGAGGTTCTACGGCCTTTGGGTACTTCGCGAACCAGAAACTTCGCACTTAAGCTGCGGCAACGGCCTGCCCAACCCGCAGGTTGTTGACCACGCCTGCATGACCCATCCCCCGCATCCCTATCTACCTGTTGCAGGCGTGGCTGACGTTCTCATTCACGCCCTTCGTTGCCGGCCGGAGCTGGAGTCCCTGGTCATGGTCCAGAGTGCTGTGAGCCAGGCGCTGCTCAGCCCGGATTATCTAAGGTCCAAATTGGCGGGTCCCCGCAATGGCCGGGCGCGGGCTGTTGTGGGGTTGGTCCTTCCCAGGGCGGATTCTTTGCTGGAAGTCCTGGCTCATGTCCACTTCACCAGGGCAGGACTCAGGGTGAAGATGCACGTGCAGCTACCCGGAGTTGGTGAAGTCGACTGCCTGGTCAACGATTGCCTGGTGATCGAGCTGGACGGCGGTACCCACTTGGAAGGCAGGCAGGTTAAGAAGGACCAGTACCGGAACAACGCCAGCATGCGTGGCGGGCTGCTGGTTCTCCGCTATTACTACTCCGACGTCGTCCACCATCCGGGGAAGATGGTGGCTGAAGTGCTCATCGTGCTGGGTAACAGGGAAGCCGGGCACTTCGGACCGTCGCGGTGGACACCAAAGTGGGTGCCGGCGTCGTGATTAGACCGTCCGCCGTGGCGACCCGAGCTACTTTGGAACGAAAACGGCCGCTTTGCAACCCGAAAAGGGTGCAAAGCGGCCGTCAAGCGCCTAAAGCGGGTCAGGAAGCCACGCCCAGGAAGACTTAGCTGCTGCGGTCCACCACTGCGTGGGCGAAGTTGGTCAGTGAATCCTTCACCACACCTTCCGGCAGCGGAGCCAGGGCAGCAACGGCCTCGGCGGACCACTGGCGGGCGATCTTCCAGGACTCGTTGGTCACGGGGTGCTCGCGCAGGCCGGCCACGGCCTCAGCCAGTGCCGAATCGGAGGAGAGGTCGCCGTCGATCAGTTCAAGGAGTTCGGCAGCGGAGGTATCCCCTGCGGCAGCATCGCGTCGCAGCAACAGGACGGGCAGAGTGGGTACGCCTTCGCGGAGGTCGGTGCCCGGGGACTTTCCGGACTTGACCTTCACCCCGGTGACATCGATGACGTCGTCAGCCAGCTGGAAGGCAACGCCCACCTTTTCGCCGTACTCCACCAACAGGTCTTCAAATGCCTCATCAGCGCCGGCGAAGATCGCACCCAGCTGGCCGGACGCCGCTACGAGTGAACCGGTCTTGTCGGCGATGACGGACAAGTAGTGCTCTACGGGATCTTCGTCCTCGCGGGGCCCCACGGTTTCGTGCAGCTGGCCAAGGCAGAGGCGTTCGAAGGTGCGCGCCTGGATGCCGAGTGCACGGGAGCCGAGCTCGGAGACCAGGATGGAGGCGCGGGCGAAGATGAGGTCACCGGTGAGGATGGCCACGGAGTTGCCCCAGACCTCGTGGGCGGTGGGAGCTCCACGGCGGAACGGGGCGGAGTCCATCACGTCATCGTGGTAGAGCGTCGCGAGGTGCGTGAGCTCAACAACCACGGCTGCCTGGACAACCTCGGGCCGGGAAGCATCGCCCAGGTGTGCGCACAGCAGGGTGAGCAGCGGACGGATGCGCTTGCCACCGGCTTCCACCAGGTGACGTGACGTCGCGTCAGCCAGGGGGTCCGAGTTGGAGATGGCTTCGCGAAGCTTCTTCTCCACCCGGGCAAGGTTGTTGGTGATGGCAGGGCCAAGCTCGGCGTCGCCTGCAATGGCAGCAAAACCTGCGGGCAGCTGGAGGCCCGTCGCAATTGCCGTGGTGTTCAAGGAAGGCTCGGTGGAGTCCGGCAAGCCGTGCCCGGCATGCGTCCAGCTGTGTTCGGCAGAGTTCGTCACGGGTTAACCCTAACTAGTTGTTGCGGAAACCGCGGTGTCGGAGCCTGCCGGCGTCACAGCGCGGGCAGAGGAACTGTTGGACGTTGCCGGAACCAGCATCTCGAGGACCCGGATCACGCGGTCTTCGAAGCCCTTCGCGGACGGGTCGGTCAGGTTCGCGAGCATGCGCACTACAAAACGCATCAGCACGGGAATCGGCATACCGGTGCGCAGTGCGAGCTTCATCACCGCGGGCTTGCCAATCAAGGAAGCAAAGAGCCTTCCCAGCGTGAAGTGCGATCCCCACTTGTCCCGCACATAGTCCGCGTACCGGGCAAGGTGCGCGTCGGCGTCGTCGACGGTCCACCCGGCTGAAGCCGAACGGGAGGAGGCGTCGATGATGAACTCAGCGGCGAACCGGGCCGACTCCATTGCGTAGGAAATGCCTTCGCCGTTGAACGGGGACACCATGCCGCCGGCGTCGCCCAGCAGAAGCAGCCCGGGCGAGTAGTGCGGCGTGCGGTTGAAGCCCATCGGCAGCGCCGCGCCGCGGATTTCGCCCACCTGGTTTTCAGGGGTGAAACCCCACTCCGATGGCATACCGGCGGTCCATTCGCGCAGGACCTGCTTGTAGTCGAGCTTGCCGAATTCCTTGGACGAATTCAGGATGCCCAGGCCGACGTTGGACGTGCCGTCGCCGACGCCGAACACCCAACCGTAGCCGGGCAGTGGCTTGCCGGACTTGCCGGGGAGTTCCAGCCAGCCTTCCATCCAGTCGTCTTCATGGCGGGGGGACGTGAAGTAAGTACGCACGGCGACGCCCAGCGGGCGGTCGTCACGCTTGTGCATACCCAGCGACACGGCGGTTCGCGTCGAGTTTCCGTCGGCGGCGAGAACGACGTCGGCGTGGAAGTCGCGCGTTTCGCCCGTCTTGCGTCCGGACTCGTCCAGGATTGAAGCGCGGACTCCGATGACACGTCCGTCATCGGCGGTCAGTGCGGACGTGACGCTGTGGCGTTCCAGCACCACCGCCCCGGCCGACTCTGCGTGGCGGGCAAGGTCCTCGTCGAAGCCAAGGCGGGTGCGGATCAGTCCGTAGGTGGGGAAATCCGCAACTTCAGGCCAGGGCAACTCGATGGTGCGACCGCCGGCAATGAGGCGCAGGCCCTTGTTGCGGCGCCACCCTTCCTCAACAGCGTGGGGCAGGCCGAGCTTCTGGATCTCGCGAACAGCCCGCGGGGTGAGGCCATCTCCGCAGACCTTCTCGCGGGGGAACGACGTCTTTTCCAGCACCGTGACGTCGATGCCCGCTTGGGCGAGGTAATACGCGGCTGTGGACCCGGCCGGGCCCGCGCCAACAATCAGTACTTTCACGTCGTCCTAAGTCAGCAGGCAGTACGGAGCTAGCCGGCCTGGTGGCGCGGCTTGATTTGGCGTCGCAGCTTGGCAACGGGAACACTCTCGCGGTGCTCTGCGGGCTTCTGCGCACGGTGCACGGCAACAATGCCACCGCTGAGGTTGCGGTAGGTGATGTCGGTCCAGCCGGCATCGGCGAGCCACTGGGCCAGGTGGTCCTGGTCCGGCCAGGCGCGGATGGACTCAGCGAGGTACACGTAGGCATCCGGGTTTGACGACACCTTGGTGGCGATGGCCGGCAGGGCGCGCATCAGGTATTCGGTGTAGAGGTTGCGCCACAGGGGAACCACGGGGTGCGAGAACTCGGCAATGACCAGGCGGCCGCCGGGCTTGGTGACGCGCAACATTTCCTCCAGGGCCTTGCGGGGTTCTACGACATTGCGCAGGCCAAAGGAAATGGTGGACGCGTCAAAGCTGTTGTCCGCGAAGGGCAGGTTGGTGGCGTCACCGGCGATGAAGTCGATGTCCGGGCGGCGGCGCTTGCCCACTTTGAGCATGCCCAAGGAGAAGTCACAGGCCACCACGTCCACGCCGGCGTCGGCGTAGGGTTCGCTGGAAGTGCCCGTTCCGGCGGCGAGGTCAAGGACCTTCTGGCCCGCTTTCACATCCATGGCGTCCACCACGATCCGGCGCCAGCGCCGGGTCTGTCCCATGGACAGGACGTCATTGACGACGTCGTATTTTGGGGCGACATCATCAAACATCGTCGCAACTTCGTCCGGACGCTTTTCCAAGGATGCTCGGTTCACCCAGTAATTGTCTCAGACATTCAGCAGACTTTGCTTCGCTGTAGAAGTCGGCTCAGGTTCTGGTTGCGCGCGGGAGTACTGTTGTTCCATCATGACGAGCACGCTCCGCACCTTGACAGTCCCCCTCGATGTTGAATCATCCCCAGGGGGGCTGCCGTCGTTTCTGGTGCGGGACGACGTCCTTTGCTGGTCCCGGCGCGAGGCCGGCCTGGTGGGCTACGGCGAGCTGACCCGTTTCAACGCCACCGGCCCGGAGCGCTTCCTTGAGGCTGATATCTGGTGGCGGCACCTCATTCTTGAGGCAGAGATCACGGACCACGTGGAGCTTCCGGGCACGGGTCCCGTGGCTTTCGGCTCGTTCGCCTTCTCCAAAACATCCCCGCACGTGTCCCGCCTGATCCTCCCGGAATTGGTGGTCGGTATCCGCGACGGCCGCGGCTGGGCCACTCAATTGACGTTCGACGACGGCCCCCTCACCGAGGCCGGTGTCCTCGCCGCCGTGGAACGCTGGCTGACCGAACCCAATGGCGACGGCTCAGCGACAGGAGGGTCCGACGTCGAACTCCCACCTGAGGTTGTTGCCGCCAACGGTTCGGCTGGATACCTCAGCCATGGTTCCCTCAGCGAGGCGAACTGGATGAAGGCGGTTGCCGACGGCGTCGAGGAGATCCGCGCCGGCAAGCTGGAGAAGCTGGTTTTGGCGCGCGACGTCGTTGCCACCCTTCCCGCGGGCGTCAACGCTGCGGAGGTACTTCGCCAACTTGCCGCAAGGTACCGCGAATGCTGGACGTACGGTGTTGATGGCCTGGTGGGCGCGACCCCCGAGATGCTCATCCAGGTGGAGGGCCGCACTGCGCAAGCGCGGGTCCTGGCCGGGACGCTGGATCGCCGGGATGCGGACGGCATGGACGGCTCCCCCATGGAATATGCGGAGCGGGTCCTGGCCGGTTCGGAAAAGCAGCGCCACGAACACGAGATCGCCATTGATTCGCTGACCCGGCAGCTGGCACCGTTCTCCGAGGCGATGAACTCCCATAGCGAGCCTTTCATCCTTGAGCTGCCCAACGTGTGGCACCTGGCGTCGGATGTGAAGGCGGAACTGGCCGATATCGAAGGTCACGTGCCGACGTGCCTGGCCTTGATCAACGCGTTGCACCCAACCGCTGCGGTGTGCGGAACCCCCACCCTGGTGGCCGGTGCGTTGATCCGGAAACTCGAACATCTGGACCGCGGCCCCTATGCCGGACCGGTCGGATGGCTGGACGCTGCAGGCAACGGCGAGTGGGGAATTGCGTTGCGCGGAGCCGTGATCGAGGACGCCAACACCGTGCGGCTTTATGCCGGGTGCGGCATCGTGGAGGGTTCGCAGCCGGAGGCTGAACTGGCCGAGACGTGGGCAAAGTTCCGGCCGATGCTTGAGGCATTGGGAATCAAGCGCTGAATCTGGGATTCCAGACTGATACTCCTTTTGAGTGCTTGATTAATGAGTAAAGTAGTTATCCAATAGTGAAACTTCGTTTCCTGTGATGCACATCTCATGTTCGGCGCTACACTAAAACCGACTCAGTTCAGCATCCACCGCAACAAAAGGTAAACAACATGCAGATCTCCCGTTCGGTTCTGTCCGGCACCAAGATTGCCGCCGTGCTCGCAGCCGGCGCACTGGCCCTCACCGCCTGCGGTGGTTCCTCCACTCCCGCAGCCTCGGATGGCTCGGGCTTGAAACTCATCAATGCCGGCAAGCTGACTGTCTGCTCGGATGTGCCCTACGAGCCCTTCGAATTCCAGAAGGACGGCAAGATTGTCGGCTTCGACATGGACATCGCTGCCGAGATCGCAAAGGACATCAAGGCAGAACTCAACGTGGTGGACAGCTCCTTCGAAGCCATCGAGACCGGCACTGCACTGACTGGGTGCGACGTCTCCATCTCCTCGATCTCCATCACTGACGTCCGCAAGAACGTCATGGACTTCTCCAACCCCTACCTCGATGACGACCTGACCCTGGTGGCCACCTCGTCCTCGGGCATTAACAACATTGACGGCGCCAAGGGCAAGAAGGTGGGTGTCCAGCAGGCAACCACCGGCGCCCAGTACGCCAAGGACAAGGGCATCGACGCGCAGCAGTTCGAGGACTCCGGCCTCCTGGTCCAGGCCCTCAAGGCCGGCACCATCGACGCAGCCATCGGCAACCAGTCCGTGCTGGGCTACGCCATCAAGGACGATTCCAACCTCAAGCGCGTCGAGGACTACGCGACGGGCGAGAAGCTGGGCATCGCCATCAAGAAGGGCAACACCGCCATGGCTGACGCCGTGAACGGCACCCTGAAGCGCATCACTGATGACGGCTCCCTGAAGAAGTTCCAGACCACCTGGTTTGGCGAAGCCACCAAGTAGTCCGAGCCCCGGCTCTCCCGAGATCCACGCAGGCGGGCCCCGAAACGATACGTTGTTTCGGGGCCCGGCTGCGCAACATGAATGTGAGAACACCATGGCAATGACTGCACGTCAACGAGCCAAAGTCAGTTTGTACGTCCAGGCCGGGATATTCGTTGTGGTCCTGGCCGCAGTAATCCTTGCTGTGGACTGGAAGACGATCGGCACCAGCGTCTTCAACTTCGCCAAAATCGGGCCGATGTTCCCGGATATCTTCCTGGTTGGCCTCAAGAACACCCTTATCTACACGGCGCTGGCCTTCGTGGTGGGCTTGTCGGGCGGCCTCCTGCTGGCCCTCATGAAGCTCTCTTCCTTCCCCCTGTACCGCTGGATCGCCACCGGGTACATCGAGTTCTTCCGCGGCGTCCCTGCCCTGCTGGTCTTCATCGCTTTCGGCTACGGTGTTCCCCTGGCTTTCGGTGTGCAGTGGGACGTCAACATCGTGGTCATGGTTTCCCTGGGCATGGTGGCGTCTGCGTACATCGCTGAAACCCTGCGCGCCGGTCTGCAGGCCGTGCCCAAGGGCCAGATGGAAGCAGCGCGTTCACTGGGTATGCCGCACTGGCGTGCGATGGTCTCGATCGTCATTCCCCAGGCCTTCAAGATCGTCCTCCCCCCGCTGACCAACGAGATCATCCTGCTCACCAAGGACTCCTCGCTGATCTACGTCCTGGGCCTCACAGCGTCCCAGTACGAGCTCACCAAGTTCGGCCGCGACGGCATCTCCAGCCTCGGCGCGGGCCTCACCCCCCTGCTCGTGGCAGGTGCTTTCTACTTGGTCATCACCATCCCCTTGAGCCTCCTTGCCAGGAAGTTCGAAAGCCGCTCCGCGCGGACCAAGCGATAGGCAGGACAGTCATGAATAACTCCACTGGGAGCACGGCCACCGTTCGCGCCGCCGGCGTCAACATCAAAGACCTGCGCAAGTCCTACGGCAGCAACGAGGTCCTCAAGGGCATCTCACTGACCGTGGAACCCGGCCAGGTTGTGTGCCTGATCGGACCGTCGGGTTCGGGCAAGTCCACCCTTCTTCGCTGCGTCAACCTGCTGGAACACCCCAACGCCGGCACCATCAACGTGGGCGAGTTCGAAGCGACCGACCCCGACGTGGACCTCAACAAGATGCGCCAAAGCGTGGGCATGGTCTTCCAGCACTTCAACCTGTTCCCGCACCTCAGCGTGCTGGAGAACTGCACAATCTCGCAGATGAAAGTGCTCAAGCGCTCCAAGTCCGAAGCCGCCGACGTTGCGCGGCACAACCTTGAGCGCGTTGGCCTGGGACACTTGGCCGACCGTTTCCCGGACCAGCTCTCCGGTGGCCAGCAGCAGCGCGTGGCCATCGCACGCGCTTTGTCCATGGACCCGAAGCTCATGCTCTTTGATGAGCCCACCTCTGCACTGGATCCTGAAACCGTGGGCGACGTCCTTGCGGTCATGCGGAAGCTGGCCCAGGAAGGCATGACCATGCTGGTGGTCACCCACGAGATGGGCTTTGCCCGCGAAGTGGCCGACCGCGTGGTCTTCATGGACGCCGGCGTTGTCGTGGAGGAAGGGCCGGCGGAGCACGTCATCAGCGCCCCCACCCAGCCGCGTACCAAGGAATTCCTGCGCCGCGTCCTTGACCCGACGCACATCGGCGTCGAGGAAGCGTAGCTTTTCGCTGGCGCCGCTGGCGCCGCGCATATCGAATGGCGCCACAGAAACGGGAGGGCGACACCCACATTTGGGTGTCGCCCWCCCGCTTCCGGTTCGCCTACGAATTTGGGTGGCCTGCAGAAGCACGACGACGGCGGGGAACCCCGGCTGACTCAAGCACGCGTTCCAGCTTGCTCACCGTCAGGTCGCTCCACACGAGCCGGAACACTCTTCGGCCGGTGGCGCGTATGGCGTCTTCGCGGGCCTTTTCTTCGATCACGACCTGGGAAGGCGTACGTCCCTGCAAGTACTCCGGCTTCATGTACTTTTCGCGGCCGTCGAATTCTCCAACCAACCCAAGCCCCTCCCAGTAGTAGTCCGTGTACACCGTTCCCCTTGAGGTGTTCACCGCATACTGCAGCAAAGGAGTCTCGAATCCTAGGACGTGCATCAAGCCTCGGGCATAGGATTCGCCGGGTGAACCGGAGTTCCCGGCACCAAACTTTACTGCCGCTGTGATTCGCCTGACCGCTGCTTTGGAGTAAGTCCCGCTGATGCCGTCCAAGAGTTGCTCCTTGGTTACAGGCTGGGAGTTTCGCTTTCTGTTCAGCAGGAAATCCACCGGGACAACGGCCTCGGCAAACGGAACCGACGCACCGATGTCCAGTACGGTCCGAATCCTGTCTGTGACCAGGAAGCCGTTGACTTCCTGGGCCCGCTCGCTTCCTGCGGCTACAAAGTGGCGTCTCACCCCCGCACGCGAACGGCCTCCTCCGGTGTAAGTCGTCAGGGCATGAACAGGCTGGTGGCGCAGGATAGTGGGGATTCCGTGAATCGACGCCGCCGAGTGGTGCGAGAAGATGGTCGGAGCCGCTAAGCACTCGGCTGCTGCTTCCACGTTCAGGGCGTACCGCTCCCAGCTCTCCAGCTTCTGCCATTGAGGGGCATCGACGTAGACACCGTGCCTGATGCGGACGAGCTTTCCGGCCTTTGCATCCATGGACAATGGCCTGGAATTGCCTCCGAGGATGGACAGGTCCTTGGCGAGAATGAGTTTGGGGAGCCTTCGCATTCCAACAGTCTTCGTGGGACGCTTCTGCGGTACGAGGGCAGAGTTGGCCTATGTGGACAACCCACCGCTCGCCACGCAAACTGCTGAGTGCCCGGAAAACGGACTGACGACACCCAAATTTGGGTGGCCCCCGTCAGTGTCTGTGGCCTGCCTCAGTTTCCGTGGCCCACGGCGGCGTTGATGGCTTCCTTGATCCGGGCATGGAGTCCGCGCAGACCCGCCCGGTCCACGCGTACCTCCACTATGGTGCGACCTTTCAAGGGCGACTTGAGTGCATCGGCGAGTTCCGCCGTCGTACTTACTGCTTGGTGCCCGACGCCGTACGCCGCCGCGAGTGCCGCGATGTCCACTGAGTGCGGGGTACCGAAGAGGCGTTCGACGGCGGTGCCGTAGGCGCCTGAGTCTTCCACGGCGCCGTGTTCGAGGAGTGCGAAGATGGCGCCACCGGAGTCGTTGAGCACCACGATGCGGAGGTCGGGCACCGGCTCACCGTGGCCCAGGAGCAGGCCCCCGGCGTCGTGCAGGAAGGTGACATCGCCCAGGAGGACGGTGGTTTCGCGTCCGCTGCCAAGTGCGATTCCGGTAGCTGTGGCGATGGTGCCGTCGATGCCGGCGAGGCCACGGTTGGCGTACACGGTGGCGATCGGGCCCTGATGCGGATGGCCGGCGAGGTCCACGTCGCGGATGCCGTTGGAGGAGCCGAGGACGAGTTGGCCGCGGGAGTGTTCCCAAACGGCGGCTCCTACGGACGGACCGTTGGCAAGGCTCTCCCCCGCGAGCACGCCATCCAGCGCATGTTGGGCCGCGGCGCCGGCGAGAAGCCAGGTATCGAGCCATTCAGTCGGGCCGCGGCCGGCGAAAGCGGCCAGTTCCGGGAGGGTTTCGATGGGCGTTTCGCGGCGTCGGCCGGCGTCATACCAAGCGACCGGGACGGGCTGGTAGATCGCTGATGCCACCGATTCGCGGGCCAGGAGTGCCGCAACGGGGCGGGACAGGGTGGCGCGGCCGAAGAGGACAACACGCTCGATGGGAGCGGGTGAACCGGGACCAAAGTGCTCCAGCAGCACACGATACGGACCAACGGCATTGGGGCCGAAGCGGGCGTTCGAGGACGGCTCTGCCAGCAAGGGAAGGCCGTGCGCGCGGGCGAAGGCCTCCGCCACCGGTCCGGCGTCATGGCCAGCGAGGACCACGGTCCGTCGCTCGGCAAGTTCGCTGGATGCTGCCGGAAGCTCCAAAGCCTGCGGTCCGGCGTCGTAATGGAACACGCCGTGTCCCTGCGCATCCGGCAGGGCATCCCCGGTCTCGGGCGTCAGCGGATCGCGGAAGGCGATGTTCACCTGGACCGGACCTGGCGGCGTGTCCTCCAGCGCACCGGTGGCTGCATACAGCGCAGTGGCAACTGCCTTCTGCGGGTTGTCCCCCGCGGCGACGTCGACGGCGAAGCGCACGTGATCGCCGAAAAGGTCCAGTTGGATGGTGGTTTGGTTCGCCCCGGTACCGTGCAGTTCCTCGGGACGGTCGGCGGAGATGACCACCACAGGAACGGCCGAGTGGTTGGCCTCCATCACAGCGGGCAGGAGGTTCCCCACGGCTGTGCCCGAGGTAGTCAGGACCGCGACCGGGGCGTCCGTGGAGAGCGCCAGGCCCAGGGCGGTGAAGCCGGCGTCCCGCTCGTCGATCCTGACATGAAGGCGGACCCGCCCCGCGGCTTCTGCCTCGGCGAGGGCGTAGGCCATGGGCGCCGACCGCGAACCGGGGGCCACCACCGCGTGCCGCACGCCGCCGTCGAGCAATGCAGTAACGGCGATCCGGGCGGCGGCGATGGAAGTCAGAGAGTCCTGTGAAGTCACCGTTCCAGTCTATTGGGGGCTGCAGTCCCCCATCGCTCGCTCACATCCCGGGCGCTTCACCCACACCCTCACTCACAACCCGGCCCCTTCCCCCACACCCTCACTCACAACCCGGCCCCTTCACCCACACCCTCACTCACGCCMCGCGCCCTTCCCACCAGCCCTCACTCGCATTCCAGGTGCTTCCCACCAAACGCTTGCTCACTCCCCGCGCCCTTCCTACCAAACGCTTGCTCACGCCCCGCGCCCTTCCCACCARCCCTCACTCRCATTCCAGACGCTTCCCACCAAACGCTTGCTCACGCCCCGCGCCCTTCCCACCAACCCTCACTCACAACCCGTGCGCTTCCCCCTCTCCCTCACTCACAACCCGTGCGTTTCCCCCAAACGCTTGCTCACTCCCCGTGCCCTTCCCACCAAACGCTTGCTCACGCCCCGGGTGTTTGGCGGGACCTTCGTTGACGTCCCAATGGGGCTGTCGGAATAGCGGTGGATCCGTGGTTATCGGGAACCATGAGCAAGCGTCCGAACCAAACCCAAGGGATGTGAACAAGCGTCCGAACCAAACCCGAGGAACATGACCGAGCGTCGGGATCAAACCCAAGGGATGTGAGCAAGCGTCCGAACCAAACCCAAGGGATGTGAGCAAGCGTCCCAACCAAACCCAAGGGATGTGAGCAAGCGTCCGAACCAAACCCGAGGGATGTGAGCAAGCGTCGGGACCAAACACCCGGGACGTGAGCAAGCGTTGGGGGGTGCAGAAACGCTCCCCTACCTCCAGGAGGTAAGGGAGCGTTTCGGGGTTTCAGTTACTTGCGGAACACCTGCACGATCGAAGGGCGGGGTGCCCGAACCGCGCCGGCAGCCGGGGTGGCTCCGGCCGGAACGTAGTCCGGGAAGTATGAGTGGGGCGCGTCGAACGTGCCTTCCTCACCCGGGTGCTGGACCGCGACAAACACGGTGCGCTCTTCGTCGTGGACGATCGGGCCACACGTTTCGGCGTCGCGGGGAACGGCCAGGAACTGCTCTACCTTGCCGCGCTCCGGGCCTTCCAAAGTGACCTTGAACAAACCATCGTTGTAGCCGATGGTGGACGGGGCGCCGTCGGTGGAAATCCAAAGGTTGCCGACGGAGTCGAACGCTACGTTATCCGGGCAGGAAATCGGCGACACCTTGTTGGCCGGGAATCCGGAGAAGTACGTGGAGTTGTTCTTGGCGGGATCACCGGCCACCAGCAGCAGGGTCCAGTTGAACTTGGTGCCGGTCTGCTCCTTGCCTTCGGTGATCTCGACGATGTGGCCGTCCCGGTTGAGGGTGCGCGGGTTGACCTCCGTCGCCCCTTCCTTGCCTGCCTTGCCGCGGTCCGAGTTGTTGGTGCAGGCCACGTAGACCTTGCCGGTGCGCAGGTTGGGCTGAACGTCTTCGCAACGGTCCATTTTGGTGGGGCCGACTTTGTCAGCCGCCAGTCGCGTGTACACCAAAACTTCTGCCACGGACATGCCGGGAACTGCTGAGGCGCCGCCGACAACCAAGGGCAACCATTCGCCCGAACCATCGAAGGCTCCGTCGGCGGGGACCTTGCCGGTGCCATCAATCTCGGCCGCAGGCGAGTCGCCCGTGAAGCGGGCGACATACAGGTCGCCTTCGGAGAGCAGGCTCATGTTGTTCTTGCGTGCTGCCTTGGAGTCACCCGCTTGGTACTTGCCCTTGGAGACAAACTTGTAGAGGTAGTCGAAGCGCTCGTCGTCGCCCATGTAGGCAACAACGCGGCCGTCCGGAGCAAGAATGACGTTGGCGCCCTCGTGCTTGAAGCGGCCCATGGCGGAGTGCTTCCTCGGCGTGGAGGTGGGGTCGAACGGATCAACTTCCACGATCCAGCCGAAGCGGTTGCTTTCGTTGGCGTAGCCGGAGTTGCGGGTGTCGAAGCGCGGCTCGTCGAGCTCCCACTGGCGGGTGGTTGGCTTCGAGGACAGGCCGTAGCGCTTGTCCGCGTCGCTGGTTCCAGGTGTCGCAAAGTAGCCGTTGAAGTTTTCCTCGCCGGAGAGGATGGTGCCCCACGGCGTGGTGCCACCGGAGCAGTTGCCCAGGGTGCCCTTGATCCAGCGGCCCGCGGGATCATCGATGGTCTTGACGAGGTTGGTACCGGCGGCGGGACCGGTCAGTTCGTACACAGTGTCGGTGAGGAAGCGCCGGTTCAGGGCAGCACCCTGGACGTAGCTCCACGGCTTGTTCTTGTTCTTGCGCTCGAGCTCCACGACGGCCAGGCCGTGGGCGGCCCGGCCGATGGCACGGGCTTCTGCTGCGTCGAAGCCGACCGGCAGCATGATGTTCTCGTTCGTGTACTCGTGGTTGGTGAAGAGAACGGCACGGCGGTCCTTGGAGCCCGGGATCGGCAGGATGTCCGTGTAGTCGTTGTTGTAACCAAACTGACGGGCCTGGGCGGCAGCTGTCTGTTTGGTGATATCGAAAGCCGGTGAGTCGGCGAACAGCGGGTCTCCCCATCGGATGATGGGGTTCCAGCCGAAGCCCTCGGGAACGGTGAAAGCGTCGACGGCGGCGTCGACCGGCTTGATGGCCGTGAACTGAAGCTTGGACTTCTCGAAGCCCTTCTTGGCGGCGTTGGACAGTCCGTTGCCCGAATCGGCGACTGCAGAGTCAGCACAGGTTACGGCACCACCAAGAACGACGGCGAGCGCACCTGCCGCGCCGAGGCCCAGGGCGGCGCGGCGGGACATGGCCGTGGAGGCGATGTCGCGGAAGTAGCCGTTGGCGCTGGTGTTGCAGACATCGCCGGCACAGGCGTTGTCACACTTGAGTGCGCAGGTTACGGCGCTGCGCTTGCCTTTGGTGTGGCCGAGCATGGGGAGCAGCGGAAACGTGCGTCCGGTGGTTTCAGACATGGGGGACCTTCCAGAGTGTGTACGAGGTTCCCGCTGAGCCTTTCAGCGGAATCCAAAGCTGAGAGGTCCCTCCGGTTAAGACCCGGTGAACAAACGGTGCTGGTTCCCGGCAAGGACGGAGTGGACGCGTCGCAGGCGGTCCAGCCACCAGTCCCGGCGCTCCGCCGAAGCTGCGTACTGCTCAAGCAGCCCGGTATCCGCGGCCGTGTCCCGCAAGCGGATGGCGCCGTCGTCGGCCACCAGGGGATCCACGGTGATGTCCGACGCGAACAGCGAAACGGTGCCCAAACCACAGGCGTACGGCAGCGACGGAAGGGCAGCCGCGAGGGCAAGGCCCGCCCGGATACCTACGGACGTGTCGAGTGCGGAACTGACGACGGCGGGCAGCCCGGCTTGCTGGACAATGTCCAAGGCGCGGCGTACTCCTCCGAGTGGGGCAACCTTGACCACGATGAGGTCGGCGGCGCCGGCCCGTGCCACGCGCAGGGGATCATCTTCCTTGCGAACACTCTCGTCCGCGGCGATGAGGACCGGTGTTCCCGCCGAAGAGAGCCTGCGGCGGACTTCCGCCAGGCCGTCAATGGTCGGCACGGGTTGTTCTGCATACTCCAAGCCGACAGCTGATAGCTTCCCCAGCACGTCCACTGCCTGGTCCACGTCCCAGCCCCCGTTGGCGTCCACCCGGATGGCGGCATCGGGAAGGGCCTCGCGCACGGCAACTACCCGCGCCAGGTCATCGGCGAGTTGCTGTCCTTTTTCAGCGACTTTGATCTTGACTGCATCTACGCGACCGAACCGGGCGAGTACCTCCGGGACGCGGTCAGCCGAAACCGCGGGGACCGTCGCGTTCACCGGTATTACGTCCCGCAACGCTTCCGGGAACCCAAGCCAGCCCGCTTCCAAGGCGGCCGCCAACCAGCGGGAGGATTCGTCGTCGTCGTATTCCGGGAAAGGGCAGAACTCTCCCCAGCCGAGCGGTCCGCGCAACAGGAGGGTCTCGCGCTCCATGATGCCGCGGAACTTCACGCGCATGGGCAACGAGACGACGTAGGCGGAATCGAGAAGTTCTTGGAGATCAGGAAGGCGAACAGGCATAGTGCCACTGTACCGGCGGCCTTTTCGGCCCAGGACAAGCGGAACGGGCTATGTGGACAACTACTCCGACCAGTACCCGCGCACTTCTTCCCGTGCCGTTGCCAAACGTTCACCGGGCACTGTCAAGGTGCTTTCGGCCAACCCTTGGTTATCCCACTTTGCAACGATTTTCAGCTCCCCCTCTGCAGGCAACGGCCACAGCCAATACCGTGCAGAGCCTTCTGCCTGCTGATCCCCGGCACTGCCCCCGGCACCTCCCCATTCCACGAGAACCGGCCCCGTAACCTCTTCGGAACCTTCGAACATGGATGGCCTTGTTGCCCCGGCAAACGCCTTGCGCCCGTCCGGGAGCCCTGCCCCGATCATGATTCCCGGCAGCCCGGGTCGCTGGAAGCTCCGTTCCATGACGTCCCGCCACTCCTGGTCGGATTCGTTTGAGCGCCGAACACACCATACGAGGTCCAAGAGGCATCCCGTAGAGAAGACTTCCACCATTTTCAGCGCCACCACCGCGTTGGCACCGCGGAGTACAAAGCCGCCGGGGGACACTACACCGGGCAGTTCGCCCGACGGCGGCCCCGACCATTCCGGCTGAGCCGGCTGTGTCAGGGGTTGCCGGACAGGGGGCTCGGGGAGGTCGTCAAAGAAGCTCATTATTCATGCTTACACCGCCACATAACCTCTGGGGAAGGTCGCCTGATAACCGAGAGACGGCAACCGCGATATTCTCGAAGTCACAACACAACGTGGGGGGAAACATGACTCAATCAATGCCCGGTTCCACAACTCCTGCCGGCTGGTACCCCGACCCTTCGGACCCGAGGTTCGTGCGCTGGTGGGACGGCACTGCGTGGACTGCCCAGCAGGCTCCGCGCACCATGCAGTACCAGGCGCCGGTTCCTCAGCCACGTCCGCAGATAAGTGCGCAAACTCCTGTGTACAACCCTTTCATTTGGGTCATCACGTTCCTGCCGCTTGTCTCGGTCATTTTCATGCTGACCTGGCAGCCGGAATTCAGGATGATCACCACCCGGCAGGGCGTCACTACCGTTGATCCCTTCTCCATTTACACCCCGGCGTACTTCCTGCTCCTGGGGTCGGGCTTCGTCTCCTACGGACTGTCGGTGTTCTTCGCGTACCTGGACCGTCAGCGCCTGCTGAAGTCCGGCGTCGAGCGTCCTTTCCATTGGGCTTGGGCGTTCCTCAATTCCGTTGTTTACGTGATTGGACGTTCGGTCATCGTCAATAAGGTCGCCCCCAAGAGAGGCTTGTGGCCGATCTGGGCAACCATTGCCGTGTTTGTGATCAGCTTGGTGGTATCGGGCATCTGGATGTCCAACTTCATGCAGTCGATGTACAACCAGTTCGGATACTCGGTCACCACGTGACGGCAGCGCCGGGATGGTATCCCGACCCGGCTGATCCCCGCTGTTTGCGCTGGTGGAACGGCACCGGTTGGACGGACCGCGTGGGACCGCCCGCATTCCAACCGACGCCCGCCCAACGCCCGTTGCTTGGCAAGGACCAGGGCGTTGAGAACCCTTTCATCTGGCTCATCGCCTGCCTGCCTTTTGGCGTGGGCGCCATGATGCTGACGTGGAGTGTGGACGTCCGTCCGTACATTAACAGCAGCGGCTATGCCTCCATCGATCCCGGCTACGCCTTCTCAACGACCTACTTCCTGATCCTGATCGGGCTGGCCGTTACCTACTGTGCAACCGTGCTGCTCGCTGCCTTTGACTACAGATGGCTTGCCCGCCGCGGCGTCGTGCGCCCTTTCCCTTGGGCGTGGTCGTTTCTTGGCGGAGTGCCCTATGTCATCGGCAGGGCGGTGATCCTCCACAAGGTGGGCCCACGCCGTGGACGCTGGCCAATCGCAGTCATCATTGCCGCGTGGGGCATTTACCTGGTTGCCGGGGCCGTCAAATCGCTCTCTTTCATGCAGGCTGTGTTCTCAGAACTGGGCTACCCAACCTGACAGACCGCACCCTCACACGCGTTAGGTAGACTGCTGAGTAACCGGCAGGAGAGGAAGCCCATGAACCGCAAGGCCACCGCACTGGACGTCGCCAAGAGGGCGGGGGTTTCCAGGAGCGCGGTCTCGCTGGTGCTCAACGGGCGCGGTGACGGGAACGTGGCCAAGGAGAGCCAGGACCGCATTCGACAGGCCGCCAAGGAGCTGAACTACTCCCCCAACGCCATCGCGCTGAGCCTCCGGAACCAGCGGTCCAGGGTTATCGGCATCCTGTCCGACGAAGTAGTGGTGAGCCCGTTCGACGGCAACATCATCGGCGGGGCGGACGACATCGCCCGCAGCCGTGGATTCGTAACTCTCGTCATGGACACCGAGCGCGACACTGCCCGGGATGCGAGCGCAATCGAGACGCTTCTGGACCGGCAGGTGGACGGCCTCATGTACGTCACTGTCGGCCTGAAACCGATCGAGATCCCGCAGGGGATGCTCCGCATACCGTCCGTGCTGGCCAATTGCTATGACGAACATCCGCAACCGCAGCTCCACCACGTCATTCCCGACGAGATCACCGGCGGCAGGGAGGCCACGGAGCATCTGCTGCAATGGGGGCACCGGGACATCGCGCTGCTCGCCGGCTCCGAGGATTCTCCCGCAGCGCCGCTCCGCGTCCAGGGATACCGGGATGCCCACGCCTTGGCCGGAGTTCCGTTCCGCGACGAGCGGGTCTTCATGGCGGGATGGGACATCGATGCCGGTTACCACGGCGCCATGAAACTGCTCGACGGCGTGTCCCCGGCTGATCGCCCGACGGCCATCATGTGCGCAAATGACCGCTTGGCTGTCGGCGTTGCCCTGGCTGCAGCCCGTTTGGGCCTAAGTGTCCCCCGGGACTTGTCCATCATGGGCTACGACGACGAAGCCCGCATCGCGGACACCATGGTCCCGGCCCTCACCACCATGGCCCTGCCGTTGCGTGAAATCGGCCGCGCGGCCATGACCACCCTGCTGGACACCATCGAGGGCGGTGAAGGCACGACGGCGGCACGCACCATGGAGACGATGGTCCCCTGCCGCTTGGTGGTGCGTGAGTCGACCGGTCCGGCACCACACTGAGCTGAACAATGAGGCCCGTGCATTGCTGGGCCCAACAATGCGGGGCCCGATCTGCGCCCCAAAAGACAGGGATAGACCGCAGACCGGGCCCCGCAATGTGAAGGATTACTCGGCGGGCAGCGCCAGCTCCCAGACCTCGGCAGTCGCGCCGTCGGGGAGGTTGAGGGTCCAGCCTTCCCCTGGAGCCGGGTAGGCCCGGAGGGTGGTGGCAACGGTCCCGGACTGGTACACCTCCACCAGGGATGCATCAATGAAGATCCGCAACTCCCTGACCAAGGGACCTGAGTAGACCACCTGTGCGTGGTCCCCTGAACCAAGGACCAACTGCACGGCCTCCAAAGACCCCGCCCCGGCCCCCAAAGACCCGGCCCCGGCACCCCGAACCAGCACCTCGGCGAACCCCGGAAGCGCCACGGATCCGCCAGCACCGGAAGCCACGGCAGTGCCCCGGTAAGCCTCAACCTCGGGCGCAGGAGTGATTGCCAGCGCGCCGTCAACCACCGACACAACGCGAGGATGCGTCAGGACACCCGACCACCCGGCGTCGTCGATTTCTTCCTGGGTGCGGCCGCGCCGGCCGTCGCGTCCGGGGCCTTCGTTGGCCCATCCCCACAAGAGAGCCGCAGGCGCAGAATCAGCGGAACCGTACTGGAGCTGCATGATCTGCGGAGCGTAGAAGTCCCGGCCGAGATCGGACTTGCCGCCGGACACGGGTACGAAAACGGGCAAACCGGTGTCGGGATCCGAGGTCATGGAACCGATCAGGTGGCCCACGCCGTTCGCGTGCTCGTGGTCGTCCCCGGAGAGCCACAGCGAGAACATCATGACCCATGCGGAGCCACCCGAAGATGCGGGAACCTGCACCAGCTGCGGGCATTCCCAGATCTCAGCCGGTGTGTGGACAGCCGCTACGGGGTCAGCCGTGGTCAGCCAAATCCCCTGGTACTTCCAGTCGTCCAGGGACTCCACCGTGTAGAGCAGCAAGGCGGCGCGACCGTCTGCCAGTCCGGCTCCCTGCATGGCGTAGCGGGCACCGTTGAAGTGAAAGATAAACGGGTCGCGGACGGCGGTAACCAGCGGGTCGGAAGGCATGGACACGGCAACGTGCCCGTCCTGCTTCCACGTGACCAGATCCGAGGAGCCGCGCGCGATCACAACCTGCGAATGCCCTCCGTGGTCCTGAACACCCGAGTAGGCTGCGGTGGGCACTCCGTCGTCGGAAGTCACCACGCCGGTCCAGCACCCGGCGGAGTCCGGTCCACCGGCCTGGGGAACGAGTGCAACCGGGTGCTCTTCCCAGCGGACCAAGTCCGGAGAGCTGACATGTCCCCACTGGATCTGCTGGTGCCGGGCGGAGTCCGGGTTGTACTGGAAGAACACGTGGTAGCGGCCGTTGATGTAGCTGACGCCGTTGGGGTCGTTGATCCAGCCCTGCGCCGGCCGCGGGTGGAAGCGCGGGAACGCCGCATCCGGATGTGTCGTAGCTGAGGAGAGAGAGTCAAGGGCAAGGTCCGTCAACGGAACACCTTTCAGAGTGAGTGGGAAACTACTTGCCCGTGCCTGCGGTGAGCCCGTCCTGCAGCGCGCGCTGGCCGAACATGAACACCACCAGCGCGGGAATCATGGAGAGGACAACACCGGCAAGGACCACTGAAATGCTTCCGGTGCCGAGGTTGCCTTGGAGCGACACCAGTCCCAGCGGCAGGGTGAAGTTCTGCTCGGAGATGGTCATGATGAGGGGCCTGAAGAACTCGTTCCAGTGGAAGTTGAACGCCAGGATGCCCACGATCGCCAGGCCGGGCATGGCCAGCGGCGCGTAGACGGAGCGGAAGGTCCGCCATGGCGAGGCTCCGTCGATGGCTGCCGCTTCAGCGAGCTCACCCGGCAACCCCATGAAGTATTGGCGCATCAGGAAGGTGCCGAACGCCGTCGGGATGGCCGGAATAATCAGCGCCAGCAAGGTGTCGGAGAGACCTACTCCACGGATGAGCATGAAGACCGGCACGATCGTCACCTGCGCGGGCACCATCATGGTGGCCAGCACGATGGAGAAGAGCGCGCCGCGTCCCCGGAATTTCAGGTGTGCGAACGCGTAGCCTGCCAGGGCGGCTGTGATCATCTGCCCGACGGCGATCAGCCCGGTCACCAGGGCACTGTTCACTACCAGGGCCGCGATGTTGAGCTGTTTGAACACTTGCTCGTAGGAGGTCAGGTCCGGGTTCAGCGGCAGGAATGCGGGCGGCAGCTTGAAGGATTCCGACGGCGGCCGCAGCGAGGTGGACAGCGTCCACAGCACGGGGCCCAGGACAAAGACGGACGCGATCAGCAAGACGACGACGCGTACGGCCACTGACCAATCGCGCTTCTTCCGCGTGACGACAGGCTCCGTGGTGGTGACACGTTCTTGAATGGTTGTCATGGCGGGCCTTACTGGTAGAAGACGAATCGTTTGCTGAGCCGGAACTGCGCGGCGGTGATGGCCATGATGATGAGCGTGAGGATCACGCCGATCGCCGAAGCCTGGCCGAACTCGAGGCGTTGGAACGCGGACTCGAAGATCACCATCACTGCTGTGCGCGTTGAGTCGCCGGGCCCGCCGCGGGTGAGGACGTAGGGCTGGTCGAACACTTGGAGTGCGTTGATGATGGCCATGACCGAGGCCACCAGGGTGGTGGGGCTCAGCAGGGGCAGGGTGACGAACCAGTGCTTGCGCCAGCCCGTCGCGCCGTCGATGGAGGCGGCCTCGTACGTCTCCACGGGAATGGAAGCCAGCCCGCCGATGAACAGCAGGAACGAGAACCCGAAGTTCTGCCACACGTACACAAGGATCACGACGGCGGCCGACCCGCCTGGCGTCGTCAGCCAAGGCACCGCGGGGATGCCGACGATGGACAGCAACCAGTTCACGACGCCGAACTGCTCGTTGAAGAGGTAGCGCATGAAGATCGACACCGAGGCCGCGGACAGGATCAGCGGGAAGAAGAATGCAGAGCGGAAGAACACCCGCAGCCAGGCCGGGAGCTTCTCCTGCACCATGATCGCCAGGCCGAGCGCCAGTCCCAGCTGGAGCGCCACCGCCACCACCACGAACACGATGGTGTTCAGGAACGAGACCCGGACGGTGGGGTCCTGGACTACCTCGGCAAAGTTGTCGAAGCCAACGAACGTCGGCGCGGAGATGATGTCCCAGCGGAAGAAGGCCAGCGCGATCGAAGCGACGATCGGGAGCAGGGTGAAGATGCCCATGCCCGCGATGGTCGGGGCCAGGAAGGCCCACGGCAGCCAGCGCTGCTGCACACGGCCGCGCTTGGTCCCCTGTGCGTTCTTACGGGCCGCTTGCCGGCGGCCCGGCTCACTTCCCGTCCCCGTGGAGGTACTGGTTGCGGTACTCATGGCTGCCTCCTCAGGGCCAGTTCAAGGTCGCGCTGCATGGAGTTGAGAGCGTCCTTGAGTTGGCGCTCGTCGCCGCTGACAGCCAGGCTTACGTTTTTCATCAGGGCGGTCTCGACGGCGGCCTGCTGGGGTGGCGCCGGAATGGGACCTGTGGTGGGGAACTTGTCCAAGGTGTCGTAGAAGACCTTCCAGTTCCGTGGACCGGTTCCTGCATAGAGCTGATCATTGACCATGGAGCGGCGGGCGGGGGTGGTGTTTGGTGTGGGGAACACGATCCGCATGGCCTCCAGGCTGGAGCTGAACTTCACCCATTCCCAGGCTGCGTCCTTGTCCTTGGCGGTCTTCATGATCGCGTAGCCTGCCGTGCCGAACTGGTGCCGCTGTGTCCGCCATTTCGGGAAGAACTGGACATCGAATTCGTCCTCTGTCATCCCCGCTTCATGGAGGCCTTGGACCCAATAGCCGCCTGCCGGCGTCGTACCTATCCTGTTGGAGGCGAAGAGGCCGATCAGTGCGCTTCCGCCGCCTTCCTCGGGCCGGACGCCAAGGCCGTCCTTGACCAGTCCACGGAGGTAGTCGAAGGATTCGAAGACCCGGGGATCGTCGGCGTTGGGTTCCAGCCATTGGTAGCCGCCGGAGCGGAGGCCGCGCGAGGGGTCGTTGGCGTAGAAGCCGTCCCACAGCCATTCGCCGCCCGCGGATTTGGTTTCCTTGAGGAAGCTGGTGTCGTTGGCGTAGAGCCACGGGACCACGCCGCCGAACAGGCGGTTGGTCCAGTAGTACGGCGTGAAGTCCTTGGGGTTGGCCTTCTTCATGGCCGCGAGGGTGGCCCGGAAGTCGGTGTGGGTCCAGTCGTCGGCCGGCCTGTCCAGGCCAGCCTGCCCGAGTGCGGTGGTATTGTAGTACATGTTGGCGGCGTTCCAGTCGATGGGAAGCTGGAACAGGCTGCCTTTGTACATGAACGCTTCCACCAGGCTGGGGTGGACGTCCGCGAAGTACTCCTTCATGTGGTCGGCATCCCGGCGAAGGTACTCGTCAAGCGGGTGTRCCAACTTCTCGGCGAACAGCTGGGCGCCTTCGGTTGCGACGTAGACGACGTCCGGCGGAGTGCCTGCTGCCACCATGGTGAGGATCTTGGTGAAGAAGTCCTTCCAGTCCACTGCCTGGATGGCCTGGACCTTGACCTTGATTTCCGGGTGGACCTTCGCGAAGGCGTCGATGACCTTCTGGCGGGCTGCGGCGTCTGCGGCGGTGCCCATGATGGCGATGCTGAGGCTGTTGTCGCCCCGGCCTGGGATATCGGCCCCGGTCAGGCGCGGCCACGATGCCGCAGTGACTCCAACGATCCCGGCGCCGAGGGCTGTGAGGGCACTTCTACGTGTGAATTCGCGCAAAGCCCCATTGGTTCCCGACATGTAGATTTCCTTCCCTAACACGTGTTAGGAAGCGTATGACGAGCGCCTAACACGTGTCAAGTGTCACAGGAATGTTGCTTGTGGCTCACTAACCCCGCAACGCGCGGGAGGAGCTCACATGAGGCGTCCAGCGAATTGTGGCAGTCTAGTCAGAATGAGTTCCCAGCAATTCCGCACCAGCGGGAGGTCGAGCAAACGGCCGCTTCCAGCACGCGACGCAGGCGCAGGCACAGGCTTCCTCTTCTGCCTGGCCACGGCCGCAAGCATCGTGGGCCTCGTCGCGACGTACTACTTCTTTGTGCGCACTACGCCTGGACAGTTCATCGACGAGTCGGCACTGGTCGAAGCGACAGCCCTCAGCGGAACCGCCGGCCGTGCCTCCACGGAATTCCTGGACATGCTCCCCATGCTCTCGCTGGCAATAGCCACCATCATGGTGCTCTTCGTAACGGTGGCGCGCCGCCGCTGGAAGGCCGCGGGGATCGCCGTGGCTGCATGCGTCGCCGCCAACCTGGCCACCCAAATCCTCAAATTCTTCATCCCCGACCGGCCCGACCGCGGCGTGCAGACACTGGAACTGAACTCGCTCCCGTCAGGGCACACCACCCTGGCCGCCTCCGCCGCGGCAGCCGTCTTCCTCATGGTGTCCCCACGCTGGCGTCCACTGGCTGGTTTCCTCGGAAGCACCTTCGCGGTGGCTACCGGAGTCTCCACCCTCATCAACCAATGGCACCGCCCCGCCGACGTCATCGCCGCGTTCCTGGTGGTGGGCGCAGTAATGCTGCCGGCGGGATGGCTGGTCCTGCGGACAGGCAGCACATGGAACGTGTGGAAGGGCTACGGCGAGCATTGGGCCGCCTCCCGGATCTGGGTCTGGCTCACCGTCGCCGCATTGCTGGCCGCCTTGATGGTGGCCGCCTATTCATTGCTCCAGGTGATGCCCGGACTCAGCGCGGACAGCACCATCGACTACTTCTGGGCGGGCACGGCCTTCATCGTGATCGCCGGATATCTTTCAGCGCTCGGCGGTACATGGCTGTTCGGCTTGGCGGCCCGCAAGGCCTAACCCCCTTAAGGCCTAAAGCCCCCCGTAAGGCCTAAAACCCGACGACGGCGCCCGCCCACCGAACGGCTCAGCCCTCGACAGCTTCGCTGCGGGTCCGGCGGGCCTGTTCCCGGATGAAGGCGCGGTCCTCATCCGTAAGCACCGTGCCCCCGTGTCCGTCTACGGCACCGTCCTCACCCGTCTGCCCCTTGATGATTGCCGTGACTGTCCGCGGCACGATGACACTGCCGGGATTGTTGATGAGCCATTGCTGCGTTTCGGAAGAAAGCTGATTCCAAAATTCCCTGATGTGCATAGTGATCAGCGCTGCCATTCTTGATTGGTGGGATGTGGCGGGACCCTCAATGCACTGCCTCAAACTCGGGAAATTGGCCGGGCCCTCCCATCAAGGCTACGCCCGGCAGCGGCAATCCTGACCCGGTAAGACGCAACGTTTCCGCGAATGACGTCGACGGATGTGATCGCATGCGCTAGAGTTACTCCATTCGATGGACAAACAGCGGTTAACTCCAGGAGCTCCCATGTCTTCCACTCTTAAGCACGGCCCTCGCGGTCTCAACCCGGCCGCCCCTGCCTCACGCGACCTGGTGGTCGACTTCATCCGGGTTGCCTGCATGTTCGCCGTGGTGGCCGTGCACCTGCTCATGATGGGCATCAGCGTGGACGAATCCGGCATCGGCGTCGGCAATCCGCTGACTTCCCTGAGCTGGTTTGCTCAAGGCACATGGTTCGGTCAGGTCATGCCGCTCTTCTTCATCGTCGGCGGTTTCGCCTCCTTGACCTCGTGGCGGAGCCTGCGCCGCAAGGGAGGCGATGCCGGCGACTACCTAAGGAACCGTGTGCTGCGCCTGGTTCGTCCTACGGTTGCGTTGTACGCGTTCCTCGCCATTGCGCTCTGGATTGCGACGGCGGCCGGCGTCCCGGGCGATCTGCTCACCGTGATCGCGGCAGGAGCAGGAGTACAGCTGTGGTTCCTTGCCGCCTACCTGATCTGCCAGGCCATGGTCCCCACCATGGCCAAGCTCCACGAAGCCGCGCCCTACCGGACCATCGCCGCGTTGGCCGCGGGCGCCGTCGTCGTCGATGTCCTTCGCCTGGGCCTGGAGCGCAATCCCTGGGGTTTCGACTCCAACCCGATCGGGCTGCTGAACATGGTGTTCGTTTGGGGACTGCTGCAGCAGCTTGGATTCTTCTACGCCGACGGGTTTTTCGAACGCTTTGCCCGCTGGCAGTTGGTTTTGGCTGCGCTTGGATGCTGGGCGGCGATGGCTCTGCTCACCCACGCAGGCCCGTACCCGGTGGATATGCTGACCAACCAGAACCCGCCGATGTTTCCGCTGATCCTTGTGGGCCTGGCGCATGTGCTGCTGGTCAAGGCTGCGTACCCGGCCCTGCAACGCTGCGTGCATCGTGGCTGGGTGCAGAAAGTGATGTTCGTTGTGGGCAGCCGGGCCATGACCATCTACCTGTGGCACCTGCCGTTGATCATTGCCATGTTCGGGATCGCATTGCTGCTGCGGCTTCCGTTCCCTGAGCCTGCGGGCTTGGATTGGTGGCTCAGCCGTCCCCTCTTCTATGTGGCAGCGTGGGCCCTGGTGCTGCTGGCCTCCATGCCGCTGGTCCGGCTGGAACTTGCAAGCACTGCCCTGGCCCCGGGTGCGTCGGGGCCGGCGATGTGGCGGATCATCACTGCCACTGTTCTGGCTGTCATTCCGCCCTTTGCGGTGATGCGGACGGCCCTCGACACAGCGAACGCGACGTGGGGGCTGGTGCTGCTGGTGATCGCTGTGGCATTGGTGACGGGCAAGGTGCCGGACCGGGCGTGGAAGCGTCCGCTTGCGGGACGCGTGGCTTCCTGACCTACTTTGGGGCGGGATCGGCGCCGAAACAACCTAATGGGGTTGATTTGAGGCGAGGACACGATAAAAGTTGGTAGCGAAGGCTCGCGCTTCAGTAGTTGCGGCGGTGCTTCAGCCGCGGAATTGCGACGGCGAACACCGCTGCCGCTGCGAAACCCAGTATTCCTGTGGCCCAGATGCCTGCCGAGAGCGAGACCGCAGCAGTCAGCCCCGATAACAGCACGGGTCCCCCGGTGGCGCCAGAGTCCGCGATGAAACGCCAGATTCCCAGGAAATGGCTCCGCCCGTTGTCCGGCGAGAAGTCTGCGCCCAGCGTCATGATCAATCCGGAACTGATGCCATTGCCGAAGCCGATCAGCAGTGCAACCAGGAGCAACGGGACAAAACCAGCCGTGAACGGGATCAGGATCAGTGCCGACCCCATGATCACCGTGGACGGTATCGCTACCCATTGCCGGCCCTTCCTGTCCATGAGCTTCCCCGCCGGGTAGAAGACCAGCATGTCGATCGCTCCGGACAAGCCGAACAGCAGTGAAGCATGGGTGGCGTCGAGGCCCAGATGATCGGCCCACAGTGGGATGACTACCTGGCGCGAAGCCCGCAGTGCGCTCAGCAGCAGGATGCCGAAACCGACGCTCAGGAACACCCCCGCGTGCGACACCGCTACGCTCCGCAGCGTCGACGCCGGAGGGCGCGGACCGCCGTCGGACGTGTCGGGGGCGACCAAATCCGGGATGGTGAGCGACAAGGCAGCCGCCGCCATCATTCCCGCGAACCCCACCCAGTACGCACCACTGATGCCCGCGAACTGCATCACGCCGGCACCAATGAACGGTCCAATGAAGATGCCGATCCTGGTGACACCGCCCAGAGTGGACAGCGCCCGGGCGCGGAAGATGACTGGCACGGCCTCGGTGAGGTACTTCTGCCGGGCAAGGTTGAAGACACTTGCGGACATGCCCACCAACGTCATGGACGCCGCGAGCAACCAGAGTCCGTGCTCCACCTGCGGGGCAAAAGCCGCAGCGCCCAAGGCCATGGCTCCCAAGGCACCGGCGCCAACGATTGACCACCGTTCGCCAAACTTCTCGGTGATGATCGACGCCGGAATGTTGAAGATCCACGAGCCGAGCCCAATGAGCGTCACGATCAACGCCGACACAGCCACCGAAGCGCCCAGCTCCCGGGCCGAGAGCGCAATGACCGGCAGGACCGCCCCCTCGCCTATACAGAACAGCAGAGCGGGCCCGAAGGCCGGAAGCGCAATGCTGCGAAGGCTGAAGTTCTTGTCTGCTTGGGTGGTGGTCATCCCTTTCATCCTAGAACTCGTCAAGAGCCTCACTGACCGCGCACCCTGCCTTGGGTGCGGCGCGCWGTTGTTGCGGCTCCGAAGACCGGAGCCGCAACAACTACATGCGAAGCGGAATTACCACTCGGCCCTAGCTGCGGATGGCTGCTGCCTTCCGACGACCAAGGGCGGTCAGGACCAGGCCCATCACGAGCAACGCTCCTGCCCAGAGTGCGAAGCTGCCGTCCAGTCCCGTAGCGGCCAGGGTTTTGGCATTTCCGACGGCGGTGGAAGCTGCCGCGGTCACCGAACCTTTGGTGCCAACAGCCGAGTGGACGCTGCCTGCGGTCACGATACTTCCGCCAGTGACGCTTCCGGTCACGGCGCCGGCAACGGGCTCGTCAACGCCAGGTTCTCCGCCCGTCGAGGGGCTTCCGGTGATCGGGGACTCGGCCGGAGGGGTGACTACCGGCGGGGTAACAACCGGAGGAGTAACAACCGGCGGGGTGACTACCGGAGGAGTGACGACCGGAGGGGTGACAACCGGCGGGGTAACAACCGGAGGGGTAACAACCGGAGGGGTAACAACGGGAGGTGTTACGTTACCGGCAGAACCGCCACCGATGCCTACCGAAGTCGAGCCAATGCTTACGGGGGCGGCGATCGGAACGATCACCTGGGTGCCTGCAAGGAGTCCGTCGGATCCTGACGTGGAGGCACCCGGCGTGGTGCCGGTCGTGCCGCCGGTGGAGCCGTTGGAACCGGACGAGGCTGACGAATCACCCAACAGCCCGGCCGAGGTAGCACCGAGGCTGATCGGAGCAGTAATCGGAGCAACAACCTGCGTCCCCGAACCAATGCCATCAGATCCCGACGTCGAGGCACCCGAAGCGGCAGGAGCCGAACCACCCGTGGAGCCGTTGGAACCGGACGTGGCCGAGGAATCACCCAGCACGCCAGCAGAGGTTGAACCAACGCTCACGGGAGCGGTAATCGGAGCAACAACCTGGGTCCCCGAACCAATGCCCTCGGACCCGGACGTCGAAGCACCCGAACCGGTGCCGGCCGGAGAAGCAGCTGAACCTCCACCGCTGGACGTAGCTGCAGAATCCCCAGCCACACCCACGGCAGTGGCTCCGATGTTAACAGGGACCGAAATCGGAGCCACTACCTGAGCGCCGGACGCGATACCCTCTCCCCCCGACGTTGTTGCCTGCGCGGGCGCTTGGGCCTGTGCAGGAGCTGCTGATCCTGAAGTTGCTGCCGAGTCACCGAGTACGCCGGCCGACGTCGACCCCACCGTGATGGGGACCGTCACCGGTGCGACAACCTGGGTTCCCGAGGCGATACCGTCGGCGCCGCCGGTGGTTGCTGCCGGCGTCGAACTTGTTGCCCCGGCCGGGGCGGCAGGTGTGGCTGAGCTCGCCGCAGTGGAGCCCCCCAGCAGACCCACTGACGACGAGCCCAGGTTTACGGGCACCGTTACCGGGGCTAGGACTTGCGTCCCGGATCCGATGCCGTTGGAACCGTTGGTGGTGGCTGCGGGTGCTGAACCCGAAGTTGCAGCAGGTGTGGCAGAACTGGTTGCTGCCGAGTCCCCCACCAGGCCCAAAGAGGTTGCGCCGAGGTTGATGGGCGCGGTTACTGGCGCCACCACTTGCGTGCCGGACAGAAGTCCGTCTTTGCCGCTGGTGGTATCCGCGGCGTTGGCTGCGGTGGCGCTGAGGACAATCATGCCCCCGGCAAAGCAGGTGCCGATCAGGCACTTGCGGATGGTCGTGTTCATGGTCTTTTTCTCCTGAAGGTCTTGTTCCCGGAGACGTCCGATGACGGATCGTCTGTAGTGCCGTCTGCCGCGAAAGTCGGTGCAGCAAGGCTGGGGACCTAGTCAGGAGAGGAGCCGGGATCGAATGAAACCGGCTTGGGATGTTGTTCGTCGCTGGCCGTTGCGAGGCCAGGAAGTGTGTCGGCAGGGATGATCAGGGCGGCGGCAAGGAACGCTGCCGCCGGGTTTGGCGGACCGTTGGAAGACCCGGCGGAACCGCCGCCTGCGAGGCCTGATGGGACCGTGTCGCGGTCACCCGGCAGACCGGGTTGCGTTGCCGGATCAGCGGACGACGACGAGGCGCCAAGCACCGCGGTGATTCCCGTGGGGCCGAAGCTACGGGTGGACATCACCCATGGAGAAGCATCGAGCGCGGTCCCCGCAGCCGCGGACGGTTCCGAAGGTTGGCTTTGTTCAGCCGGGGCACTTGTGGCCGGGTCAGCTGGAATTACGACGTCGGTCCCCGGCGAGGTGCCGGCGTCCAGTCCGGCCGGAGGTATTGACCCACTGGTAACGGGTGCAGCCGGGACCTCCTCCGCAGGGACGGCAACCGGAGGCACCACCACGGGTGGAAGGGTCACCGGTGGAACCACGGAATCGAGGGGTGGCAGAACAGCATCGACCACGCCCACGACCGGCTCCACCACGGGGTTGAGCACATCGGTCACAGGTTCCAGGCGCACGGTTTCCAGGGCTGAGTTCACCGGCGGGACAACGACGTCAACCGTGCGGTCCACGGTATCTGTAGCCGGAACGAGCACGGTGTTCACGACTGTTCCTGCAGTGTCCCCTTGGAGGACCTGGTTGACCACCGGCACGGCGCCTATTGCCTGGTCCACTGTGCCGCCCGCGTGCTGCACCACGGGCGTGACGGCAGGCACGGGGACGTTGAGGTGATCGGCCGGCAGCAAGCCCTTGACGGCGGCCGGCAGGGCTACGTCGGGAAGCGGAATGCTGATGGAGCTCGATGACGTCGTGCTCTCCAAGAGGTTCTTTTCGGCAGGACCCGCGTCCGCATTTGCAGCGGTGGCTGAGAGCGCCATCCAGATTGCGGTACCGGCACCCGCGACCATGACGGAGCGGAGAATGCTGGCAGCACGCGGAAAAACGCGCGAACCCCTCATCTCGACACCCCCAGGTAGTCGCGAACCATTGGTCGCCTTCATCCTAGGAAGGACTATTGGAATAGTCCATAGTCAGGAGTAAAGAAGATGAGAAATTTGTAAGGAACCTTGTTTATGACGGGTAGGAGCCTGTTTTCCCCGGACCAAAGTCTGCCGTGCCCAGCGAGGTGCGTCCTTGGGCGTTGGTTTCCTGCAGCCGCTTGATGAACCAGCGCGATTGTTCCGGGCCGTAAGGCAGCACTGGAATGGCCTTGGTGGCGTCTGAGGGCATGTCGCGGATGGACTGGGTTGCCTGGCGCACCGCCGTGCCCATGGTGTCTGCCATTGTCTTGACGAACTCGTCACTGACATGTTTTCCGTGGCCCGGGACCAGGAATTCGTAACGGTGCCTCAGCGCCGAGATGTGCCGCAGCGCATCGGCCCACTCTTCGGGATAGGAGTCCTCGAACGACGGGTGCGCACCCTGTTCCACCAGGTCACCCACGTACAGGGTGGAGCTGGTTCCTACCAGCAGGTCGCCGTCCGTGTGGGCGCGGCCCAGGTAGAACAGCGTGGCGGTGATCCCGCCGAGGTCCACCAGCACAGGCTGGTCGTGGACCAGCGCGTTCGGGACAACAATTTCGACGGCGTCGCCCTCCCCCGCTGCCATCTCGGGTTCGTTGGTGGCCACGAAGCGTCGCTGGTTGTCGGCGTCGCGTTCGATGGTGGCCGCACAGTTGGCGTGCGCCCAAAACTCGGTAACGCCGTCGTCAGCGAAAACGGCGTTACCGAAGAAGTGGTCGTAGTGCGCATGGGTGTTCACCACCACCAGCGGAAGCTGGGTCTTTTCACGAACCGCAGCAAGGATCTCACGGCCTTGGCGCGGGCCGCAGCCGGTGTCGATGACCATGGCGAGCTCAGAGCCCACCACCAGCCCGGTGTTGAGTAACGATCCCTCGGTTTCCAAGACGTAGTTGTCCGGTCCAAGTTCCAGCCAAGCTGACAATGCGTTCTCCGTATCCACTGCAATCCGGCGATGTTCAGGCCTCTACTCTACCCACGGAAAGCTGGGAGGGAGCGGAATGAACCGGCCGCCGGTGCGGGGATTTAGAGAATGGCGGTCATGACGTTCCAGCCGGCGCCGACCTGGCCGAAGCGCAGCCACCATCCGGAGCCATCGCCGGTGTACAGCAGCAGATCTCCGGCTGTGTTGCGCCCAAGGACGTCCACCTTGCCGTCGCCGTCGAAATCACCTGGAGCCTCAATGGCGTTGAAGATGTTCCAGCCGGAGYCGATTTGGCTGGTGGCCAGCCACCCTCCCGTGCCGTTCCCCGGGTAGAGCAGGAGTGCTCCGGACCCGTTGCGGGCAATGATGTCTGCTTTGCCGTCGCCGTTGAAGTCACCTACGCCGTCGATGGCCGTCATGATGTTCCAGCCGGCGCCGATCTGGCGAGGCTGCAGCCAGCCGCCGGTGCCGTTGCCCGGGTAAAGCCAGAGCACGCCGTTGCCGTCGCGGGCAATGATGTCAGCAGTTGCGTCGCCGTTGAAGTCACCTGATGCCTTGATGGAGGTCATCACGTTCCAGCCGGCACCGATCTGACGGGCGCCCAGCAGGCCGCCCCAACCGTTGCCCGGGTAAAGCCAAAGCACGCCGTTGCCGTCGCGGGCAATGACATCTGCGTAGCCGTCGCCGTTGAAGTCGCCCGGTGCCTCGATGGAGGTCATGCCGTTCCAGCCCACACCGATCTGGGTGCGGCCGCCCTTCCAGCCCCCGTAGCCGTTGCCCCGGTAAAGCCACAGGGCACCGCTGCCGTCGCGGGCAATGACGTCGCTGGTGCCGTCTCCGTTGAAGTCGGTGAGCTTCTTGTTCAGTGCTGCAGCGGGGGCGGTGCCACCGAACTTCTTCAATGCCGCGGTGGCATCCACCAGGCCCGCGCCGCATCCGGCCGAGCAGCCACCCGGCAGCGGCCTGGCCGACTCTTTGAGCTGCTGCTCCACCTGTGCAGGAGTGACGGTGCTGCCCTCGGCGGACATAAGAAGAGCTGCAACGCCCGCCACGTGGGGAGCGGCCATGGACGTTCCCTCCATCCAGGCGAAAGCGGGCTCGCCGGGCGTGGTGGTTCCGTAGTTCAGGGTGGACAAAATCCCGCGGCTCACGTCAACCGACATGTCGCCACCGGGTGCCGTGACGTCCACGGTGGGACCGTAGTTGGAGTACACGGCCCGGGCTCCGGCTTTGTCGCTGGCAGCTACGGCGACGACGTTCTGGCAGTTGGCAGGGCTGGCATCAGCCGCAGGGCGGTTGGAGTTACCTGCCGAGGCAACAACCACGGCGCCGGCGTTGTACGCAAAGTTGATGGCGTTCTGGTACGTGGTGGAGCACTCTTTGATGCCGCCCAGGCTGAGGTTAATGACCTTGGCCGGGTTGGGGTTCACGGGAGCATCAGCCACTACGCCACCTGCAGCCCAGATGATCGAATCGGCGATATCGGAGCTGTAGCCGCCACAGACGCCAAGCGCCCGGACGGGGAGAATCCTGGCACCCGGCGCAACGCCGGAGATACCGATGCTGTTGTTTCCAAGGGCCGCCACGATTCCGGCCACATGGGTTCCGTGCCATGAGGAGTTCTCGGCGGGGCTGCCGGATTCACACTCTTCCGCCGGCACCCAGTCGCCCTGGTCCGTGGGGTCGGGATCGCGGCCGTTGCCATCCCGCGCATCGGCAGCGCTGGAAATCATGTCGTAGCCGGGCAACACGTTGGCGTTGAGTTCAGGGTGGTTGGTGATGCCAGTGTCCACCACGGCCACAACTACGCCTTCGCCGTGGTTGTAGTCCCAGGCACCCGGGGTGCGGACGCCGGACAGGTTGTCCCACAGGTTCCACTGCTCCAAGTAGCCGTAGTCCTGTGAGTGCGAGGTGGGACGCATGATGTCGTCAGCCTCTGCGTAGGCCACGTTGGGATCCGCGCGAAGGGTTTCCACGAAAGCCTGGGCTTCCGTTGCCGAAAGTGCCTCATCGAGCTTGATGACGTGACCCCCGGTGGCATTTTCGCGGGAGCTCTTGGCCTGCACACCCAGCTTGGTGGCTGCTTTGTCCGCCGCGTTCTCGGCCTTCACCGCAGCGGCCTGGGCTGCGCTGTCGCGAATACCCACGATGAACTGGTCAGTGGGGGTCTCTGCCGCGGCCTTGAGGACCTTGGGGGTGCTCGGGATGATGTTGATCTGGTCAGCAGCGGCTGGCTGGACGGCCAGTCCTCCGGTGATCAGAAGCGTGGTCATGGCTAAGCCAATGGTTCTTAGAGAACGGAGTCGGGGATTATTCACTGGGCATCCTAGGGAAAATCGCGGCAGCCTTGAACGGCTGATCGCGGGCAACTGGAGACCACCAGCTGACCCCCAGGAAATTGTAAGCTGACTCTCGACTCTCCGTGCACACCGTCACATTTGTGACGGGAGCGGTGCCGGATAAAGCAGGACCAGCCCACTACAGCATCCGACGGGATGCCGTAATGGGCTGGTGCCTACCGCTAGTGACGATTAGTTGTGACGGGAAGCTGCCTTCCTGCGGGTGACCAACATCAGGACCAGCCCGAAGAGGACAAGAACCGCAGCGATCGCTACGTAGGGAGTCGCCTGGGCACCAGTGGAGGCCAGGTTCTCATCCGAGCCCTCGTTCACGGACCTGTCCGCGCAAACACCCGAATTCGAGGTTCCATTACCTGCGACGCCCGGGATTTCCTCGCAGCTGTCCTCACTCGGTGCCACGGCCGGAGTCGTCTCCGAGGGAGTTGACGTCGGCGGGGTCGTCTCCGAGGGGGTCGACGTCGCCGGAGGCGTCGGCGTCTCAACCGGCTTCGTCTCCGAAGGCGTCGGAGTCGCCGGAGGCGTCTCAACCGGCTTCGTCTCCGAAGGCGTCGGAGTCGGAGTCGGCGTCTCAACCGGCTTCGTCTCCGAAGGCGTCGGAGTCGGCGTCGGCGTCTCAACCGGCTTCGTCTCCGAAGGCGTCGGAGTCGGAGTCGGCGTCTCAACCGGCTTCGTCTCCGAAGGCGTCGGAGTCGGAGTCGGCGTCGGCGTTACCGGGATCTCGTCCACAGTGATGGTGGCCGATGCGTTGATGACCTTGGAGTCAACGTGGTTGAAGACCGCGAAAACCTGGCAGTCAGTGTCGCCGTTGTGGAACCAGTTGAGGCTGTCATCGGTAGCCGGAACCACGGAGGCGGACAGCTTCAGGGTGCCGGGCTGGTCAACCGTGACACAGAGATCGACGTCAACGGAATCGCCAACGACGGGCTGTGTGTCCACAGTCAGGAGGTTGCCTCGCAGCGTGGCGTCTGTTTCATCCGGGCACAGGGTTACGTTTCCCGTGGAGGCCGAGAGGTTGATGGGAGTACCTGCAACGTTGGTTTTCAGCGTTACCCGCGCTTCGTCGCCGACAGAAAGGGGGCCCTGGGTTGCCGGCGAAATGCCCAGCTCGGGAACGTACGGCACGGCCAGGAAGTCGAGTGTCTCCTCGATATCGTTCGGGCCCAGCTTGCTTTCATCACAGATGAGCTGGGCGTATTCCCGCAAGTTGTTGTAATCCGCGACGCACCAGGCCAGCTGCTGAACCCGGTAGCGCGACTCGGAGTCCGTATCAGAGGTGACGAATACGCTTTCGGTTCCGCTGGTGTACTGGAACCCGTTCTGAACGATGTAGGCGAAGGCGCGACGTTGGAAGTCGGTCATGCCAGAGTTCTTGTCAACGTCGTCATGAAGCGGGCGGCCATCGATGCACGACTGCAGTTCCGGGTCCGTGCAGTACATCCAGGCGCTCACTGGACCGCCGTTTGCGGGTCCTCCTTCAGCTTCGGTTGCGTACCGCACGCCGCACAGAGGAACAGTGGCATCGCCGCCGTTAGGAGCGACACCGTTGGCGGTGTACAGGGGAACGACGAGCCCGCGGTTGTAGTTGGCGAGGCTGACTCCCTCGACGGTGGTGGACGGGTCGGTCACATGTGCGGTGGTACCCGGGCAAGGTGGAGCCTCAAAGGAGGTGCTTGCAGTTGGGGGTGCCACTGCGGTTGCGGGAGTCGGCATGCCTAACTGCGCAGCAAATACCCCCGCAACCAACAGAGTTGACGCGGCCAAACCCGCGGCGAGACGTTTCAGCATTATTTCCTTCAACTTGAACTAAACGAGAACAAAGGACGGCGGCCCGCGCATCCAGCGCAGGGGGTCCCTCAGCAAGTTCGTGTTTTCAGGCCGCGTTTTGTGATGTCGAGATGCGGAAGAGTGATCAACGTCTCTTATTTGCGGGTGAGCGAACCACCACAGCTCACCCGCATTCTTTGCCTAGGTCCGGTCGTGAAGCGTGACGTGGTATCCGTCGGGGTCGGCAAAGGTGACGGTGCGACCGAACGGCCCGTCGATCGGAGCCGTGACGATTGAGTGGCCGTCACGTGCCAGGGCGTCGTGGATTTCCTGGACATCGGTGGCGTGCAACCAGATAGCGGCGCCGATGCCGGGTTGGTCGACGGATTCCAAATCAGTACCCGGGACGATGCTCCTCAGCGCGAAGGCTATGGGCCTGGTTTCGAAGACGACGGCGTGGGGCGGGCCGGCCTGCGAGCGGATAAGGCCGAGGTAGTTCTCGTAGAACGCCCGCGATGCGTCGAGATCACGGACTTGGAGGGAGATGAAATCGGGGCCGGTGACAGGCATGGTGGAACTCCTTAGTTCTATGTCAGTTATCTGACACGCATCAATGTATGTCAGAATACTGACATGAGTCAACGCGGGATCGACCTCACCACGTCACTGGGCTATCTGCTGAAGGAAGCCTCGAGCGCCCTCCGCGTCGCCATGGAGGCGGCACTTCGGCCGCTCGGGATGACCGTGACCCACTACTCGTGCCTGGAGCTTCTTGCGCAGCGCCCCGGTTTGTCGAACTCCGAACTGGCCCGTGGAGCGTTCGTGACACGGCAATCCATGAATGTCCTGCTCCAAGCACTGGAGCGGGACGGTTACGTGACGCGACCGGCAGAAGCCCGGGTTGGAAAAGTCCTGCCTACGCAGCTCACCCCCCTTGGCCGGCGAAAGCTGGAGAAGGCGACCACTGCGGTCAGGGAGGTTGAGCTCAGGATGCTGGCCGGCATGACACAAGAGGACCAATCAACAGCGCTCAGGATCCTGCGAAGCATGGTCCACTCCCTGCGCGACGACAACCAGGATGCAAACGATGCGGATCATTAGCACCCTCCGGAAAGGTGCCGCAGCCGCCGTCGTTGGTGTTCTGCTGAGCGGTTGCACCACACCCGCCGTACCGTCGCGCCCAATGGCGGCAGCTGAAGCAGCCGTGTCGGAAATCCCTGGCGCGACGTTCCAAGCGGACCGCGCGCGGAACGGTACGACGGCCTACGTCAACGCGACGCTGTCCGTAACGGAAGCCTTCGCCGGCGATCCGGCCGCGCTTCTTGACTACTCGCTGGCACAACTGGCCTCCCAGGACGAGGTGGATCGGGGACAGTTTGTGCGCCTGAAGTTTGATGGGCCGGGGCAGACGCCGGAGAAAACAAAGACACTACTGGTGTCCTTGAGGATCAATTCGGAGCAATACGGTGGCGGATCTTCGCTGGAGCTCGCCAACCAGGACCTTGACGAACGATACGGCACCTGGCCCGCGCCCCCGCCGTCGCTTCCGCCGTCGCTCCGCTCAGCGGGCTGACGACACGCATGGGCTGGGGTGCCCATCGCAGCATCGGCCCGGTCCGCCTAGGGTGGAAGGTGCCCGGGAACCTTGGGCACTTTGGGGGAAGACATGCGCAATACAAATTCACGACGGCGGCATCGCCGTCTGCTTTCGGCTACGGCAATCGTTGTGCTCACCGCAGTTACGGCCGGCGGGCTGGCAGGATGCAGGGTTGAAAAGCGGCCGGCGCCGCCGTACCCGACCGTCGAATGGCAGGGGGCTGCACCCACAGGACCGCTGGAGTCCGACCCGTGGGTACAGGCCACAAGGGACTTCCTCGAAGCAGAAGCCGTGGCCCGCAACATCAACGATTTCTCGATACCTGAACTCGTCAAAACGGCGGGCAGGGATATGCGGAGCCGTGCAGCGAGACCGGCATTCGACGACGTGAAACAGAGACGGCGCCCGGACATCCTTCCCGGGCCAACGCCGTTCTTGCCCCTCTCTGTGACCCCCAACTTCCGGGGCGACCCGAACCGGGCAGCTGTCAGGGGGTGCAGAGCAACTGCGTGGTCTTCGGAAAAGGGAGAAGTGCCTTCCCAGCTGAAGGGCCACGGCGTCGAGTACCGGATGGAACGGCTGGCTGACGGCACCATGCGGGTGGAATCCTCAGCGAGCGTCCCGGCTTTGGACTGCGCCGATGCCATGCTTCCCGTGTCATTGTTCGCCCCAGCGCCGGAGCCCTCAGACGTCACCGATGTTAAGGACATCGTGATCGCCGAGCGCGCCGACATTGATCCGCCCGGCAAATGAGGGGTCAACACCCAGGAGCGGGCATGGCCGTCATGTTGCTCTGCGCAGCGTCGCTCGCCGGATGCACAGTGCCCGGCGATGGGGGCCGATCTCGCGGCCCGATACGGCGAGAGGCCGGGTGCGGCCCCTACGGTAAATCAAGAGATTCTCCGACGTCCCATAGCCCTTGGATAGCGAGCAAGCGTCCCACCCAAGGGCGCGGGACGTGAGCAAGCGTCCGGCCCAAGGGCGCGGGACGTGAGCAAGCGTCCGRCCCAAGGGCGCGGGACGTGAGCAAGCGTCCGACCCAAGGGCGCGGGACGTGAGCAAGCGTCCGACCCAAGGGCGCGGGACGTGAGCAAGCGTCCCGCCCAAGCCCTAGGGACGTGAGCGAGCGTCGAGGGGTTACATGTCTGCCAACGCGCCGCCCGGGTTCTCGATCGCGTCGGCCACGTAGCGCAGGAAGCCTGCGGCGGTTTCGCCGTCGCACACCCGGTGGTCGAAAGCCAGGGTCAGTTCGGTGACCTTGCGGACAGCCAGCTCTCCGTTGACCACCCAGGGCTTGTCGATGATGCGGCCGACGCCGAGCATCGCAACTTCCGGATAGTTGATGATCGCGGCCGAGCCGTCCACGCCGAACACACCGTAGTTGTTCAGCGTGAAGGTGCCGGAGCCCAGTTCCGTAGGGGTCGCCTTTCCGTCGCGTGCGACGGCGGTGAGTCGCCGGATCTCTGCGTCCAGCTCGCGTGCGCTCATTCCGTGGGCGTTGCGCACCGACGGGAC
This sequence comes from Paenarthrobacter sp. TAF1, assembly GCF_052113825.1. Classification (NCBI taxonomy): domain Bacteria; kingdom Bacillati; phylum Actinomycetota; class Actinomycetes; order Micrococcales; family Micrococcaceae; genus Paenarthrobacter; species Paenarthrobacter sp. TAF1. Next base: position 310,162 of record NZ_JBFRDO010000002.1, read on the forward strand.
CACGAGTCCGCGGTCAGTCTGGGCGGCGAAACCGAGGTTGATTCCATCGAAGCCCACGATTTCCTGGGAGCCGTCGGCTGCGGTTTCAAAGCGCGTGTTCAGGGCCGGGTACTTTTTTAACCCAGCCGTGACAAAACGAGCGATGAAGGCCAGCAGGCCGGGGGTGTCGTGCGGAGCGCGCTTCTTGAGCTCGGCCCGCATCTCCAGGAGCGCGGTTGCGTCCACATCCACCCATACCGTGGCTTCGGGGATCTCCGAGCGGCTCTTCGTCATGTTCGCAGCCACTGCCTTGCGGACTCCACGGACAGGCGTCCGGGCAGACACAGCCAAACCGGTGCGGCCATCAACGGCCCCCGCAGCAGCAGAAGCAACAGCAGGAGCAGGAGCCTCAGCAATAGGCGCAGCAGCAACAGGAGCCTCCGGCGCGGAAATCGCAGCTTCAACGTCCCTGCGCATAATCAGCCCGCTCGCGCCCGAACCCTCAATCGAGTCAAGGGAAACACCGTGATCCCGCGCCATCTTCCGTACCAGCGGCGAGATGACGGCACTGAGTTTGCCCGGGATGCGCGTCCCGGCCACAGCCGGTTCTAAGACAGGTTCAGCGGGCCGGTCGACGACGGCGACACTCGCCTTGCGCGGGCGGGTACGGCCGCCGGTCGCTCCCCCGGGCGTGCCGTAGCCGATCAGTACATTCCCGGAGCCGGCCTTTTCCTCGGTCCGGTACGTCTCAGCTGCGGCATCCACGGCGGGCGACGCCTCAATCCCGGAGGACAGGGCAGCCGGAGCCGCGGCAGCGGGCGAACCCGAGGCCGCACCAGCGCGGGCGATCGAGATCAGCGGCTTGCCGACGTCGAGCGTTTGGCCGGCTTCCCCGTGCAGCTCGGCGACGGTACCGGCGTAAGGCGAGGGCACCTCAACCATGGACTTGGCGGTTTCAACCTCGGCGATGGGCTGGTCGACCACGATCTCGTCACCGACGGCGACGAGCCAGTTCACCAGTTCGGCTTCGGTGAGTCCTTCGCCGAGGTCGGGCAGTTTGAAGACCTGCATATCTGAACTCATGGTTAGTCCTCCCACTGAAGGTCGTCGACGGCGTCGAGGATGCGGTCGACGCTTGGCAGGTAGTAGTGCTCCAGCTTGGGAGACGGGAACGGGACGTCGAAGCCGGTCACGCGGAGGATGGGCGCGGCCAGGTAATGGAACGCGCGTTCCTGGACGCGGGCCACGATCTCGGAGGACACGGAGGCGAAGCCGTGCGCTTCGGCGATGACGACGGCGCGTCCCGTCTTGCGTACGGACGCACAGACGGTCTGGTCGTCGAAGGGGACGAGGGTGCGGACGTCGATGACTTCGAGCGAACGTCCCTCTTCGGCTGCAGCGGCCGCGGCGGCGAGTGCGGTGGGAACGGACGGTCCATAAGCGATGAGCGTGGCGTCCGTGCCGGGACGGGCGACAGCCGCGCGGCCCTCGGTGGAGGTTCCGGCGTCGTGCTCTGCGCGTAGGGCACCCAGGTCCACCTGGTCCTTGGACCAGTAGAGCTTTTTGGGTTCCATGAACATGACGGGGTCATCGGAGTCGATGGCTTCGCGGAGCATGCGGTAGCCGTCGGCGACGGTGGCCGGGGTGTAGACCTTCAGGCCTGCGGTGTGGGCGTAGTAGGACTCGGAGGAGTCGCAGTGGTGCTCCACTCCCCCGATACCGCCGGCGTAGGGAACACGGATGACCATGGGCATTTTGAGCTTGCCTTTGGTGCGGTTGTGCATCTTGGCGACGTGGCTGACGATCTGTTCGAAGGCCGGGTAGGCGAAGGCGTCGAACTGCATCTCGATGACCGGGCGCATGCCGTTGATGGCCATGCCCACAGCCATGCCGACGATGCCTGATTCTGCGAGCGGGGTGTCGAAGCAGCGCTGCTCGCCGAATTCGGCCATGAGGCCGTCGGTGATGCGGAAGACGCCACCGAGCATGCCGACGTCCTCACCGAAGACCAGCACGGAGGAGTCCGCACGCATGGCGTCGGCCATGGCGGTGTTGAGAGCCTTGGCCATGGTGAGGCTCTGCGGGCCGGTTGCCTCGGCGGTGGCCGCAGCGGAAGCGGCGGCGCTGGCGGTAGCCGCGCTGACGTTGGCGGTGGCGGTGGTGACGGTCATTTTGCGCCCTCCTCGCGGGCAAGTTCACTGGCGAGCATGTCTGACTGCTCCTTCAACTGCGGCGTGGGCTTGGCGAAGACGTACTTGAAGAGGTCCAGCGGCTGCACCGGGACGTCCTCGCCCAGGCCTTCGCGGAGCTGGGTGGCGACGGCCTCTGCATGCGAAGCGATGCGGTTGCTGGCGTCGTCGTCCAACAGGCCCTTGTCCGTCAGGTAGGACTTCATGCGGGTCAGCGGATCCTTTGCCTGCCATTCGGCCACTTCGCTGTCGGGACGGTAGCGGGTGGCGTCGTCGGCGTTGGTGTGGGCCTGCATGCGGTACGTGTGGGCCTCGATCAGCAGCGGGCCGGAACCTTCGCGGGCCAGCTTCACCGCCCGGTCCATCACGGCGAGCAGCGCGACGAGGTCGTTGCCGTCAACGCGCTCACCTGCCATGCCGTAGCCGACAGCCTTGTGGGCCAGCGAGGGCGCCACGGACTGGTGGCTGAGCGGTACGGAGATGGCGTACTTGTTGTTCTGCACGAAGAAGATGACGGGCAGGTGGAAGACGGCGGCGAAGTTCAGTGCCTCGTGGAAGTCGCCTTCGCTGGTGGCGCCGTCGCCGCACATGGCCATCACTACCGTGTTTTCACCGCGCAGCTTGGCGGCATGGGCAACGCCCACGGCGTGCAGCAACTGGGTGGTCAGCGGGGTGCACTGGATGCCGACGTTGTGCTCTTTGGGGTCGTATCCACCGTGCCAGTCGCCGCGGAAGATGGTCATCACCTCTACGGGGTCTACCCCGCGGGTCATGACGGCGACGGCGTCGCGGTAGGTGGGGAACAGCCAGTCACCTTCGCTGAGGCACATGGCAGCTGCCACCTGGCAGGCTTCCTGGCCGTGGCTCGAGGGGTAGACGGCCATGCGGCCCTGCCGGACGAGCGCCGAGTTCTGGTCGTTGACGCGGCGTCCGACGACGAGCTGCTCGTAGGCGGCCATCAGTTCAGAGTCGCCGGGCGTGGGGTACTCGTGGCCGGGTTCGGTGCCTTGTTCGTCATGGGGGCGGAGGGTGCCGTCCGGGTTCACCATTTGGATCTGGTGCCGGGCGGGAAGCATGTAGTCCTCAACGCTGATGCCGAATTTTGTCCGAACGTCAGCAGCCTGGTCCTCTACAACCGTTTCCGGCGCAGAGTGGTCTGCGTGGATCGTCATTGGTCCGTCCTTCTCTAGCCACTATGTGCTTCCAGTATGTTCCCCGCTGAAGTTTCGTATCCAGCTTTCCGCTGAATCATGGAAGACCTTGCCTAAACTGGGTATTCTGAAAGACGAATTGCAATTGTGAGCTGGGTTACGCGCCTGTGCTGTAGACGAATTGGAGAGCCCATGAGCGAGGCCGAGGCGGAGCAGACCGCCATACCGCTGGACAGTGTGGACCGCGACATCATCCGCGAGCTCACCACGGACGGGCGCATGTCCATCACGCAGGTGGCCGAGAACGTGCACATCAGCCGGGCCCACGCGTATTCCCGCATTGCGCGGCTCACTGGCGAGGGCGTGCTGACCAAGTTCACGGCCCTGGTGGATCCGATCAAAGCCGGCCTGCGATCGTCCGCGTATGTGACGTTGAAGGTGCAGCAGCATTCCTGGCGGGAGTTGAAGGAACAGCTGCGGGCCATCCCGGAGATCCACCACATTGCCTTGGTGGGCGGCGACTTCGACGTCATCCTGCTAGTCCGCGCCACCGACAACATCCACCTCCGCCGTGTGATCTTCGATCAGCTGCAGTCCATGGAGGGCATCCTGGATACCCAGACTTTCCTGGTGTTCGAAGACGTTGATACCCGGTGACGTTCCGACGGAAAGTCACCTGGACGGTTGTCGCTGCCATGCTCGCAGGGCTGTTGTGGCTGATGGCCGCCTACCAGCTGTTCCACAACCCGCCCCACGCCACTCCCCAGCGGACCGACGCGATTGTGGTGTTGGGCGGCATGAGCAGCGAACGCCTCCCGGAGGGCTTGGCTTTGCGGGAGCAGTTGGACATTCCGGACCTGGTGGTGGTCACCACGGGATTGCCCGCCAACGCCGGTTCGGATCAGTTTTGTGAAGCGCACGACGGCGATGCTCACCTTTACTGCTTCCGCCCGGATCCGCTGAACACCAGGGGTGAAGCCGCCCATCTGCGGGACCTTGCCGCGGAGCGCGGCTGGAAGTCGGTGACTGTGGTGACGTCCGACTATCACCTGCTCCGGGCAGGCACCTTGATGAAGCAATGCATAGCCGCTGACGTGCACATGGTGGGCACCAAACCGCAGCTCTCCCCCGCCGGTTGGCTGTGGCGGTTCGTGGTGGAAACAGGTGGGCTGTTCGATGTCTGGCTACGCCCTGAATGCTAAGGGTTCTGGTGAATTCTGCTTGCTTGTGAACGGCTAGGATTGCACTAGTTTCGGGCGCCTTCGGGCCGGTCTTTTTGGGGGAAAACGTGCACACCATCATGCCTATCTTTGGGACCCGACCGGAAGCCATCAAGATGGCGCCGATTGTCCGTGCACTGATGGAGTCGGAGCTCTTCGAGTGCGTAGTGACGGTCACGGGCCAGCACCGGGAAATGCTGGATCAGGTCAACGAGCTTTTTGGGATCACCCCGGACCACGACCTCAACATTCTTCAGCCGGGCCAGTCCCTGACGGACATCATGACCCGCACCATGAGTGGGCTCGACTCCCTGTTTGCTGCTGGAAAGCCGGATGCGGTGATCGTCCAGGGTGACACCACTACCTCAACTGCCGGCGCCATCGCCGCTTTCTATCACGGCATTCCCGTGGTCCACGTGGAGGCCGGCCTCCGCAGCGGGAACCTGCTCTCCCCTTTCCCGGAAGAAGCCAACCGGAAGATCACCAGCCAGATCGCTTCCCTGCACCTGGCTCCGACCACTACCAGTCGGGCCAACCTGCTGGCCGAGGGTGTTGCGGCTGCAGACATCGTGGTCACCGGAAATTCAGTGATCGACGCATTGCTGACCACCGTGGACAAGCAAGTGCCGTTCTCTGACCCTGCGTTGGAGTCGCTTGCTGTGAGTGGCCGCCGCATCCTTCTGGTCACCACGCACCGCCGCGAGAACCAAGGTGATGCCATGCGCGGAGTGGGCCGGGCCCTTGCCCGGATCGCCGACGCCGAGCCCGAACTGACGATCGTTCTGCCTGCGCACAAGAACCCCGTGGTCCGTGAAGCCGTGTTACCTGCGTTGGAAGGGAAGCCGAACGTTCTGGTTACGGAGCCTTTGGCCTACGGCGAGTTCACCCGCATGCTCTCCCTGGCCCACGTTGTCCTGACCGACTCGGGCGGAGTCCAGGAAGAAGCACCGAGCCTGGGCAAGCCTGTGCTGGTGATGCGCGACAACACCGAACGCCCCGAAGCCGTGGAAGCCGGCACCGTTGCGTTGATCGGCACGGACGAGGAGCGGATTGTGGCCGAGGTGAGCCGACTGCTGAATGATGAGTCGCACTTCGAGGCGATGGCGAATGCTGTTAATCCGTATGGGGATGGGTTGGCTTCGGAGCGGACAATCGCTGCGATTGCTGAGCTGTTGGGTGTGGGCAGCCGCGTGGAAGAGTTCGGGATGGAGCGGGTGGTTTAGGCGGGGAAGTTCGTGTGAAAGTCCAAGCGTAGAGCCCTCGAAAGAGTTCTTTGTAGCCAGCCGGCTTCGGCCTGGCTGGGGCCGGGTCAGTAAACGTGCCGGTTGCGCTTATTGGATGGCATTAGCGCACGAAGTAGCTCGTCAACCGCAATGATGGGGATCAGCACGAATGCCGTCGAGATGGACAGCGTCGTCCACCCTGCGTCCTTGAGTAGCTCGACGCCCTTTCGATTCGCATGCTGCGGTGGTTCCGAACCAGGATCTATTAGCGTGATCATGCTCTGACCCTAGAAACTTTTGAGACAAAGCACCCGAGTAGTTAGTACTTGTCTTTTCCGGTCTAACTACTTGGTCGCCGCGTCAGCACTCCCAACATTAAGTGCCGCGTCTGCCCCGGTTCGCGGGCCTAGTGGACGGGCACAGAACTCGTGTCAAGCTGCTTTGCGTCAAGAAGGCCCAGCAAGTAGGTACCGTATCCGCTCTTCACCAGCGGTTCAGCCCGCTCACGCAATTCATCGTCAGTGAGGAATCCTGAGCGCCAAGCGATTTCCTCTGGCGATCCGACCTTCAGACCTTGGCGATTCTCCACAGTGCGGATGAAGTTGGAAGCATCACTCAAATCCTCAAAGGTCCCTGTGTCGAGCCATGCGGTTCCCCGTCGCAGCACTTCTACCTGAAGCTTGCCTCGTTCGAGATAGGTTCTGTTGACGTCAGTAATTTCGAGCTCGCCACGATCCGATGGCTTGAGGTTCCGGGCGATTTCCACAACGTCGTTGTCGTAGAAATAGAGACCAGGAACGGCGTAGTTACTCTTTGGGTTTTCGGGCTTTTCCTCCAACGACACCGCCCTGCCGTTCTGATCAAACTCGACCACACCATATGCCTTCGGATCCTTGACCCAGTATCCAAAGACAGCACCTCCGTCCACCTCTGCGTATCGGCGCAGTTGGGTGCCCATACCCTGTCCGTAAAAGATGTTGTCTCCAAGAACCAGCGCGACCGTCTCACCGCCGATGTGGTCCGCACCCAGTGTGAACGCCTGCGCCAGGCCATCCGGAGAGGGCTGCTGCACGAAACTCAGGTTCACACCGAAGCGAGAACCATCCCCGAGGAGCCGTTGGAACTGCTCGGCATCATGAGGGGTGGTGATAATCAGAATGTCGCGGATCCCGGCCAGAATAAGCGTCGACAGGGGGTAATAAATCATCGGCTTGTCGTACACCGGCACAAGCTGTTTACTGATGCCGAGGGTGATCGGGTGTAGTCGCGATCCAGTTCCCCCAGCCAAGATGATTCCTCGCATGAACAGATCATTCCGTGTTCCTATGGGCATCCGCAAACCCGTAAGGTTATGCGTCATGGGTCAGATACTCGTAACCGGCGGCGCCGGCTTCATAGGTTCAAACTTTGTTCACTTTCTTGTTGAGAACACGGAGCATTTCGTCACGGTTCTTGACAAACTGACATACGCGGGGAACAGGGCATCGCTTGAGGGCCTCCCAGAAAGTCGCGTCAATCTGGTCCAGGGTGACATTGCTGACGCATCAGTTGTGGAGGATCTTGTCCGCAGACATGATGTGGTGGTTCACTACGCAGCGGAGTCGCACAATGACAATTCTCTCCACGATCCACGCCCGTTCCTGGACACCAACATCATCGGCACCTACACGTTGATAGAAGCTGCGCGTAAGTACGACAAGCGCTTCCATCACATCTCCACAGATGAAGTCTACGGAGATCTGGAACTCGACGATCCCGCAAAGTTTACGGAAAACACGCCCTACAACCCTTCGAGCCCTTACTCATCCACGAAGGCCGGGTCAGACCTCCTTGTCCGAGCATGGGTGCGATCATTTGGCCTTCAGGCCACGATCAGTAACTGCTCAAATAACTACGGCCCGTATCAGCATGTCGAAAAATTCATACCGCGGCAGATAACGAACATCATCGATGGCGTGCGACCTAAGCTCTACGGCAAGGGCGAGAACGTCCGGGACTGGATCCATGCCAATGACCATTCCTCTGCGGTGTTGGCCATTATCGAAAAGGGCCGCATCGGCGAGACCTACCTCATTGGCGCGGACGGCGAAAAAAACAACAAGGATGTCGTAGAGCTAATCCTTGAGAACATGGGTCAAAGCCGTCACGCTTATGACCATGTGGTCGACCGCCCTGGCCACGATCTTCGATACGCCATCGATTCCTCCAAACTACGCCGCGAACTCGGCTGGGTGCCCCAGTACTCCGATTTCGAGTCGGGCATCAAGAGCACCATCGAGTGGTACCGCGAGAACGAAGCTTGGTGGCGTCCCCAGAAATCAGCGACCGAAGCCAAGTACCAGGAACAGGGTCAATAAGATGTCGATCGAGTTCTCAAAACACCTGGTGGTGACAGAAACGCCCATTCCCGGCGTTCTGCTCTTGGATCTCCCCGTCCACGGCGACAACCGGGGGTGGTTCAAGGAAAACTGGCAGCGAGAAAAGATGTTGGCCTTGGGCCTTCCTGACTTCAAGCCCGTTCAGAACAATGTCTCCTTCAATGAGAAGGCTGGAACGACCCGCGGTATCCATGCCGAACCGTGGGACAAGTTCATTTCTGTGGCTAGCGGTAGAATTTTCGGCGCCTGGGTCGATCTGCGCGAAGGCGCATCATTCGGAACGGTGTTCACGGCCACTTTGGACGCAAGCCAAGCCATCTATATACCGCGTGGAGTTGGCAACTCGTTTCAGACTCTCGAGGACAACACGGCCTACACGTATTTGGTCAATGACCACTGGAGCGCCGACGCACAGGCGCAATATACGTTCCTGAATCTGGCGGATGAGTCCGCAGCCATCGAATGGCCAGTTCCTTTGTCTCAGGCCGAGCTCTCGGATAAGGACAAAGCACACCCTCGCCTCTCCGAGGTTGTTCCCATGACACCGCTCAGGACTCTGGTGCTCGGCGCAAACGGACAACTTGGGAATGCTCTTCGCGAAGTCTACAAAGACGAAGCACAGGTCGAGTTTGCTGGTAGGTCAGAGTTTGACCTCACCTCTGACGAAGCCTTCCGTTCCCGGAATTGGAAGCAGTACGACACCATCATAAATGCGGCCGCTTACACGGCAGTGGATGCTGCTGAGTCCCCTGACGGTCGCAGGGCAGCCTGGCAAACCAACGTTTCAGGCGTAGCCAAACTGGCCCGCTTCGCAGTGGAACACAACCTGACGCTGGTGCATGTGTCTTCGGACTACGTCTTCGACGGCACAAAAGATGTGCACACCGAGGATGAGGAGTTTTCACCACTGGGCGTCTATGGGCAGACAAAGGCCGCAGGCGACGCCGTCGTGAGCGTGGTGCCCAAGCACTACATTGTTCGCGCCAGTTGGATTATTGGCGAGGGAAGTAACTTTGTTCGCACGATGTCCAAGCTCGCTGCTGCGGGAGTCAAGCCCGCCGTCGTCAACGACCAAGTCGGTCGGCTCACATTCGCGGAGGACATAGCCAGATCCATCCAGCACCTACTGAGTTCGCGGGCCGAGTACGGGACCTACAATCTGAGCAGCTCGGGACCGAGCCAGTCGTGGGCCGACATCGCAGCCGAGGTGTTTGAGCTAGCCGGGGGTTCGCGAGACGATGTCAGCGGGGTGAGCACGGAAGAATACTTCTGTGACAAGCCCGCTGCACCCAGACCGCTTAACAGCACACTGAATCTACAAAAGATCAATGCCACCGGCTTCGCACCACCACTTGCTTCTGATCGCTTGGCGGCCGCCATCGCCCCGTTGCCCTAACCGGGCGCAGCAGAGGTGCTGTCGTCGCTTAGACACCACACACGCAAGGCACAGGTGGTACGGAGTGGAGTTGGTCTTAGCTCCGACGCCACGGGCCTCGGTGTTACGAGACGAATCTAGGTCGAAACGAGCGGCAGGTACAATAAACATCGACCACGCATCCTAAGCCGCCGTTAGGCGAGCTACGTTGCCATACTGGAACAAATAATACGGGGGAAAACCGGTTTGGACCTACGCGAGTACCTGCGCCTTCTGCGCCGCAACTGGATACTGATCGTCGCAGCGGCACTTGTCGGTCTCATAGGTGGTGCCGGAGTATCGGTTCTGTCAAAACCCACCTATACCTCGGATACTCAGCTATTTGTCGCAATACAGAGCTCTGGATCAGTGATGGAGCTCCAACAAGGCAACACGTTCAGTCAAGCACGCGTGCAGTCATACGTGAAGACAGTAGGCTCCCCCGTTGTTTTGCAGCCAGCGATAGATGCTCTCGGTCTGGATATCACGCCTGAGGATTTGGCCCTAAAGGTCAAGGCCAGTACCGAGGTCAATACTGTCCTTATTAACATTTCTGTAGTCGACACATCTCCCGTCCAGGCCGCAGCCATAGCACAAGCTGTAGCTAATAGCCTCATCTCAGCAGTCGATTCATTGGAAAAGCCTAAAACTGGGGGCACTTCCCCCGTCGGACTTTCCATAATTAAACCCGCCACAGCGCCATCTGCTCCTTCTGCCCCAAACACTCGAATGAATCTGCTCATTGGATTAATCGCTGGACTTGCCTTGGGCATCGGCCTCGCAGTCCTTCGTGCAACCCTCGACAATCGCATCCGGGGCGAGGCTGATTTACGCCGTGTCACCGACGCGCCCCTGCTTGGAGGCATCGCGTTCGACCAAGATGCTTCAAAGAAACCGCTGCTGACGCAGTCAGCCCCACAAAGCCCGAGAGCAGAGTCCTTCAGGCAACTCCGCACCAACCTGCAGTTCGCTAATGTGGCCGGGCATGGGAAAACCGTTCTTGTCACTTCCTCCCTTGCCGGCGAGGGCAAAAGCACCACGGCGACAAATCTAGCCATCGCACTATCCCAGGCGGGCCAAACAGTGTGCCTCGTCGACGCGGACCTTCGTCGTCCAATGGTGAACGAATATTTGGGACTGGACCGCAACGCGGGACTCACGACAGCCTTAGTCGGAGCCGCTAGCGTCGACGACCTTCTCCAGCCATGGGGCACCGAGAGCCTCTTCGTGCTTGCATCTGGTCAGATTCCCCCAAACCCAAGCGAACTGCTGGGCTCAGCGGAAATGAAACACCTTATAAGCCGCCTGGAGGACACCTTTGACTCCGTTGTCATTGATGCTCCGCCCCTTCTCCCCGTGACTGATGCGGCGGTCCTGTCGCAGCACGTGGGCGGGGTGGTTGTAGTGGTGGGAGCACAAAAACTACGGACTCAAGACTTGGAAAAGTCGCTAGGGGCGTTGTCCCTTGTCGGATCAAATCTCTTAGGAATAGTCCTCAACCGACTGCCATCGAAGGGCGCCGACTCCTATTCATACGCCTACTACAGTCATGACGACTTGCATACAAAAGGCTCGGCACAAGCCGACTGGCAGCCGGCTTCGCACGAGAAAACCAAGTCGGAGTCGGCGCGCGGGCTCACTCTTAGCGACGAGACCTCGATGAGGCCGCGATCTCGAATGGTCTCACTCGATCGCCTAAATCAGCCCTAGACGAATACAGTGACATCCTTCATTGTCTGAGCCGACACAAACCCCTCACGGATTATCGGCGCAAAAGCCTTTGAGTAAAGCACGTCACTTACAAGTCAAGGTAGTTCAACGCTGCCGAACGTGCGCCAGATAGAGCATAGACTCGATACAACCATGGCCTAATTACCGAGCCGAACGAGGGATTGGATCAAAGTGAACAAGCGGTCAGATGTCGCCGCCTTAGTGGTGCACTACAACAGTCATGACACCCTGAACCTTACAATCAACAACTTGAGCCAGTTCTTTGACCCTCACAACCTCTTCGTCGTCGACAATTCATCGTCCCTTGCGCGAAGTTCACTAGACCTTAAAGCAACGATAATTGACGATGGTATAAACCACGGATACGCTGGCGGCGTGAACCGTGGGTTGCGGCAAATCTCCGCGGACTCCTCGATTCGAGAAGTCTTAGTATGCACTCATGAAACCCTCTTCCGCAGGAATGCGGTTGAACTTCTTCTAGAGACGGCCTCAGCCTATCCAGCTGGTCACATCGTAGCTCCTCAGTTGGTGACTATGGCTACTGACGGACAAGAGTCAATCTGGTCCAACGGCGGAGCGTTCACCTTTCCACTCTTCTACCCCCGACACAACACTTCACAGTCCAAGTCGGGCGTTCACCGCGTCGAATGGGTAGACGGTGCTGCATTCGTGGTCAGTACAGCAACCTGGCGCCAGGTGGGCGGCATCCCGGAGGAGTTCTTCATGTACATGGAGGACGTCGCCCTTGGCCTAAAGTGTCGGAAACTCAGGATACCTGTACTCGTAAATCTCGATGCTGTAGTTGAGCAAACAGCCAATGGGCCCAGCCGCAAGCTGGCAATCCGCAATAGAGCCATCCTGGCCATGCGCTATATGGGGAGCTTGCGACGTTCCATTGTTTTGACAGAAATTCGTTTCCGTAGCATTCTCATGGCTCTTCATCCCAAGATGAGCATTAGAGCCAAATCCCTGGAGAGCAGGGACGCCCTGGAGGAAGCTCTGACCCTCGTTGCGAGCCTTAAGAAGGGGAAGCTGTCCAGATCGCATTCGAGATCTGGGACTTAGAAATGCAGCTCCTAGCTACTGACCCCACAAAGTCAATACGTCGAAGTGCTGGCCAGATAAAAATCTGCCATCCTACGTCGGAGTCGGCTAAAAGGCAGTTAGCCATGATGACGAGAGAGTCACTCTATGGGTGAGTCATTGAACTACGTATTGGCAGGTGTTGCTGCTGTCGGTGTGCTCTGCATGTGGATTCGCGGTTGGTTGTTTACCACCTGCGTCCTTGTTTCTTTCGCTTTGATCTACTCCGCCAGATACACTCAGACAATCGTTCCTGTGCGGGTCGCACTGCTTGCTTTCCTGACGATAGGGCTCCTCGCACTGATCTTTGAGGGGCGCGTTGACCTGAGTCGACGCGCCAAGTTCTTATCCGCTTTACTTATCGTTGCAAGCGTTTCTCTAAATCTTCTGGGTCTCTCGATTACCGATGAGTCCTCGAGTGAGTCGCTCTTCCGTTACACTCTTTTGTTTCCCTTGGCAGGTCTATCCGGCTTCATTTTCTCCCGGTCTGGCAAGGGCCCTCTGGTTGCTCGAATCTACGTAATCGTGACGCTCTTCATGAGTCTGCTCGCAGTAGTTGAGCGGCTCAGCGGTAGTTTCATCGTCGCAGGCACATACGAGAATGCTGGTCGCTTGGTCCGGGATGGGACCGTCAGAAGTATTGTCTTCGCAGAGCATCCTCTGGTTCTCTCAGTGCTACTCATCTGTGCCCTGCCCTTCGTATCTAAGGCCATCCATCCACGCTGGCTCTGCTTCATGGCGTACATAAGCATCGTTGCGGGGATCATCTGCACAAACAGCCGGGGCGCTCTGGTCCTATTGGGGATATGGGTTGTGGTAGCCATCGCCGATAGAATGGGCTTGCTCAAGTCCGGTCTAACAAAGATCTTGAAAATTTTGGCCGCGGTTATCGCGGCGTTGGCGTTCCTTGGACTCTTGTTGGGGAGCGGCTCGGAACAGCTAGACAGCTCCTCCGCAGTCGATGCCAGCGCTGAATACCGTACAGCCCTTTACACTTTTGCGGCCAGATCTCTGATCGAACGACCACTCGGATGGGGGATTTCCGGCCTGCCAGAAGGAACGTACTTTGCGACAAGCCTCTTTGGGTCGCTGGATGTGTCAAAGACTGTTGACTCCGAGCTGGCATTGGCTATGTTCGATTTCGGGTGGCTAGGACTGGCAGCTTTCGTAACCACTACCTTCGCGTTGCTACGTCCGCGGCGGATAGCGTCAAGTTTTGGACAGGCAGCATTTCTCGCAACGGCGTCCGGATTATATCTAGCTCTGCACTCCTGGACGGGACTGGGTTCCTTGTGGTGGCTGCTCATCGGGCTAGCCTTCGGGCTGAAGGACGTGAAAAATCCTCCAGCTTCAGACGCCGAGCAACGACTCCAAGATCAAAGGAGATAGCTCCGATCCGAGCCTTCTTGCTTTGACGAATAGAGACCCTGGCCGCTGCTTCCTCGGTAGCTGAAGTCTGGGTCGTGTACATGTAGCTCATTGGCCCCATTGACCAAGGCCCTCCACAGCGCGAAGCAACCTTCTTCCAGACCTATTTCTTAGCATTTCCGCAGGCATGCTCCTCCTGATGCCTCGATGGGACTGCGCTCCTATAAAGAGCCAGACTAGCGAACGTCAAGCTTGGTCGCCCGCCGTCGTCGCCGCCCACTGTAGTCACAAAGGGAGCGTTACTATGCCAAGTATTCCGCATAACAGGGATTAGTGCACAGTTGAATCCCCCAGCGAGAATCGCAAGAAGGACTCGGTATCATTCCCATAAAGGAGCTGGTCACCTTGAGCTCACTTGGGGAACTGCAGAATGAGCCACAGCCTAGAGAATTCGACGAATTGCAGTCCAGGAAAAAGCAAACATCTTTGGACCGGCCGCAAGAAAAACGTATAGGCTACCAGTTCCGAAAAATAGTGATGCCATTATGGTCAAAGAGACAGCGCTATTGAAGAACAACCCACACGCGACTGCAACCAATACACAACCCAGCAATACAAAAGGAAACCAAGAATCTCTGTTCGAAAGGGCAAAATGCTGGAGGGCGGGAGCCAGGCTCGCAAGCGCTATGGCAACCAAACATGCGGGAACCAACCAGTTCAAGGATTCGCTAAAGGCTGGGCCAAAGAGCATAGGTACTAGCAATATCGCGCCCACAGCCGCCACCCCGGCCAAAGGTATGCTCATCAGGACGCAGACCTGCCATAGGAGTCTGGTACGTTCGCGCAAACGCATCAATGGTGCTGACGCGTAGGAGTGTTGTATGACGGTTTGAAAGATCTGATACGAAATTTGCGGAACTAGGGCCATTACAGCGTACAAACCTACGATATGGACACTTGCTTGGCTGATTATAAGAATGCTATCCGCCTTGATCGCCAACGCTTCCACAACCTGGGAACGCCATGCCCGCCACGCTCGCCCGATCAATGAAACAAACCGCACGTATTGCGACGGTTGAGCCAGTGTCGATTTAAGGAGACGCCTTCGAGATCGAACAATCAAGATCATTTGTGAAATCAAAGAGGCTGCATTCAAGGCAATTACCAACCATAAGCTAAGAATCCCAGCGGCAAATGCCGCAACTATTCCCAAACAGACCGTAGCCGAGGCAGCAAGATTAGCCATCCCGTATTGCCGCGTGCAGCCCGCGACAATGAGAATGTTTGCATCAATGCTCCTACTTGCGCTCATCCCCGAGACAGTGAATAGAGCGGCAGTAGCAAGGAGTTCTTCTGATTGCAATCCAAGGCCAAACCCCAGTGTGAGACCGAGCGTCAGTGATATCGCAATGGAGATGCCCGAGATTTTTCGGCCGCGCCGGCTCCATTCATGCATCGTCCCCGGGTTTTCTGCAACCTCTTGTCGCGCAAGCAAGCCAAGACCTAGAGCCCCCACTAGACTTATAAAGACGGAAACCAGAAGGATAATCGCCAGTTCGCCTCGCGCCCCCGGGCCCAAGCTACGGGCCGTTAGCGGGGCCGTAATCAGACCGGCAAGAACGGGCGCCACATTCCCGGCTAAATGAACGAAGGCCCTCACCCGCGACGTCCAAGGGATGAGATGACTGACAAACTATTGCTCACGGCGCTTTTCCATCCAGGATCTGCGGAAGGAGCCATAGAGGTAGCGCACCGTCTTAACAAGGTCCTGCATAGCTAGGCGTCGAAGTCTGAAGCCCCGAAATTCCGGAACTGACCAGCCAGCAATCCTGCGTCCTGTCACCCTGCCCCACAATGTGGCACGCCTGTCGACCTGAAGAGGCTGGACGGCACTAATCTGACTTAGCACCAACGGCTCGGCAACAATAACGCCGGCCGCGATTGCGGACATAATGACTTCATGGCCTCTTCTGGTCCTGGCGATGAGCGCGCTTACCCCACTACTGTCAGTAAACTCCGGGTAGCCCTTTGCGTCTGTCTTCCAGAAATCGCCTGCCACGATATCGGCGCTCTCGCCGACACCGTCAGGACAGATCTTGCACCGCCACTGCATCGAAGGCCCCAGAGTCTTTCCCCATGACTCGTCATACGAAGTAGCGAAAGTCTGTCCTTCGTTCGTCTCAACGAAGAACTCGCCTGGCCACCCGTGACCTCGATACCTCAGCGTCCGAATGCTCGCACCACCTGGGATGCCCAATTCACGAAGCAGTCGCTCGGTGGCGAGCTGGCTGGGCACCCCAGCGCAAAAGAACGACAGCAGGAGGGGTCGTTCTTCCTGCCCACGAACGTCCATCACCTTGCGCAGCGCGGCCGCTTCGCACGGCTTTCCCACTACAACAGATGCTGATGACAGCGCTTCCTGTCTGCTGGCAATGGAAACGGGCGCATACCGAGACCCTGAAAGTTGCAAGAAATTGTCTCCGGCGTGGAGTTGAACATCCGCGCTCCGTTCCGGGGTTGCTCTATCGACAGATGCACCAATGAGCTGTGACGCTTTCCCTGTTTCAATCATCCATGCGGCCAAGGCAGTCAACACCCCACCACTGCTGCCCCTAAAGCGAGTCTCATCATCGGCAGCCCACGCCTGCCAGCTGGACACTGCATGCCCCAAAGTGGGTTCAAACTGCCTGCTAGGTTCAGACCCCTCAAGACCAGGGCGCTCCACAATCAGCCCGGGACATGATTGCTTCAGCTCTGAAACCGCACACTTACCTGACGGTCGAATGGGCAACTGTCTGCGTGGACGATTAAAACCCGCCTCATCGAGCTTCATGACAGTTCCTTTGTCGATCAACGCACAGGCGCCACAGCCGGAACAGTTCCCGTTCCTGACGACTGCTTTGACAATCTCGTCGAATTCTTTTTGACTGGCAGTCATCTTCAAACCTTGACCTGGTCTGCTAGGTGGGTCGCCGCCACGGCGAGCAGAGACTCGGCTCGTGTTCGCACGTTGAGAGCTTCGGCCGCAAGCCCTTCGGTTTCAAGCAACGCCATAACGCTGTTAGCTATCCCCTCATCAGCGTTGAGATCGATGGTGTAAGGCCAACCAATGTCTGCCAGCAGCGGCGCGAACTTCCTAGAGTAGGCCAACGGAATCGCCGGCTTTCCGAGCGAGAGGGCATTCAAACAGGCATGCATGCGGGCACCAATCACGATGTTTGACTTTGCGATAAATGCGCGGGCCTCATCTAAGCCTGTTGGAATGAAGGCCTCCAGTTCCTCGCCAAATTCATCCATCAGTGGTTGTATGGCGCGCATGTCGTTGTCTGCCGAGGCATTGTCTAGTACGTGGGCCAGAAGAGTCACGCGACGGTTGGCAGCTAAACATCGTCGAATTAGTTCGCGAGTTAGCTCCTGGTATGCCGCACGAGAGCCGTGCGCATCCGTACCCCACAAAAGGCCCGATACATTCAGCACTACGTCACTGGCGGGCACGCTCGACGTGGCGACATCCGGCAAGGAAAATACCACATCCGTGGCTAGGCAATCGACTTTCCGACCAAGCCCTGCAGCAAAATTTGCACTCGTGCTGTCCCGTGCCATGACGGTCTGTGCATCCCTTAAGGTGCGCTTCGCGGCCACTTGTCCAAAGAAAGACCTAAACGGCCCTATGGTTTGGGGCGCGAGTACTACTGGTATGCCTGCCTTCTTAGCCACCCGCCGCGTGTAAACCATAATGGCCAAGCGTTTTATACCGTAGATATCGGTAAAACTGTCTCCAGCTCCCGTGTCGATTACAACGTCGTATGCGTTCATGCGGCTTCGTAAAGTCGCGCTGCCCGTCAGGAGACCCCGAAGGACAATTTTTCCCGAAAGTTGCGTTCCAAGCGGACCGAACTCAAAGCTCTGGAAGTCTACGATTGCATCCTCGCCCCAGGCCTGTCGAGCCAAGGCAGCCGCACCGTCACCCAAGACCCGGACGCCGAGATTGCTGGAAGCACCGTCTGCCCATAAAACTAATACCCTTGCGCCCATTTTCCGCTTTCTACTTGTCTCGTGTCATGGACCACGTGCTACTGAAACGGCATGTGGAAATCAAGTTCGTAGCCTAATTCGCGTGTTCTTTCTCCAATTACGACCGCAGGAACTCCAGCAACAATGGTATATGGGGCTACATCCTTGGTTACCACTGCACCGGCTGCAACCACCGCCCCTTCCCCCACTGTCACCGACGGTAGAATCGTGGCCCTGGTCGCTACGTAAGCCCTATCGCCGATATAGACAGGGCCCCCCTTTGTCCCGAATGTTCGGCTCTGAGGATCATGGCCTACTGTGAATATTTGGACATGCCCACCGATGTTGACGTTGTCCCCGATTTTCAATTGCAGACGGCCATCCAAAAAACAGTCATTGCCCACAATGGAGTTGGCTCCAATCGCGATCCCCCGAGGGGCAAAAAAAGCAAGTCGCCAGTGAACCGATGTGTGGGGTCCGATCTCCATACCAAAAATAATCCGGTACATGGCAAGTCTAAAGACGTGAATGGGAACGCGTCCCACAAGAAAACCTATCCATAACTTAAATCCCTGAAGATACAAACGCATTGTCTGTCCCCTTGCTAATTCTAAAGCTTGCCAGAATCTATAAGCATCCGTTTTATTACATTGGTGAAGGCATCTTGGCTGAACTGACGATCAAATCGGGTTCGTGCTGGGCTCGGAGGAAGCTTTGCTGGCATATCAAAAAGCCGGTCGACCGGCGCGATATAGTCCGCCCATTCCGGGTCGAATCCTGACACTACGTGCGGAGTGCCGAACAACGGAATGCCATGAGCCATCGCTTCCACAGCCTTCGCCTTGATTCCTCCGCCGTGATCGATTGGCACGATGGCAGCATCAATACTTCCATAGAATTCTGGCAATGAATCTACACGCCCCATTACGCTTGCTGGAACATTCCAATCTCGGACTATCTCTGATCCGAATCCGGCTACCACTATCTCAACCGGGCGAGAAGCAATCTGCGACTCAAACTCCGAAAAGAATTTGCGCAAAGAAACAACATTCGGCGCGTATTGGAAGTTTCCTATAAAGCCTACTCGCAGCTTCTCACCGTGAGAAGATCTCCGCCTGATTGGGGTCGCAGTTATTGGGGTCGGCAACCAAAAGCCCTGACTCTCGTCCTGCAAACCCACCGCTGATTTATCACTGAAGCCTGCAAAGGTATTTGTTAGGGGGTACGTGGCTAAAGTACGTTGTCTGAAGGACCAGTAAAGGCTTTGCAGGAGGCCACCTGGCGTTGATAAGAGAGTGGACTTTCCCATGGTCAGCGCGTTGACGCTCCATAGGTCCATCCAGTCAAATATCAATGTTTCCGGTGGTAGAGAGTTTTTTGCTGCCCCAAAAACTGAAGGAACAGTTACCACGTTCAAATCGGCGGCAGGCAGCACATTCAGTCGCTGCTCAATGGGCATCGGAATTAGACGTTTCTTGAGGCGCCTTAATGTCCCTATATTTTCCACTCCCGATCCAACGGATCTCAGAGGATGGATTGTTGTTTCAAACCCAAGTGCCGTAAGGGCCTTATACCACGCGATGGCCCGCAGTCCGCCACCATCCAGGGGCATCTCATCAATGCCGTACCAGTAAACAATATTAGCTTGAGGGACCTTGACCAACTTATCTTTCCTCAACAATCTCGGGCCAAAGCTCTCGAAGTCGCAGCTCAAAAGACTCTATGGAGAATTTGTCCTCAAAGTCCAACTTGGCCTGATTACCAAGGGCCGCGGCGGAGGCTCGGTCGACGTTATTCAGCAACCGCCGCAGTTCGAGCTCGTCGCCCATTTCAAACAGCAGGCCGTTATGGCCATCTCTAACGATGTCAACGACACCTCCCGCACGGCTTGCGATCACAGGTCTGCCTCGAGCGAAAGCTTCCACAAGCACTAGGCCGAAAGGCTCTGGCCGGTCGGATGGGAGGACCAGAAAGTCGGCTTGGTCGATGTATCCCGCTATGTCATTGACTTCACCGATGACAGATACTGATGAAGAGTGCCTTAGGTTACGTACAAGCGCCTCAACGTCCACGCCGGTCCCCATGGATGGTGGCCCTCCCAAGATGATAAGTTCGCCGGGGCACGTATCTTGGTTCCAGGCGCTGAGAAGGGAGAAATGACCCTTCCAGCCGTTCCACCGACTTGCAATCAGAAACCTGAGCGGTCCACGCAGTGTCTCCAAGGGGACTAGTGGTGACGCCGAAGGACGGTGCGCGTTAAGGAGAAGTCTAGACCGCTGGTGTAGTCGCTTAGGGAGCGACTCTCGAGCCGCACGAGATATGCAGACAATCTTATCCGCAAATTCGGCTGCTAACCCTAGAACAGTTGCCTCCCGGGGAGCCCATATCTCCTGCAGATGAAGGACGACGCGTTTTACTCTGGCTAGTTTTGCTATGGGCAAGCAGAAAACCATTGCCGATGTTGTGCAATACGCAACGTCCGGCTTAGCTCTCTTCAAATCCCGGTACGTCCTCCAGACTCTTGAAATGAGAGGGAATGCACCACGTACGGTCAGGTATCGGCGTCGAAGTACTGGAAGAGCGGCAACCCGGTTTGAAACGCCGAGTTCTTGCAGGCGACCACTCAGTTGCCTATCTGATGATGGTATGTCATCGGGCAACCAGACCTCGGTACGCTTTCTTGCGCTGGCTGGCAACGACTGCAGAACGTCCAGAAGGATCTTGTCCGCTCCATACATTTCATTTGATGAGTGCAAAAAGACGACGGACGGTTCATTTGTGCCCACATAAGACTTCATCGCGACCTCAGAATCCTTGAAGGAACGCCAGCTACGACAGAGTTGGCGGGAACCTCTCGCACGACCACACTACCCGCAGCCATCACGGAGCCACTGCCGTGTGAAAACGATCATGGATCTCATGGCTTTCGGATAAGAGGCGAACATCCGGCCCGAGCTTTACATCATTTCCAAGGCGAATTTCACCCGCACGTCCGATGAAGCAGCCTCTATCAAAGTTTGAGCGATCGCTCACCCTTAAACCAAGGCCTACCACCCCACCGTTGTACCTGAACCGTCGAATTTGCGGACCACGTCCAATGGAACTACCGATCCCGAAGTTCAGGCTGCGGCTTGCCAGGTTTTGAAGCGCAGCAAGGTCTTCGACGACAAGACGGCTGGCATTCGATATGAATTGAGGGTTTTCTAGGCGGGCACCTCTGCCATCGAACAAATGTCCGTCTGGCTGCCTTAACCATGGACTCCGAGGGATGCCCCGGAGGAGCTTTTGGACTAATCGGAGATACATTTGAGCAGAGGCCCGGATACTAGCCGTCCACTCAAGTCCCGTGAAGCTGAACGCACTCAACGACGCACCGTCGCCTTGACCTTGGCCTTGATCCTAGAGCGGAGAGTTTCCTCATAGCTTCGGCAGACGGCCGCCCAGTTGTAGCCTTCCTGGACCCGGCGTAGTGCAGCATCCGACAGATTTTGCTGTAGATCATGGGAATCCATCACACGACGCACGGCGGCGGCAATAGATTCCGGGGTTGGTGAACAAAAGATCCCTGCCGTTCCCAAAACCTCGCGGTTATAAACGGTATCGCGGGCAACTGTCGGGGCCCCATTGGCCATAGCCTGAACCAAAGCGGGATTGGTTCCTCCGACACTGTGTCCGTGGAAGTATGCCCCACATTCTTTCCATAGTGCTAAGAGCCTCTGATCGTCAGAAATATGTCCCAGCCAATGAACTTTCGGATGTTCATCCACCAGACGCTGCACGGCCTCCTCCATGGGTCCGCCATAGCCAGAGGAGCCGACAATTACTACGTCGTAATCTGCAGCGAGCTCACGTGCAGCTTCGAGAAACTCTGGAATGGTGTTTTCTGGGACGAATCTTGCGACAGCAAGTACATACCGCCGGACAGGAAATTCGCCGACCAAAGATTCTGATGTCGCCGGTTCCCCACCATAGGGTATGAAAACGCTCGAACGTGCAAAGTCTTGTTGCCAACGCCGCGAGATCTCCTTGGAGTCAGCGACAAGGGCTGTTCCGAACCTGGCGGTCATTTTAGCACCCAGCAAGAACATGCTTTTAGCAAGGCGGCCCCATTTGGCGCGCTCCCACTCAATACCGTCCACGTTGACCACGGTGGGGATTCCGCGCATCGCCAAAAGGGGAAGCCAGAAGCCGTTGGCTACGTTCATGACCAGCGCCACGTCCGGACGCCGCCACATGGCGTGTAAGCACGAGGTCAAGCCGAAGCTGAGCGTGCTTAGGGACTTATTTTCAATTCCAAATGTCCTAATGCTGTGGACACGACTGTCCCGGGAAGCATCGTCATCATTCACATTTTTCCGTCCGTAGACGGTGACATCCCATCCGTTCTCTGCCAAGAAGGGAGCGATTTTGCGGACGGCTGTTTCGAAACCACCGTAGTAGCTGGGATAGCCACGAGTCCCAATAATGGCCACAGACGGGCCCTGCCATGGCGTAGGCTGTTTTTCCACTTTTCCCCATTATTTCCGAGTGCAGTTGAGTCTCCAAATGTCTGCCGCCGAACCTGCGGACACACGCTGCACCTCTCGCCATTCGTTGTTTCAGACGTTTTGACCCGCTCGAGCCGAGACTCCAGGGCGCCAAGTTGCAGCTCCCACTGGGTCAGCAAGATAAGCATACGATTCGTGCATGCCGAACGACGCGTTCGTGACAAGCATCCCACAACAGTCCACTGGATGTTTCTGGCATAATCGAGCTCCGCAGTCCCTCCACAACGGGGCATGATGGATACGCGTCTGCTTCGGCCGGCCGCGCGTGAGGTGTAAGTATGAGCAAACAACGAAACATTGCTCTCGTGCAGCCAAGCGCCTGTATCCTATGCACGGGGATCGCCCAAGGGTTGACTACTTAGATATCGTGGGGATGGTAATTGGGGACCGGAACTGATTGGCGACCGCGAACATCGCGGCTACTCCGGTTTGTCGACGCATTCGTGATAATTTGGGCTGTTTCCGGAGCGTACGTAATCCGCTTCGGACTTGAGCCGGACCTATTCGTGTCGTTGCAGGAGCCAAACTACCTGTGGCTGTCAATCGCTCTTGCGGTCGCGTGGTGGCTCATGCTCGGCGCGTGGAACAGTCGCCAAAGCCGCATACTGGGCGCCGGCCCGGACGAGTACAAGCGCGTGGCCGCCGCCTCTTTATGGCTGTTTGGTCTTGTCGCCATCTTCTCCTATGTTCTTCGGATTGAAACAGCCCGGGGATATGTAGGAATCGCGCTCCCTGTTGGGCTGGCGGGTCTGTTGCTTGCTAGGTGGCTGCTGCGTCAGCATCTCAATGTTGCTCGGCAGAAGGGAAAGAGTATGTCGAGACTTCTACTTCTGGGTGGCCCCAGTGCCATCTCTCATCTTGCTGCATCCCTTCACAGTGCAAAGCACGCCGGGTATCTTCCAGTAGCGGCATATACACCAGGAGCGCTAGACAGCCCACGTGTAGAACCTGAATCCGGTCTCCCCATTCTTGGCTGCGCCCCAGACACGATCTCCGTGCTGGCCGCCATAGACGAGTGCGGTGCTGACGCGGTTGCGGTCTCGGCAGGAGTGCAGCTCCATCCACAGACGATCCGCCATCTGGGCTGGGAACTCGCCGCTCGCAACGTGGGTCTGATCATGGCCCCGGCCCTAACAGATATTGCTGGCCCTAGGATTCACACTCAACAAGTCGCCGGCTTACCTTTGATTCATGTTACGACTCCCACGTTAGAAGGAGGTCAGCGCGTAGCAAAGCGGCTGTTTGACATCTTCGTGGCTGCTCTCGCGATCCTCTTGGCGATGCCGCTGATGTTGGCACTGGCTATATTGGTCAAGGTTGATAGTAAGGGCCCTGTGCTCTTCAAGCAGGATCGCGTCGGCATGGAGGGCAGGCCATTCCAGATGCTCAAATTCCGTTCAATGGTCATTGATGCAGAAGCTCGGCTAGCTGAACTCCAGGATCGGAATGAAGGCGAGGGGCTCCTTTTCAAAATCAAGAATGACCCTAGAATCACTCGTGTCGGAGGCGTTCTGAGGAAGTTCAGCCTAGACGAGCTTCCTCAGCTCTTTAATATTCTCAGAGGCTCCATGAGCCTCGTGGGTCCACGTCCGCCACTACCTAGCGAAGTCGAAGCTTACGAGCACGACGTTCGACGGCGTCTACTTGTCAAGCCCGGGCTGACTGGGTTGTGGCAAGTAAGCGGACGTTCTAATCTCTCGTGGCAGGACTCCGTCCGGCTGGATCTTTACTACGTCGAAAATTGGTCGCTTGCTGGCGATCTTGTAATCATCTTGCGAACAGTCAGAGCCGTGTTCCGGAGCACAGGCGCATACTGATCGACAGATTTGACCCTAATAGTGAAAAAGGTTGTGGCGGCAAAATGTGGTCCCCTAAATCCCGCACCAAAACCAAACGCTCAGGTCATGGGGGCCGACGGCGTCTCATAACTGCCGCCGTGTGGTCAGCGGCGGTCGCTGTCGTTCTCCTGGGCGCCGCCCTATGGTTAGGCGGCAAGGTCGCCACGGTTAAGTCCGAGCTGGAAGCCGCCACCAATCTTGTTCCGATGCTTAAGTCACAGGTGGCAGCAAACGATGCGGACGCCGCCAGGGCAACTGTTGAAACTCTCGTCCAGCACACCGGATCAGCCCGTGACGCGTCTCAGGACCCGCTTTGGAAGGCGGCGGCGGCGCTGCCATGGATTGGTCCGAATCTAACGGCAGCAAGTGAGGTGTCCACTTCCGCCGATGACGTAGCGCGGCTCGGGGCACTGCCACTCGTCAAGGTTCTCAAAACACTAAATTGGGGGCAGCTTACGCCTTCTCCGACCGGCGTTGACCTCTCGCCCCTGAGAGCCRCAGCACCACAGATACAGACAGCGGCGCACGCCGTGCATGAGTCTTCTCAAAGGCTGGACTCGATAGACACTGACGCTCTCGTGCCCCAAATCTCCCGCCCACTAATCGAAGCACGAACGGAGCTTGCAGGACTTAGCCAAGATCTTCTGTCGGCTGCTGATGCCACCAAGTTGGCTCCAGCCATGTTAGGCGCCGACGAACCCCGCCGGTATCTCCTCATGATGCAGAACAACGCCGAGTCTCGGGCAACGGGCGGAATCCCTGGAGCACTGGCCGTTCTAAACCTAGACAAGGGCAAACTCAGTCTGGAGTCCCAAACAAGTGCCGGCGCTATGGGTACCTTCGACCCTCCTTTCCCAATTGACCCAGAGCAGCAGGCGATTTTCTCCAAGCGCGTTGGAAAGTTCATGCAAGACGTAAATCTCACCCCTGACTTCCCAACGGCGGCAAGGACGGCTCAAGCCATGTGGGAGAAAAATATGGGCGAACGTCTGGACGGCGTTCTTTCAGTCGACCCCGTGGCCCTTAGCTTCATTCTTGAGGCCACCGGGCCTGTGGAAATCACGGATCCCAAGATACTGGCCATCGGCGGTACGCTACCCAACAAACTTACAAGCGAAAACGTGGTTCGTACCCTACTCTCAGATGCCTACGCCGCTATCAAAGAACCCGCCCTTCAGGATGTCTACTTTGCTGGGGCAGCAAACCAAATATTCGGTGGCGTGTCCTCGGGAAGAGCGGACCCTAAGAAGCTTGTTGAGGCGCTAACGAAGGCAGTTGCAGAACGCCGCATTTCAGCGTGGTCTTACGCTGCGGCTGAACAGGACGTACTAAGTCGATATCCCATAGCAGGTTCGATCTCGGGAGTCACCGTGTCGCCAGCCCAGTTCGGCATCTATTTCAACGACGGCACCGGCGCCAAAATGGATTTCTGGATGAAGCGCAGTGTTCAATTAGTCAGAGACTGCACGCGCGACGGATACCGTGAAGTCACGGTAAGAGTTACCAGCACAAACACGGCACCGTCCGATGCCGCAGAGTCGCTTCCGGCCTATGTAACAGGCAACGGTGCTTTTGGGGTGCCAGCCGGTAGCGTGCAAACGAACGTTGTAGCCTATGGTCCGGTCCAGTCGAATATTGACACTGTTGTCAAGGACGGCAATCAGATTCCCTTTGCGGCCCAACACCATAGCCAGCGCGCTGTGGGGACATCCACCATCCGGCTTGCCCCTGGGGAAACCACAACTCTGGACTTCAACTTTGGGCACATCGTTCAGCATTCGGAACCCAATTTGGTTGTTACACCGACGACCCAGCCTGTTATTGATGTGGTCCAAACCCAGCAGTCAGCTGCTTGTGAATGAGATAAGACGCCTAGGTTAATCCTTTGTAACGGGTATGGATTTTCTTTGCTGCCAGCGGGCATTGAATGGTACGTTCTACGTGGGCAGCATAATGAGATTTCGCTTACGGTCTCGTAGGGTCTCAGAAATCTCCAACACCACGTAGCACCACCAAAGGTCTCAGGGGGGACACACATGAGGAAATCTCTTGCAGCACTTACGCTTGCAGGCTCTATCGCGCTTCTCGGCGCAGTACCGGCCGTAGCAAACAACGCCAACTACCCAGCACCTAACACCAGCGTCGCCGTCTCTGATGCCTCTGTGGCACCTGGTGAAGCATTTGTCTTCAGCGGCACCGGATTCACCCCCGGTGAGGGCATTACCATCACGGTAACACCGACGGGCGCACCTGCAGCCAGTGGGAGCAGCGTTTCGGCCGGAAGCCTGTCCATTGCTGGCCGCATACCGCTGGCACCGTCAACTCTTTCGGCTGTCGCTGATGGGAACGGCGCCTTCTCGGCTCCCATCGCCATCAACGAACCGGGTGCTTACGCCGTCACGGCTACCGGTAACTCATCAGGAGTAACGGTCGGCCCCGTCACTGTCGTCGTCGGCGGTGCAGCGCTTTCCAACACTGGCGGCAATGCCGGCACTGGCACGGGCACTGGCCTTGCCAACACAGGCGGCGTCCCGCTGGCCAACACTGGCGCTGACTCAAGCCTTATTCTGTGGTCCCTTGTGGGCGCAGGAGCACTTGCCGCCGGCACCGCGTCTGTCGTGGTAGCACGCCGTCGCGCAAAGAGCACCGAGCTCTCTGCCTAAGAGGCAATTGCTGTGAAGGGTGGATTGCCAACAGGGTTTCACGTTGGCAATCCACCCTTTTTGGTTTCTTCGCCCCACCGTAAGTGTCGACTGTGGTATGCATGGGAGGTATGGGGAGACACCTGAGAAGGCGCAGATGGCAGTTTTCGCTGAGGCTGCCGAAGTTCCGAAAGCCCCCCATACCGCCGGAGTTTTTTCAGCACGCACTACTCGTGTTACTTGCTGTAGCAGCGCTTTGCCTCGGTTCTTGGGCTCTCATGCGAACTCTTTGAAGGCGCGATTGAAAAAACCACTAATTTGGCGAATAGCCCTAACCGCTTATCTTCTAGGCTTGGCGACGGTTGGATTTTGGCCATCACCCGTTGACAGACCCGTCCAGGGGATGCTCGCTAGGGTGATAAGGTATCTGCACGTCAACGGTTGGCCGAGCTGGTTTGACTACCACTTCATTGAGGCGTCGGCCAACGTTGTTCTGTTCATTCCATTCGGAATTTTGGCCGCTTTGGCTCTGCCGAGGAGGGCCTCGTGGCAGCAGACGGCCATCGGCTTCACTACCTCAATGTGCATGGAAATAGGCCAGATGCTTTTTATTCCCGCCCGATTTTCAAGCCTATTGGATGTTGTCACAAATACGGTCGGGACAGTCATAGGCGTCGGACTAGTGCGTCTGTTGCTGCGCGGAAAAACCGTCAAGCCCACAGAAGAGCGCCACTGATTCACTTCTTCGCATGTCTGGCTGGGGTCAGCTTCGCGTAACTTATTCTTCCAGGACGCCATGCCCTCGCTATTAAGGGAGAGCCCAGATTTCGTTCAGGCGACTAAACCCTCCGCGTGGCGGTCATTCATGAAGCATGCGGCGATTTTGGAAAGTAGCCTTATGATGATGCGAGCGGCACGCCTCGATCAAATGTTGCCCAAACAGGGGCGTGCCGCTGCCTCAAGGGCGAAGGGATACATCCCGGAGACCAACTCATCAACCAAAATCAGCCATAGTCACTTTGAAGGGACACCACAGTACTTGCCGTACATCGACATCAACCCCCACAAAAGTGGACCCAAGTGGCGCAGCTATGTTGCCTTGTCAATCCTGTTGGTTGCAACGATCGCAATCGTCACCATCTCGCTAACAGTCCGCTAAACCCGCGCCGTCACTGAATTGAGAGCCGTCCAGCGACCACCATACGAGGACTAAAGGGAGATGGTTCTCAGGTTCCCACCTTTTGCCTCGCCCTGAATCCTCATTGGTTCGATTTTCCTCTAAGGGTCTAGTGCTGCGACCTGAGGTCGGCAGAGGCAAGACTGAGGTGAGCATCCGGCCAGTTCGGAAACGCGGTGAAAGGGGGATGATCGCCTACCAGCATAGCTTCCGAACACCCTGCGCAAATAGGGTGCCGGCTATTCTCCCTTAGTAGGGAAATTCCCCGCCAACCGTGAATCGACGCATGTCTACTGGGGAGTTATGCTGCCGTACAATTTGCGTTATGGGGAAGCTTAGGAATTTGGTCGGTGGTCGACGTGTCACGCCCGCATGTGACTATGACGTGTTCATGATCGCCGGCCAGTCAAATGCTTTGGGTGCCGGCTTAGGCCAGCAAACAGCCTTCAGCCCAAAGGTGCATCAGTTCGCAGGTAGTGGCAGGAACACTGGGCGCATAATTGCGGGGCTGGACCCACTTTGGCATCACACTCGAGCACCTGGGATCGGCTTCGGGCTCACCTTCGCTAGCCTCCATGCGGCAGCAACCGGAAAACACGTTCTGGTGGTGCCCGTGGCGCGGGGCGAGTCAGGGTTCTTCCCGCAGTCCGGATACTCATGGGACGTCGATGATCATGATGGCACGATCAACCTCTTCGCGTTCGCTTGTCGGCAACTCAGGGCCGCTTTGCACGCCCACCCAGGAAGCCAACTCCGGGGCATTCTGTGGCACCAAGGCGAATCTGACGTTCGCCACCTTGGCCAATCTGAATACGCCGACAAACTTGACACGCTGATCCAAGGGTTCCGGCTCGAGTTCGGGCTCGCGCCTTTCCTCGTGGGACAAATGAACCCGGACCGAATGACCRAAGCCGCTGAGACACTACCTGGATTCCCCGCGATTGACGCAGCCCATCGCAACACGCCGTCTCGAGTTCCGGTGACGCGCTTCGTTGCTGGTCCCCGCGGAATGTACAACTCACCCTCGGACAAGCTGCACTATAACGCCGAGGGCCAGAAGGAACTGGGCCGCCGCTATTACGATGAGTACCGTAAGCTCGCACCTGCTTAATGAAGGTGAGCAACGCCTCTTGTCCGTCGTACCGTCGAAGTGCGTTTCTGAGCGTTTTATGCTATAGGGCGTCAGGCTTCTGTTTGCCACCGGTTTGGACCTCCGCGTTTGTCTCGGCAAGGAACGAGCGCAGGCACCCGTAGGACTACGGGCAACAGTGCGATAAAGCGTCTAAATGAATATTGTTCAGGTTGAGTGCACTAAAATCGTTGAATGACTTCTTGGGGGAAACTCTCTGCATTGCTCGCCGTAGTTGCCTTGACCCTAACATCGTGCGCAGC
Organism: Paenarthrobacter sp. TAF1; assembly: GCF_052113825.1. Classification (NCBI taxonomy): domain Bacteria; kingdom Bacillati; phylum Actinomycetota; class Actinomycetes; order Micrococcales; family Micrococcaceae; genus Paenarthrobacter; species Paenarthrobacter sp. TAF1. The sequence goes on from NZ_JBFRDO010000002.1 coordinate 339,508, forward strand.
AGAGCCTTCGGCCGTGGACCCTGACATCATGGCCAAGGCTCAGGCTTACGAGCAAAAGGTCAAAGATGAAATCGGGGCTGAGATCGCTGCCGAGGCCGAAGGAAAGCACGTACGCATGACGTTCCCCGCTGACCGTCCACTGCGGCTACTCGTTACAGGCGACTCGCTCGCCGACGGCTTCTTCGCCAGCACGAAGGACGCGGGTTTCACGAAGATTGTCGAGCGTGGCATCGAGAAGGTTGGCCCTGTGGAGGTCGTGGGCGCGTCTCAGGCGCATGCCACTCTTTCCAAGGTCAATTCGATTCTTGAGGTACCACCGAACCTTGACCTAGCCATTGTTGAACTTGGCACCAACGACGTCGGCGCTAAGACTGACACCGCATCCTTTGACACCCAGTACGGGGCTTTGCTTTTCAAGATTAAGAAGCAGTCTCCGTCGGTTGCGATGATCTGCCTTTCAACGTGGCAGTCACCAGCCACCACAGCGCCCGCGTATAACAACATCATCAATAAGAACTGCAGTGAAGCTGGCGGCAGGTATGTTGACTTGACTGGTACGTTCCTCCGGGAAGCCAATCGAGGACCGGCGGGCGCGGATACCTGGGGCGGAAAGTCCGATATGTTCCACCCAAACGACAAGGGCCATAAGGCCATAGCTGACTTGATCCTTGATCGGATCAAGATGTCCTAGCGGACTTGGCGAGAAGAGCTGCTCAGCCTTGTGGGGTGAACGGTTCGGGAAGCCAACCCGGTACGCGGTCTAGCGTTCTGCTCCCGGCAGCCACATTGTCGAGATAATCGCAACACCGCCGATTTTTAGGATGCCGCAATTCTCATCGGCGGAGCGAGGCAGCATTTGCATGCTATTTAACGGTCACAGCCTCCGCGGTAAGAGTTCTATCTGTGTAAGCGCAGGGCATTGTCGGTCGTGCGTTTCGATCGCTTCCGCGACTGACCTAACCCCGTCCAACCTCCCACGCCCCCACTCCATCCGCAATCTCCTGCATGCGTGTGGTGAAATTGCTGCTCGCCGGGCACTGACACCACCGTGCCGTCGATGACGCCGGTTCAGCTCGAGCCACTCCGGTAGTCCAGGTTGAGCCTCGTCAATCACAGAGTGTGGGCGGTGCCCGAAGTATCGTGACGGCAAGGCAACCGAGGTCTACGGCGAAGTCACGGGCGTTTGGACAGCCCTCCGAGGAAGCTCCTCAAATCCTCCGCCACTCTCTCAGGACATTCCCAGAGCACCAGATGACCGGTCCCCTCGTAGATCTGCACTCGTGCGCCCTCGATACGGCCAACCAGGGTTTCCTGATGCTGTCGCGGCACCAGGTGATCGTGGGCGCCCCAAAGCATCAGCGTCGGGACAGTAATGTTGCCGGTCTCCGTCGGAGGAACGGCCTCGCAGAATCCCCGCAGTGAAGTCTTCCAAACCGAGGCTGGCATGGCCAGACCGTCCTGTACCCGGTCCTCGATGTATGCGGCCGGCACAGTGTGCAACATTCTGTACCAGGCCAAAGACTCACGAACCCAGTTCTCTGGGATCGGATCCGTCAGTTGCTCCACCTCGGCCGCAAAGGGCGGCCTTCCGTGGAGAGTCAGCGGCGCGCCTACCAACGTCAAGGATGCAACAAGCTCCGGATGAGAGACAGCGAGTTGCTGGGCGACGTAACCACCACTGGATGAACCTAGGACATGTGCCTGTTTGGCTCCGAATGCCTTAAACACGGCAACGACGTCCTCAACAACTTCACAAAGCGAGTAGCCGTCTGCCGGTTTGTCGGCCGCACCATGACCTCGCAGATCAGGCGCGAGAATCACAAATTCAGGAAGCGAAGCAATGAGGCGATCAAAACTCCGCCAGGACTCGCCCCAAGCGTGCAGAAGCAGAAGTGGGGCGCCGCCGTCGTCGGCTGCTTGTTCCAGGTTCCCTCGCACGAAACAAGGCACACTGATCCCGGTGTTCAGAGATACGGTCCTGACTTCGGACTCCATGGCCTCAGCGTACGCTCGCCCCGCTGCTGGCAGGAAGGCATACGCTACCGCCGCCCCACCTCCCATTTCCTAACCCCATCCGCGATCTCCCCCGCATGCGTGTGGTGGAGGTAGTGTTCGCCCGGCAGGGGCACCACCGTCCCGTCAGTGACGCTGGCAGCCTGGCCCCGATGCAGGTCAAGCCACTCCGGGGTCTGTTTGTTCTCCGCAACAACAAACAGCAGCAGCGGCAAATCTTTCGGGAATGCCGTGCCCAGGGCGTTCTTGAAGTTCGAGGAAATGTGGGCCATCTCGTTCAGGTACGTGGGAGACATCGAATTCCGGTTGGTGAGCATCTGCATCTGCTCACGCGCGTATTCGGTATAGACGGGGTTGTCGTCGGAGCTGGTCACAGCTGTGATGAGCCGGAGCAGGCCAAGGTTTTTCGCGACAGACATCAGGCCTGTAGGGAACTCTGTATCCATGCCTGGTTGCCCCGGGACGGAAGTGTCAATGCCGACAAAGGCGCTGACTTCCTCCGGGTAACGGTTGGCGTAGTCGATGCCATAGAGACCGGCGATGGAGTGTCCCATCAGGATGTAGCGATTGACGTTGAGAGCCTGAAGGGCCCCATGAACTTCCTGCACAATGTTTTCGGTAGTCCGGTCCCGGTCAGTGCCATCACTCAAGCCGTAACCCAAGGGCTCCACCACAATCACCCGATGGTCCTTGGAAAGGTCGCGGACCAGAGGTGCGAAGTCCAGCACAGGCGACGACGTTCCAAAGCCCGGTAACAGGACGACGTCCTTGATGCCGCTGCCGGTCACCAGGACGTTGATCTTCCTGCCGTCCACCTCCACCCGCTGACCATAGGATTCAATCCTGCTGCTCTCGGAATTGCTCGCCACCACGTTCACCACGCTGGTGGTCGCCAACCCCAGCGCCACCACGGCCCCAATCGCAGAGACTGTCACGAGTAATTTCTTTACTGCCCTCTTCAAACATGCCTTCCCAGTGCGCGCCGTGCGCCCTGTATCCAGCCTCGCTTGTCCCGGCGGCGAGCGCGTCACCCCAGGGTGCTCACTTGGGTAGTCCGTTCGGGGTACGAGGACTTCCTCCTTGGGATRACACCCGCCGAAGACCCCACGCAAAAGCCGGCGGCAGCAACGCCGTCGTGATCCCCGGCGCCTAACCGATGATCGGCCGTTCCTCGGGGAGCATGAACAACCTCGGCCGGGATGCCAGCGCGATGGCTGAGGCAACCGTGACGGAGCCGATGCGGCCGGTGAACATCAAGGCCATCAGCACCCATTCTGCGGCGGGCGGCAGGTGGTAGGTGATTCCTGTACTTAGGCCTACCGTGCCGAACGCGGAGATGGTTTCGAAGAGCACCTTCTCCAGGCTGTAGTCGGTAACCATGAGGAGCAGCAGTGTCCCCAGGACAACGGCTCCTACACCCAGCAAGGCCACGGTGAGCGCCTGCCGTTGGGTGGATGAGCTGATGGAGCGGTGCGCGATGGTGACCTGCTCGCGTCCGCGAACCTCGTTCCAGATGGCGAAGCCCAGGACCAGGAACGTGGTGATCTTGATGCCGCCGGCCGTTCCTGCGCTCCCGCCGCCGATGAACATCAGAATGTTGGTGACCATCAGCGTTTCCGGGGTGGCTACGCCGTAGTCAATGCTGTTGAAACCGGCCGTCCTGGGAAACACGCCACCTGCCAGGGAACCCAACAATTTGCCGGTGAAACTCAGCGGCCCCAGCGTCTCCGGGCGGTTCCATTCGAAGGCCGCGAACAGCACTATGCCCGCGCCCAGCAGCAGCAAAGAACCGTAGACGGTCAGCCGCAGATGAACGGTCCAGTTCTTGAACTTGAAACCGGTCCTGAACAGCTGTATGATCACCGGGAAACCCAGTCCTCCAGCAACGATGGCGGCACAGATAGGGACGATGATCCAGGGGTCTTCAGCGAATCCGATGAGGTTGTCGCTGTACAGGGCAAAGCCTGCGTTGTTAAAGGCGGAAATCGCGTGGAAGACCCCATGCCAGAGGGCCGTGCCGGGGTTGTCGTCATAAGCGATCCAGAAACGTGCTGTCAGGACGAGCGCCGTGCACGCCTCGAAAACAGCCATGATCTTGAGGACCTTGAAAAGGACGGACTTCACGTCGCCGAAGTTCAGGGTGTGGGTCTCGGACTGGGCCACCAGCTGGCCACGCAGTCCAATGGTCTTTCGCACAAATAATGCCAACAGAGTTGCCAGGGACATGATCCCGAAGCCGCCCACCTGAATCAGTGCCAGGATCACCCCATGCCCGAAAGGCGTCCAGTACGTAGCAGTGTCAACGGTGATCAGACCGGTGACGCACACAGACGACACCGCGGTGAAGAACGCTGTGGTGACGATATCGCCGCTGTCGCCTGTCCTCGATATCGGCAGCATCAGCATGCCCGCGCCGACGATGATCACCGCCAGGAAAGCCAGAGGCACCAGACGGACCGGATGCAGCAGCCCCGATACCAAGCGCTGCCCTTGGTCAGCAACAGCCAACTGCAGCGGGCTGCGGCGGATGAGGGAGCGTTCAGTCATGCCCGATCTTCCTAGTGGGTAGGCTTCCGTGCCGAAGCTAGCACCGATCAGCTATGGATCGGCGGGAAGCGGGCAGATCTTGACGAATCCTTAACGCCCCCGCGTTAAGAGCGCATCAAGATTTCCCACGTCCGCATTAAGGAACCGTAAGGAACGTCTTTTCGCCACTTTTGCGGGAGTTGACTGTCATCAGCCCCGCAATCGGGGCACTGATGAAAGGACGTTCCAGTGGCCGACGTGGCTGTTGTGGTGATTCTTGTGGTGAGCATGGGAATCGTGATGTGGGTGGCCCACCTGTTGGGCAAGATGGTGGACGGCGAAGGCCCGGTGAGTGGGCGATGACCGCGGACGCGATCATGTGGGTCAGTCTGTTCATCCTTGGCCTGGCCGTTGCAGGGTACCTGCTGGCAGTGCTCCTCAACCCGGAAAAGTGGTGACCCCGGGTGGTCTTCAGCACTGCATCCTTCATCACCCAGATAGCCGTACTGCTTCTGGTCCTCGCTCTCCTGCACAAGCCTTTGGGCGTGTACATGGCCCGGGTCTTCTCCGGTACCAAACACTCAAAGCCTGAAAAGGTCCTCTACCGCCTGGCCGGAGTGGACGCCGGGACTGAACAGAGCTGGTCTGTATATCTGCGCAGCGTTCTGCTCTTCTCGCTGATCTCCATTCTTGTGATCTTCGCGTTGCAGCGTCTCCAAGGCGTGCTCCCGGGCAGCAACTCCCTGCCGGGCGTGGACCCGTGGGTCGCCATGAACACGGCGATCTCGTTCGTCACCAACACCAACTGGCAAACATACGTTCCCGAGGCCACCGTGGGCATCTTCGTCCAGATGTGCCTGCTCGCCGTGCAGAACTTCCTCTCTGCCGCAGTGGGAATCGTGGTGGTCGTGGCCCTGATCCGCGGCATCGTGAGGACCACAACAGACCGGTTGGGCAACTTCTGGGTGGACCTCGCCCGCGCTTCCTTCCGCATCCTGTTGCCCATCGCGACCGTAGCGGCCATCGCCTTGGTGATTGGCGGCGTCGTGCAGAACTTCTGGTCCACCGACGTCACGAACGCCGCCACCGGCGCCGCGCAGACCATTCCCGGCGGTCCCGTGGCCTCACAGGAAGCCATCAAAGTCCTGGGCACCAACGGAGGCGGCTACTTCAACGCCAACTCAGCCCACCCCTTCGAAAACCCGAGCGTCTTCACCAGCCTGTTCCAGGTTTTCCTCATCCTCCTCATCCCTTCCGCACTGCCGTACATGTACGGGCGGATGGTGGGAGACCAGCGCCAGGGCTACACCGTCGCCGCTGTGATGGGCGCACTCTGGTTGACCTCGACGTGCCTGATGGCTTGGGCCGTCTCCTCCGCACAAGGAACGGCAACGGCGGCAGCCGGCGGCCTGGGTGAAGGCTTCGAACAGCGCCTGGGTCCGGCGGCCAGTTCCATCTTCGCCGCGTCCACAACCCTGACCTCCACCGGAGCGGTGAACGTCGCCCACGACTCACTGCCTCCCTTGGCCGGCGGCGTCGCAATGCTGAACATGATGCTCGGCGAAGTGGCACCCGGCGGAACAGGATCCGGACTCTACGGGATGCTGGTCCTGGCCATCATCGCGGTCTTCATCGCAGGGTTGATGGTGGGGCGGACCCCGGAATTCCTGGGCAAGAAGATCAGCCCCCGCGAAATGAAAATCGCGGCCCTCTACATCCTGGTAACCCCCACCCTGGTGCTGGTACTCGCCGCTGTTTCGGCACTCCTGCCGGAGGTGATGGCCAATGCCCCGGCATCAGGACCGCACCAGTTCAGCGAACTGCTCTACGCCTTCACCTCCGGTGCCAACAACAACGGTTCAGCCTTCGGCGGCATCACCAGCTCCGGCCCCTACCTCTCCACCCTGTTGGGGCTCGCCATGCTGTTGGGCCGGTTCCTTCCCATCGCCTTGGTCCTTGCGCTCGCAGGTTCCCTGGCACGGCAAAGGAAGATCCCGGTCTCCTCCGGCACGGTACCAACCCACGGCCCGCTGTTCGGCTCACTCCTGCTGGCCGTGACCGTGATCCTCACCGCGCTCAGCTACTTCCCCGCCCTGGCTCTGGGCCCCCTCGCAGAAGGACTTATCAAATGACCAACTCCAGCACGGCTCCGGCCGCGGAGTCCGAAAAACCCGGCCACCCCGTTGATGCTCCGCCAGTTCCACTGGAACACAAGCACCACACCAAGGCGCCGGCCAAGCTCAATGCCGCCGCGCTTCGGGCTGCCCTCCCGGTCGCGTTCAAGAAGCTCGATCCCCGGCAAATGGTCCACTCCCCCGTCATGTTCGTCGTGCTGGTGGGAGCAGCGGCCTGCACCGTGATCAGCGCCGTGAAGCCGGACATTTTCGGCATCGCAGTCACCGCATGGCTGTGGCTGACGGTGCTGTTCGGAACACTCTCCGAAGCCATCGCCGAAGGCCGCGGAAAGGCCCAGGCGGACAGCCTCCGGGCAAGCCGCCAGGGTGTCACGGCACGGCTGCGCCAGGACGATGGAAGCACCAAAGTGGTGGCCGGCACTGACCTGAAGCTCAACGACGTCGTCATCTGCGAAGCCGGGGACGTCATCCCCTCCGACGGCGAAATCATCGAAGGCCTGGCCAGCGTGGACGAGTCCACCATCACCGGCGAATCAGCACCGGTCATCAGGGAGTCCGGCGGCGACAGGTCTTCGGTGACCGGTGGGACCAAGGTCCTCTCCGACAGGATCGTCGTGCGCATCACCGCCGAGCCCGGAGAGACGTTCATCGACAGGATGATCAAGCTGGTGGAGGGCGCCGTCCGGCAAAAGACCCCCAACGAGATCGCCCTTCACGTCCTGCTCGTCTCACTGACCATCGTGTTCCTGGTAGTGACCATGGCCCTGGCGCCCTTCGCGTCACTGGCGAACGCCACTCCGTCTCCCATCGTGCTGGTTGCGCTGCTGGTCTGCCTCATCCCCACCACCATTGGTGCCCTGGTTCCGGCCATCGGCATCGCGGGAATGGACCGGCTGGTGCAGCACAACGTGCTGGCAACATCCGGCCGGGCAGTGGAAACCGCCGGCGACATCACCACACTGCTGCTCGACAAGACCGGCACCATCACCTACGGGAACCGGCGTGCCGTGAACTTCTTCCCGGCCAACGACGTCGGACTCGATGAACTCACCGCCGCCGCCCGGCTCTCCAGCCTGGCCGACGAAACACCGGAAGGCCGGTCCATCGTGGAGCTTGCCGATGCCCGCGGTATCGGCGGTCCCGACCTCGCCGGACTGCGCACCGCCTACTCGGACATCACGGTTGTGGAGTTCACCGCCAGCACCCGGATGAGCGGGCTGGACCTGGACGGTCGCCTCATCCGCAAAGGCGCCGCGTCCGCCGTCGGGCATTTTGTCACCGACGCCGGCGGTCGCCTCCCGGCGGAAGTCCAGCGCCGCGTGCAGGAGATTTCCGCCCAAGGCGGCACCCCGCTGCTGGTAGCCGAAAGCACGCACGACGGCGGCGCACGGGTTCTGGGAACAGTTCACCTTGCCGATGTGGTCAAGCCGGGCATGAAAGCCCGCTTCGCCGAGCTGCGCGCCATGGGAATCCGAACGGTCATGATCACCGGCGACAACCCGGTGACGGCCAAAGCGATCGCGGCGGAGGCCGGCGTCGACGACTTCGTTGCCGAAGCCACGCCCGAGGACAAACTCGACGTCATCCGCCGGGAGCAAAGTGAAGGACGCCTGGTGGCCATGACCGGAGACGGCACCAACGATGCTCCGGCGCTGGCGGCAGCGGATGTGGGGGTCGCCATGAATTCCGGTACACCGGCGGCCAAAGAAGCAGCCAACATGGTGGACCTCGACTCGGACCCCACCAAACTGATCAACATTGTGGGCATCGGCAAGCAGCTGCTCATTACCCGGGGAGCTTTGACAACGTTCTCCGTGGCCAATGATGTTGCCAAGTACTTCGCCATTGTCCCGGCGCTGTTCACAGCAGCCTTCCCCGGGCTCGGACTGCTGAACATCATGGGGCTGGCCAGTCCGGCGTCGGCGATTCTGTCAGCCGTGATCTTCAACGCCCTCATCATCATTGTCCTGGTCCCCCTGGCATTGCGGGGCGTGAAGTACAGGGCAGTGTCAGCCAACCAGGCCCTGGGCCGGAATCTGCTGCTCTACGGATTGGGCGGTCTGGTTGCCCCGTTCCTCGGAATCAAACTCATTGACCTGGTCTTGTCCCTCATCCCAGGCATCGGCTAGGAGCCACCCATGAATACCATTTCCGGATACCTTCGCCAAGCAGGCACCGCAGCCAGGTTCCTGCTGCTGGCAACCATCGTGCTGGGTTTGCTCTACCCCCTGGTGGTCTTCGGCGCAGGGCAGCTGGTTGCGCCGTTCCAGGCCAACGGATCCATCGTGAAAGACTCCGCCGGGCGGCCGGCAGCATCAGCGCTCATAGCCCAGAGCATGGCGGACGAGTCAGGAACGCAGAGCCCCCAGTGGTTCCACGCCCGGCCGTCCGCCGTCATGTGGGACCCGGCGTCGTCCTCAGCAAGCAACCTTGGACCCAACGATCCCAAACTCCTGGACGCCGTGAACAGCAACCGTGCAGCTATCGCGGCAGCGGAGGGCGCCAACCCAGCCGACATTCCGGCGGATGCCCTCACGGCCAGCGGATCAGGGCTGGACCCGCACATTTCAAAGGCCTACGCGGATCTCCAGGTCCAGCGGGTTGCCAAAGCCCACGGACTCGAAGCCGGCGACGTTCAGACCTTGGTGGACCAGCAGACCAGCAGCGGGCTCGAGGCCTTCCTCAGCCAGCCGTCGGTCAACGTGACCTTGCTGAATCTGGATGTCGCCCGGCTGGCCGCGAACCCGTGAGTAGCTTCGGTTCCCGAGTGGAAGAATGAGGACATGGCGCGGGCAACACTGAGGATTTTTCTGGGGGCAGCACCGGGCGTCGGCAAAACTTACGCAATGCTCGAAGAAGCCCACAGACTGCTGGGCCGCGGCGAAGACGTGGTGGTGGCATTCGCCATGCACCACGGACGCGCCGATACCCAAGCGCTCACCCAGGGGCTTGAGATCGTGCCGACCCGGTCCATCGAGTACCGGGGAAGCACCTTCGAAGAGATGGACCTGGACGCGGTCCTGGCCCGGCGCCCACACACCGCGGTCGTCGACGAGTATGCCCACACCAACATTCCCGGGAGCCGGAACCAGAAGCGCTGGCAGGACATTGAGGAATTGCTGGACGCGGGCATCAATGTCCTGTCCACGGTGAACGTGCAACACCTGGCCTCCCTGGGGGATGTTGTCAGCGCCATCACCGACGTCAAGCAGGCCGAAACCGTCCCGGACGACGTCGTGCGCCGCGCTGACCAGATCCATCTGGTGGACATTTCGCCTGAGCTGCTCCGGCAACGCCTGGGCGATGGCAAGATCTACGATGCCGACAAGATCGACGCCGCCCTGTCCAACTACTTCCGGGTGGGCAACCTGACAGCACTGCGGGAATTGGCGCTGCTCTGGCTCGCTGACCGCGTGGACGAAGGATTGGCGCGCTACCGGGCAGAGAACCAGATCGAGGAAAGTTGGCCTGCCCGCGAGCGCATCGTCATTGGACTGACCGGGGGCGCCGAAGGCGAAGTACTGATCCGGCGTGCCGCGCGGATCCTCAAGAGGGTAAACGGCGGTGACCTCCTGGCCGTCCACGTCCGGGCCGCTGACGGTGTGGCCGCCGAGTCCCCCCAGGACCTGGAAGCCCAACGCACGCTGATCAAGGACCTCGGCGGCAGCTACCACACCGTCTCCGGAGAAGACCCTGCCAAGGCACTGCTGGACTTCGCCCGGAGTGTGAACGCCACCCAGATCGTGGTGGGAGTATCACGCCGCAAATTCCCCGCGAACCTGCTCAGCGGTGGCGTGGGAAGCCGCGTCGTCAGAGGATCCGGCGACATCGACGTCCACATGGTCTCCCACCCCCTGGGAGGCCGCGGCCTGGAGCGCACCCGCAAACGCGACCTCGGGCGTGTGCGTGTAGCCGTCGGTTTTGCCATGGCCGTGATCGTTCCGGTGCTGCTGCAGCTGGTGCTTGCGGCGGCCCCAACCCACAACATTGCCACGGCAGTGCTGATCCAGCTCAGCGGCTCGGTAGCCGTTGCCCTGGTGGGTGGCTTGTGGCCCGCCCTTCTGGGTGCGCTCTGGAGCAGCGTCCTGGTGAACTACTTCTCCATCCCGCCGATGGGGACACTGACCATCAGTGACCCACAGAACCTCCTGGCCCTCCTGGTGTTCGCCGGAGTTTCTTCCGCGGTGGCGGTGGTGGTGGACCTCTCCGCTCGGCGCTCCAAGGAGGCAGCACGCGCACGCTCTGAAGCAGCCACCCTGGCAGACCTCACCCGCGGGGCAACCACCGCAGAAGACCCCGTGCAGGATCTCCTGGAACAAGCACTGGAAGTCTTCCAGGTCCACGGCGCGGCACTGTACGTTTCCTCCGCCGCGGACAACCGGCAGCTCCGGCCGTCCCCAGCAGAGCCGGAATGGCGCCGCGTCGCTGCCGCGGGCAGCACCCAAGGTGACCAGGACGACGTCGACAACATTGAACAGGTGGACAGCACCACCAGGCTGGTCCTCAGCGGCCGGATACTGCCCGCCAGCGACCGTCGGCTCCTCGGAGCCTTCGGCGCGCATCTGTCCGCTTTGCTCGAACGCGGCCAGCTCGCCGCCACCCGCCGGGAAGTGACGCGGCTGGCCGAAAGCAACACCATGCGGACCTCCATCCTCAGGGCCGTCTCGCATGACCTCCGCACACCTCTGGCGGGCATCAAGCTCGCTGTTGGAGGGCTGCGCCAGCCTGGCGTGCAGTACACCGAGGACGAAGAGCAGGAACTGCTGGCAACCATCGACGAATGCTCGGACCGCTTGGACGGGTTGGTCGGCAATCTGCTGGACATGTCCCGCATCACTTCAGACTCCGTCAACGCCCTCATCAAGCCCCTGCGCTGGTACGACGTGATCCCCGCAGCCCTGCACGGCATCGCGCCTGGACGGGTCAGGGTGGACCTGCCACCCAACATGCCCGAAGTGGACGCCGACGCCGGCATGCTGGAACGGGTCATCGCGAACATCGTGGAAAATGCCGTGAAATACGCCCCTGACTCCGAGGTGGTCATCGCCGGCGCCGCGGGAGGGTTCAGCACCACAACCCTGGACGGCAGGCCCGCGGGCGAACTGCGCATCATTGACCACGGCCAAGGCGTCCCGGCCAGCAACGTCCTGAAAATGTTCCAGCCCTTCCAACGGCTGGACGATGTTCCCGCGACCACGGGAGTGGGCCTGGGCCTTGCCGTAGCCCAAGGATTCACCGAGGCCATGGGTGGCACACTCACCGCCGAAGAAACACCCGGAGGCGGACTCACCATGCTCATCAGGCTCCCCCTCTCCACAGGTCCCGCCCCGGACCTGCCGCAACGCCCCGCGGCTCCCCCTGTTACCGCACTGCCTGCCCCGAAAGGCCCCTAGTGAACATTCTGGTCGTGGACGACGACCCCCACATTGTCAGGGCGCTCGCCATCACCTTGAAAGGCCAGGGATACACGGTGGTGACCGCCACCGATGGAGAGTCCGCTCTTCGCGCCGCCGCCCAACGGCCCATCGCGGTGATGATCCTGGACCTCGGCCTGCCCGACATGGACGGGAACGCCGTCATCGCTGCAGTGCGTGAATGGAGTGCTGTACCGATTCTGGTGCTCTCCGCCCGGCACGGCTCCAACGACAAGGTGGAAGCCCTGGACGCAGGGGCTGACGATTACATCACCAAGCCCTTCGGGTTGGAGGAACTCCTGGCAAGGCTGCGGGCGTTGTTGCGCCGAAGCACCGAACCCAGCGAAGAGATCACCAGGGTTGAGACCAGCTCCTTCACAGTGGACCTGGGCAAGAGGCAAATCACCAAGGCCGGCCAGGACGTCCGTATGACACCCACGGAATGGAACATCCTGGACATCCTGGTCAGGAACCCGGACAAGCTCATCACCCAGCAGCAACTCCTCACGGAAGTCTGGGGACCGGCCTATGCCAAGGAAGCCAACTACCTCCGCGTCTACATGGCCCAGCTCCGCCGAAAACTCGAAAAAGAACCGGGCAGCCCCCGGCACCTGATCACCGAGCCAGGGATGGGCTACAGGTTTGTCCCCTGAGTCCGGCAGGTGCCCGCACCGCCGTCGTCATTCTCAAGCTTTTTCGGCAGCGGCTTTCAGGTCTGCGGCGAACTGGGTGAAACTGGCGTCGAAGGACGGAATCTTATTGGCGAAGAGCGGGAAGACGGGCCCGCCTATCTTCTCCGCCATCTCGAAGCGGGACCGGCCGTCGTTGGTCTCGGTGATGGTGTAAGTCCGGGTTCCCAGAGCATCACCCCAGGCGAGCTTGGCAGGCGCTTGGAATTCCTTGACTTTGAGTTTGAACGTGCGGCTGGGGTCCAACGTGGACACCAAGGTGATCTTCGATCCCGGGGCAATCTCACCGTCCACTGACACCACCGTGGAATTCCACGTGGGGTAATTCCCGGCGTCGGTCAACAGCCCCCACACCTTGGAGGGAGGCGCGTCGATGAGAGTGGCTACCCGCGTCTCACGACTGAATGTCTTGCTGGTAGTGGTGGCAGTTCCATCGGATATCTCAGACATGGCTTCCGGCTCCTCTACGCGGGAATGCGGTGATGATGATGATGCTACAGGTGCGCTGCTACATTGAAAGCCATGATTTGGGGAGCCCGTAAATTCTTTGCTGCTGTCACTGGCGCGGCCCTGCTGGGGAGTTCCCTGAGCGCTTGCGTTGGACCACAGCCAGGCTCCACCACTTCGCCGCTCCCCACGTGCCGGGCCGCCTTTCCTTCGGCACCACCTGAAGGCATCCTGGCGGGCGTGAATCTGGACTGGGAGCACGAAACCCTTGAGCAATACGCGGCGAACCTTGGGCAACGGCCCGCTGTCACGGTGACGTTCACCGACTTTCCCATGTCGGGGACAGATAGAGGCAACGTTGAAGCCGCGTTCGAGCAGATCCGTGCCAACGGCGGGACGATGCTGCTCACCCTCGAGCCCAAGCAAGGGTTGGCTTCCGTCACACCGGAGGTTGCCGTCGAGTTGTCAACCATGCTGGCCCGCTTCAACAACGCAGGCGTTCCCGTGATCGTCCGGTTCGCCCACGAGATGAATGGGTCCTGGTATGCCTGGGGCCAGCAACCCACGGCCTATGTGGCCGCCTATCAGCGCGTGGCCACAGCAGTTCATGCAAAAACGGCAGGAAGCGCCATGATGTGGGCGCCGAACTATGGCGGCGGATACCCCTTTAGCGGCGGTAAGTATCAAGCCGTAGCCGGAACACCGGAGTTCGCTGCGTTGGACACCAACAAAGATGGCGAAGTCACCGGCGTTGACGATCCCTACGCCCCCTACTACCCCGGGGATGATGCAGTGGATTGGGTGGGCATGTCCCTCTACCACTGGGGCAATACCTACCCTTGGGGTGCCAACGTCATTCCCGAACAGGGCAAATTCCTTCAGCAACTGACCGGCAACTACAACGGTGCCGGCGGCGACGATCTCGCCGTCCCGGACTTCTATACCGAGTACGGGACCGCCCGGAACAAACCCGTGGCCATCCCTGAAACTGCAGCCCTCACGGTCGCATCAGGCGAGGGTGCCGACGCTTTGGCCATTAAAGAGGCCTGGTGGCGTCAGCTCTTCGATCCGGCCATCCCCACGGACTACCCCGCCCTGAAAATGATCAACTGGTTCGAATGGGACAAGAACGAGGTTGAGGTGAAGGCCACCGTGGACTGGACGGCAACCAAAAATCCCCAGGTGCGCGAGGCGTACACGGCGGCCCTCCCGGACTGGTTCACCTTCGCCGACGCTCCCGCAGCATGTTCGCCCGCCGGAGACGCACCATCCTGAGCCCCTGCGCGCACACCAGCATTAGGGGGCCAGAGCAGGGAGATAGGGGGCTGCGGCAGGGAGCAGGCGCGGCTGGAGTGGCCTACCATTAGGCGCATGGAGACCTTTGACCCTACCGAGCACATCCGCGGGCTCCACGAGCTGGTGGCTGGCTCCGCGGACATCAAGGCAATCCTCGATGGCCTGACCCGGTTCGCATCAACTGCCATCAGCCAAGCCAGCGGAGCCCGTATCGATTGTGCTGTGACACTTCGCCGGCGCAAACGCACAGCCACCGTTGCGGGCAGCAGTGAGAAGGCTGTGCACCTGGACCATATTGAACAAACCCTCAAGGAGGGTCCCTGCCTGGAAGCCCTGGACAAGGGGCGCCCGGTGCTGCTGGCCGACGTCGAAACTGACATCGACTGGCCCGAGTACAGCCGGCTCCTTGCAGCAGAAGGCGTCCACAGCGCCCTCGGGGTGCCTATGATGCTGGGCGAAACCTCGGAGGCAGTTCTGAACTTCTTCGCGCCGGCGCCGGGACTGTTCACCGAGGACGTCATCAGGGAGGCAACCGATTTCGCGGACGTTGCCGGAAGCACGTTGCGCCTTGCTATCCGGATCGAAGCCACAGAGCAGCTGAACACGGACCTGAAGGCTGCCATGGCCAGCAGAACAGTGATTGACCTTGCCTGCGGCGTGATCATGGCCCAGAACCGCTGTGGACACGACGAGGCGTTCCAGCTGTTGACCACCGCCTCCAGCCACCGAAACCAGAAACTCCGCGTCGTAGCCGAAGAGATTGTTGAAAGGGTAACCGGGAGCAGCGACGGAAAGCTCAACTTCGAGGACTAGTTGCAGTAACCCGAAAGAGCCGCGTAACGGCCTTATGTACATCATTGGATGAATACACTCATCGATGTACTCTAAAATTATGCAGGTTCTCTCCAACGCACCGGTCCTCGCCAGATTTGGCTACGCGATCTCGGACGCCACCCGAGCCAAGGTTCTGTTGGCCCTTGCCGAGGCTCCGTCCTTCCCGTCCGACTTGGCAGACGCGATTGGCGTATCACGGCAAAGCATGTCCAATCACCTGACGTGCTTGAGAGGGTGCGGACTGGTGGTCGCGATCCCCGACGGCCGCCGTACCCGCTATGAACTCGCCGATCCCCGGCTGGGCCATGCCATCAAGGACCTGATGAGCGTCGTCCTCTCCGTCGATCCCGCCTGCTGCGCACCCGACGGGAGCTGCATCGCATGAGCACATTCCAAGGAACAATGCACCCCGCGCGCCGGCTCACCTTGATGCGCCGCATTCGGATTTTCGCTGCAGCCACCATCAGCTACAACGTCATCGAGGCCGCGGTGGCACTGTGGGCCGGCGGTGTAGCGGATTCCTCGGCCCTGGTCGGCTTCGGTCTCGACTCAATCATCGAAGTCACGTCCGCCTTGGCATTGTCCTGGCAGTTCTCCAGCAAGGATCCGGAACGGCGTGAACATCTCACCCTCCGGGTGATCGCGCTTTCCTTCTTTGCCTTGGCCGCGTTCGTGGCCCTCGACGCCGTCCGCTCGCTGACAGGGGCCGGAGAAGCCCGGCACTCCACCGCAGGCATCATCATTGCCGCCCTTAGCCTGGCCATCATGCCGGTACTGTCCTGGGCACAGCGCACCGCGGGCCGGGAGCTCGGCTCAAGGACCGCCGTCGCCGATTCGAAACAGACGCTCCTGTGCACGTACCTTTCTGCCGTCCTGCTGATCGGACTGGTGCTCAACAGCACCCTGGGGTGGTGGTGGGCGGACGCCGGCGCCGCACTGGTCATAGCCGGTATCGCCGTCAGGGAAGGCATCAACGCCTGGCAGGGGGACAGCTGTTGCGCACCTGTGGTGCAGCGCCCGAAAGGCACGGGTGAATCGGCCACTATCGGCACCACGGAACCGGACGCAACAGATTCCTGCTGTGCCGGGTGTGCATCTTCGGCAATCCCGCTCCCGGGGATCTCTATCGAAAGCCGGTAGGCCGCCCGGCAGAAACAGACGCACCCTCAGCAGTGGAAGCTTCAGCCAGCCATCCCAACGCCTCCAGTCGCGACGTGAAAAACATGGTGGGGCACGGAACCTTGCTGGTGTGAAGCTGGTACTGGACCACGGTGCGGTCCACCGGGCTCTCTCCCAGTAACGCGATCCTGGACGCGGCGCACGGTTCCTCGAAGACCTCCCGCGCCCGACGGCTCAGGAACCCAGTGGCAGCCATGTCCACCAGCAGCGGGAGTTTCCGACCGTCCGCAAGTCTATTGACGGCATCCACGGCCGCACGGGCATTCCCCGCTTCGATGCGCACGCCGTGGTTCCACACCAGATGCAGGACACCCTTTTCCAGACGGAGGACGCTGTCGTCCAACTCAATCTGTTCCATCCTGCACCTCCTACGTAACCGTCTCCTGCCCCTGCGGTGATCCGCTGGACTTAGTAAAGAACAATTATCTGCCCTGCGCCCGAGTAATCGGTACTTGCCTTTTGCCTCCGTCGGCATTAGGAACTACCTACCCGTACGCGCGCAATTGGCACTGTCGTGCCATGTGTCAGAGTGGAGTCACTGATCGCGGGAAACAAGGAGCACTGTGAGTACGGAACTAGCGTGGAGCCGCGGCGAGTGGACCAACCAGCCGGCCGCCGTCGTCGAGCATGGAACTGACCTGCTGGTCACCGCAGCCGAAGGCAGCGACGCCTGGCGCGTCACCTCCTACGGTTTCGTGCACGACACCGAACACGCGCTGCTTGCCCCGTTTCCGCTGGACAGCGCCATGGAGGTTGAGTTCACCGCAGCGTTCTCGCAGCAGTTCGACCAGGCGGGGATTTTCGTCCGAGTCAGCGCCGGGCATTGGGTCAAGGCGGGCGTCGAATTCGCCGACGGCGCCGCTCAACTGGGCGCAGTGGTCACCGACCGTTTCTCGGACTGGTCTTTGGCGCCGGTCCCGGAATGGAACGGCGGCCGGGTCCGTGTGCGCATCAGCCGCTCGGGCGACGCACTGACCATCCGGGCCGCGGCGGGGACCGGCCCGCTGCAGCTGGTGCGCGTGGTTCCTTTCGCCCCGGAGCTGGCCGCCTTCGCCGGCCCATTTCCACTCCTGGCGGGTTTCTCCCCCTGACAGCCAGCTCCACTGACGATTGGCTTGCGGGGTGGTCACTTCATGAGATTATGGAGACTTCCGCAGCTTGCCATCGACGGCGGCTGCAACACAGTCGGCTCCGTAACAGTCCTATGGGGGGCACATCACGGTGGAAGATACTGCAAGTCTTTGGCGTACTGACCCTTCGACATTCCGCGACGTGGTGATCGACCGCGCCGCACTGGAAGCTGCACTGGCCGGCGATTGTCCGCCCATGGAGCGCGTAAGGTACCTGGGCTTGCTCCGCCGGGACACTGAAGCCCTGGACGAAGGCTTCAAGCTTCTGCCCGACTCCCCCGACCGCCGCGAGTTGCTGCTGATTCTCGCCCAGGTCTACCAACGGCAATACCGCTGGCACGATGCCGCAGTTCTTCACGAAAAGGCGCTCCGGACCGTTCGGACACCCGACGAGGAAGCCTACGTCCGCCACCACATTGGCCGCCGCCTGTTCGACGAAGCCCGTTTCCGTGCCGCTGCAGACGAGTTCCAGTGGGCCGCGGACCTCTACCGGGTGGCCGGCAACCTCGAAGCGGTGGAAGAAAACCGCCAGGCCATGCGCCGGGCCTTGCAGGTGCACAGCGACGAGCGAAGCGGCGGACGTCCGGCGTTCGAGCTCTCCTGACTTAGTGATTAGCTGTTCGTATGCATGAACAGCTCCCCATCGTTGAATTCGCCTTCCCCGGGCCACTTCGCGATCGCTTGGTCAGAGCGATCCTGGCTGGCCGCAAGACTGCTACAACTTCCCTTCTCCACGAATACGAGGTCGGCAACGAACCGCTGCCCGTTGTCGGGCACAGGGGTGCGGTCATCGATTCGGATGGACAGAGGGTGGCGGTGATTCACACTACAGCGGTCCGGATCGTCCCACTCCGCGATGTTCCGTTGGATCACGTGCTGGCCGAAGGAGAGGGGTACGTTACGGTCACAGACTGGCTGGTCGGCCACACCGGATTCTGGTCATCAGAGCCAATGAAAGCGGAGCTTGGCGAGGATTTCACCATCACCGACTCATCGCTTGTTGTACTTGAACAATTCAGGGTCGCCGGTTGACCACCGCCCTTACGTCCAACGGCTGATGTAGCATAGTAAGCAAGCTGACTATTTGCGATAGGCCGGGGGTGCCTGAATGCCTGATATGGACCGTTGGCCAACCAGCCGGTTGCTGTCTACGGCAGCGAGACTGGTGGAGCTGGCATGGAACGAAAAACTGCGCCCACTTGGCCTCACCTATCCGGCAGTGCTCACCCTCGACGCCGTGGCAACGGGTGGGCCCATCACCCCTGGAAAACTTGCCCAGAACGTCCGCGTGCAGGCGCAGACCATGGGCCCGCTCCTCAACAGACTCGAAGCCCGCGGATACATCCTCAAAGAACCCAACCGCTTTGACCGACGCAGCCAACTGGTGTCGATCACCCCATTGGGCCTTGACCTGTTGGAACAGTCCCACGGCCAGGAAAACTCGGTGCTCTCCACCATCAATCTGGACTCCGAGGGACTCCGCGACGAACTCATGGCCATCGTGCGGGACACCCCCTTCCACTAGCTCTCAGTGGCCTGCGTAGACGGAACCCTCCATGGCAAGGCAGTATGGAGGTACCGCTGATGAAGTCCGGCGCTCCAAAAGTCGTATCTCCACACCCCGGGCCAGCGTGACGTACTGCGATGCCCGGACCAAGCAAAAGGGCATCATGAGTGAACTTCGAATAGGCGACAGCCTCCCCGTAGACCTTCTTAGCTTCAGGGCAGCAGAATGCCTTGTATCAACAGGCGCGCCTGAATCAGAGGATGTCTGTGTTCTGGACGCAGGGCACACCGGCAACCACCTGGCTGCCGGTGCAGACATGGTAGTCAGGGCCGTCTGGAGCTAAAGGCAAAGGACAATGCCAAGGGGAAGCGACCCAGCCGGGTCGCTTCCCCTTGGCATTTAACCTACGTGCCGCAGAAAGTCCGGTACGGGCCGAAACTCTCAGGCGCCGGAACCGCGAACTTCTCCAGCCCGGGGCGTTCCGAATAAGGCGAACCGAGCGCCTCCAGCAGTTCCGCCGTCGGGCCGGTGTCCCCGTTCGTCGCAGCCGCGAGAGCCTCTTCCACAAGATGGTTCCGCGGGATATAGATCGGGTTGACCTTGTCCATGGCATCAGCGTCGGGCTTCTGGGCCCGCCACCGTCCCAGCCAGTCGTCAAACGCCGGGAGATCGAGAAGCGCGCCGCGGACGGGCTCGGCATCCCCGCGGGCCGCCTTGCCGAGGTTGCGGAAGAACGAGGTGTAATCGGCGCGCGCCTCCTGGACCAGCTTCAGGAGGTCATCCACCAGAGGCGACGCAACGGCGTCGTCAATTCCCTCCGGAAGCCCCAGCTTGGCTTGCATGCCACTGAACCAGGCAGCGCTGTACTGCTGCCGGAAACCGCCGAGCGCTTCGACGGCGAGCGCCACCGCCTGCTCCTCGTCATCATGGATCAAAGGCACCAGCGATTCCGCGAACCGGGCCAGGTTCCACTCGGCCACCACCGGCTGGTTGCGGTAGGCGTACCGGCCCTGCTCATCGATGGAGCTGTACACCGCACCGGGATCGAACCCGTCCATGAAGGCGCATGGACCGTAGTCGATGGTTTCGCCGGACACCGTCATGTTGTCCGTGTTCATGACGCCGTGGACGAAGCCCACCAGCATCCACTGGGCTACAAGCCGCGCCTGGACGGCTATGACGCTCTTGAGCAGGGCGAGATACGGATTGTCTTCAGTGCTCGACGACGGGTGGTGGCGTTCGATTGCATGGTCGGCCAGGCGGCGCAACAGTTCGATGTCGTTGCCGGCCCTCGCGTACTGGAAGCTGCCCACCCGGATGTGGCTGCTCGCCACGCGGGTGAGGACCGCGCCCGGGAGGACCGTCTCGCGCTGGACCGATAGGCCCGTGGCGACGACAGCCAAGGACCTGGTGGTCGGAATATTCAGGGCGTGCATCGCTTCACTGACGATGTACTCGCGCAGCATGGGTCCGACGACGGCCCGGCCATCGCCGTTCCGCGCGAATGGCGTCCGGCCGGAACCCTTCAAATGGATGTCGCGTAGCTTCCCGTCAGCGTCGGCGACCTCACCCAAAAGCAGTGCGCGCCCGTCCCCCAACCTGGGCGAATAAAAACCGAACTGGTGCCCGGAATACCCCTGTGCCACCGGGGTTGCATCCTCCGGCAGGGCGTTGCCGATCAGCAGCCGCACGCCCTCCGGGCTCCGCAGGAAACCAGGGTCAAAGCCAAGTTCGACGGCGAGTGGTTCATTGACCAGCAGGAGCTGCGGATCCGGGGCCTCCTCCGCCCGCCACGGAACAGCCAGCTCGGGGAAGTCGCGGGCGAAGTGGCCCTCGAAGGCAATGGTGGATTCGGCGGAGTGGCTCATCAATTAAGGATAGGGCGGTTTCGGGCGGGGTGGTAAGGATGCTGAGCGACGCGGACTGCAAGACTCAGGGTGTCCGCAGGTTATCCTTCAAACCGTGACTACTACAACCGACACCACCGAGACCGAGATTCAACGAAGGCTCGGCCAGTCGTATAAGAAGACCTCAATCATCCTGGGCGTCATCGGCATGTTCATCCTGGGAATTCCCTTGGGCATCGCGGCCTTTATCTTTGCCCGCAAAGCCGAGACCCAAGGCGTCAAGGCCACTGCTGGGATCGTGCTGGCTGTCCTTGATATCGTCCTGGCGATCGTGGTCATGGTAGTGCTCAAGCCGTTCAACATTTAGGCGGGGCGCATTCCCCTCCCTTCCGTCCTCTACGGCTGAAAGAGCTGGCCAACAGGGATTAACACCCGACAGCTCCGGCTCAAGGAATGGTGACTTGCTCGTCGACCCGCTCCGTGAACGGGAGCCTGTCCGGACAGGCCACGGATGCCATCACCGGCCCTCCGGGTTTTGCTGTGTATCGCACACACGCGCTGACGGTTCGCTGTTCAGCCCACCAACCCCCACTGGTGGTTAGGTGTTCGCGGAAGTACCGGTCGGCATGGAAGTTGCCGTCGGCCTCCCAACCGAACGAGTAAGTGACGCTGTTTCCCTGTAACTTGGAGCGCACGGCGTCCCTGTCGGACGTATCCGTGGCCGCGGTAAACCCGATGAACCAGTCCATACCCTCTGCAGCGCGGTCCCGGATGGCGCTTCGTCCCAGTTCCTCGATGCCGGGCCGGGCACATGAGGACAAGGCCACCAGGATGACCATTGCGCAGCAAAGCGTCCAGCCACGTCTCATTCATTCCCCCAAAACTTATGAAACCCCAGCCTAACCCTGGGCGGGCACCAGCGGACGGTGACGCGTCCGCCGTCGTATATCGCCACCATCGATCGCTCCCCCGCGAGTCCCCTGGAACGTCGAGCGCCTGACCACGAAGCTGAAGAGCGAATACTCCCTTGTTGGAGGGTAGCTTTTACCCCCAACGTCCCGTGTAACCCTCTTGTAACCCCCTCCGCCCTTTACTTGTGACGTGGGCCACTTTCCAGCGAATGATGTGCCGGATGGTGTCCACTCGCAAGCAACGGAAAGAGGAATCATGCCTGACACACCCAACGGTGCTGTGGAAACCTGGTTGGCGCAGTTCGACGCAGCCCTGCGCAGCCGGGACATCGAAGCAGCGCTGGCGCTGTTTGATGACGAATCGTATTGGCGCGACTTCGTCTCCTTCACCTGGAACCTCAAGACCCTTGAGGGCAAGGCCGGGATCAAGGACATGCTGGAGGCCGTGCTCGGCGATGTCCAGCCATCCAACTGGGCCTTGGCCGAGGACGCCGCGGGCGACGCCATGAACCCCGAAGCCTGGGTCAATTTCGAGACCCTGCAAGGAAAGGGCTACGCACACCTGCGGCTCCGCAACGGAAAGTGCTGGACACTGCTGACAACCATGCAGGAGCTCAAAGGATACGAAGAAAGGAAGGGTCCCCACCGCGAACAAGGAGTGGCCCACAGTATCGAAAAAGGCAGGAAGTCCTGGCTGGAACGCAAAGAGGAAGAAGCTGCCAGGCTCGGCTATGAGGACCAGCCCTACGCCCTGGTCATTGGCGGCGGGCAGGGCGGCATCGGCCTCGGTGCACGGCTCCGGAGACTGGGCGTGCCCACCATCATTGTGGACAAGAACGCCCGTCCCGGTGACGCCTGGCGCAACCGGTACAAGTCCCTCCACCTGCACGACCCCGTCTGGTACGACCACCTGCCGTATCTGAACTTCCCCGACGACTGGCCTGTCTTCGCAGCCAAGGACAAGATCGGCGACTGGCTTGAGCACTACACCAGCATCATGGAGCTCAACTATTGGTCCAATACCGAATGCACCAAAGCTCGGTGGGATGAGGAAAGCGGTACGTGGGAGGTCACCGTCATCCGCGACGGCGAACGGGTCACCTTGCGTCCCCGGCAGCTTGTCTTCGCCTTGGGCGTTTCCGGCTACCCCAACATCCCGGTCTTCGACGGCGCCGACTCCTTCCTTGGGGAGCAATACCACTCCTCCAAGCACCCCGGCGGTGGGGACTGGACCGGCAAGAAAGCAGTAGTGATCGGCTCCAACAATTCCGCCCACGATATCTGCGCGGACCTCTGGGAGCACGGAGCGGACGTGACCATGGTCCAACGTTCATCCACCCACATCGCCCGGAGCGAATCCCTGATGGACCTGGCCCTCGGCGATCTCTATTCCGAAAAGGCACTGGCCAACGGAGTGACCACCGAAAAGGCCGACCTCCTCTTCGCTTCCCTGCCCTACCGCATCCTTCCGGAGGCCCAGGTGCCGGTGTACCAGGAGATGGCAAAGCGCGACGCCGGGTTCTACTCCCAGCTCGAAGCCGCCGGATTTGAGCTGGACTTCGGAGTGGACGGTTCCGGCCTGTTCCTCAAGTACCTGAGGCGCGGCTCCGGCTACTACATCGACGTCGGCGCATCGCAGCTGATCATCGACGGCCGCGTGAAGCTCGCCAACGGCCAGGTCAGCAAAATTACCGGCAACGCCGTGATCATGGACAACGGCGACGAACTCGAAGCCGACGTGATCATTTACGCAACCGGTTATGGCTCCATGAACGGCTGGCTCGCCGACCTCGTCTCACCCGAAGTGGCAGACCAGGTGGGCAAGTGCTGGGGGTACGGCTCCGACACCCCCAAAGACCCTGGCCCCTGGGAAGGGGAACTACGCAATATGTGGAAACCCACCAACGTGGAGAACCTTTGGATCCACGGCGGAAACCTGCACCAAAGCCGGCACTACTCCAAGTACCTCGCCCTGCAGCTCAAGGCCCGGATGGAAGGGCTCCCCACCCCCGTGTACAGCCTGCAGCCATCCCACCACACCCGCTGAAGGAGCCGATTGTGAAAGCAGCAAGATTCCACGGACGCAACGACATCAGGATCGACGACGTCCCGGAGCCGGAGGTACGGCCCGGCACCGTCAAGATCCAAGTAGCGTGGTGCGGCATCTGCGGAACCGATCTCCACGAGTACTTGGAAGGGCCCATCTTCGTCCCGGCCCCTGGACACCCTCATCCCCTCTCGGGGGAAGAAGCCCCGGTGACCATGGGCCACGAATTCTCCGGAACAATCGTTGACGTTGGCGAGGGTGTCCAGGCGCTCTCGGTAGGCGACAACGTAGTCGTGGAACCCTATTTCGTGTGCGACGAGTGTCCGCCCTGCAAGGCGGGGAACTATCACCTCTGCACCAAAATGGGCTTCATTGGGCTCTCTGGCGGAGGTGGAGGCCTGGGCGGCATGGTGGTTGTGGACACCAGGTGGGTCCACAAAGTCGGCAACATCCCGCTGGATCAAGCCGCCTTGATCGAGCCCCTGTCCGTGGCCCACCATGCGGTCGCCCGCAGCGGTGCCAAGCCCGGAGACGTTGCCTTGGTGGGTGGCTCAGGACCCATCGGGCTGCTGACGGCCGCTGTATTGAAAAGCCAGGGGGTCACCACGGTGATCAGCGAACTCAGTGCGGCCCGGAAAGACAAAGCCATCTCCAGCGGGGTGGCTGACCATGTCATCGACCCCGGCCAGGAGGATCTGCAGGCACGGCTGTTGGAGCTGACAGACGGCGTGGGCGCGGACGTGGCTTTCGAGTGCGCCGGAGTCAACGCGGTGCTGGATACGCTCCTGACGGCGGTGAAACCCGCAGGTGTGGTGGTGAACGTTTCCATTTGGGGCCGGCCGGCCACAGTGGACATGCAGAAGATCGTGCTGAAGGAGATCGACTTGCGCGGCACCATAGCCTACGTCCGGGACCATGCCGAGGCCATCAAGCTGGTCCAGGAGGGAAAGGTAAATCTGGAGCCCTTCATCACGGCGAGGATTGCGTTGGAAGACCTGGTGGAGAAAGGCTTCAATACGCTCATCCACCACAATGACACCGCGGTGAAGATCCTCGTCCATCCCTAGGTAGGTCCACCCCCAGTTAGGTCCACCCCCAGGAACCTCCATCCCTGGGCATATCCGCCGGCGCCAGGAGCGCCGGCGGATTACTGCTCCTCGTTGACAGCCGCCTTGGTCGTTTCACGCTGGGTGGCGACCCAGCTGGCAAGTACTTTCAGGGCATCGGCGGAGGGCGTGTCTTCCTCGGCGGTGTAGACATTGATCCGCAGCCCTGGATCTGCCGCCAGTTCCAGGGCCTCGTAGCTGAGGTCCAGATCGCCCACGATGGGATGGTGGAGACGCTTGCGTCCGGTCCGGTGGTACTTCACATCGTGCCGGGCCCACCGCGTGCCGAACTCCTCACTGCGGGTCGAAAGCTCTCCGACGAGATCGCTGAGGTCTTTGTCGTAGGGGTTCCTGCCCGCGGCCGAGCGCAGTGCCGCGACGATGTCGTCAGCACTGCGCTCCCAATCGATGAAGAACTCACGGGCCTTCGGATTGAGGAACGTAAACCGGGCACTGTTCGGCGGACCGGGACGCTCAGCCATCATGTCCATGTAGAGAGCGCGGCCCAGTTCGTTGGACGCAAGGACATCACCGCGATCATTGCGGACCCAAGCCGGTGCCGAACTGATGGCATCAATGACGCGCTGCACGCTGGGACGCACCGTCCGGGGACTGCTCTTGCGGCGAACCCGCGGCGACGCCGCGGTGGAGCGGGCCAGGTCAAAAAGGTGGGCCGTCTCGGCGTCGTCAAGCTTCAAGGCCCGGGCGAGCGCCTCCAGGACGTTGTCCGAGGCGCCCGAGAGATTACCGCGCTCAAGCCTGATGTAGTAGTCAACGCTCATGCCGGCGAGCATCGCCACCTCTTCGCGGCGCAGTCCGGTCACCCGGCGCTTGCCTCCATATGCGGGCAGGCCGGCCTCCTCCGGCGTGATCCGTGCACGGCGGGAGGTCAGGAATTTGCGAACGTCGTCGCTGAGTGTCATGGCTCTACGCTACGCGGGGCCACGGCGGGGTGGGAGGCACTGACATTACCCTGAACAAGAGTTACTCCCGGAGTGCTTGGAAGTGCTGTTCCATGGGAAACATGAATACCGAACTTACTCTCAACAACGGCGTCACGATGCCCGCCCTGGGCCTGGGTGTCTTCCAAAGTCCCCCTGAGCAGACAACAGCGGCGGTGGAAGCTGCACTGGCCACCGGCTACCGGCACATCGACACGGCCGCTGCCTACGGCAACGAGCGGGAAGTCGGCGAAGGCATCCGCAACAGCGGCCTGGACCGGTCCGAGGTGTTCATCGAAACCAAGGTCTGGGTCAGCGACTACGGCTACGAGCAGACACGGCACGCCTGGGAGAAGGCCACGGCCAAACTGGGCGTTGATTACCTCGACCTGCTGATCCTGCACCAGCCCGCTCCGGACCGCTTCGACAAGGTCATCGCCGCCTACAAAGCGCTGGAGAGCCTGCTCGCCGAAGGAAAGGTGCGTGCCATCGGCGTCAGCAACTTCATGCCCCACCACCTGAAGCAGCTCCTGGCCGCAACGGACATCGTCCCCGCACTCAACCAGGTGGAGCTGCACCCGTACTTCATCCAAAGGGACGTCCAGGAAGCGGACGCGGAGCACGGCATACTCACCCAGGCCTGGTCACCGATCGGTGGCATCACGTTCTACCCCGGCTGGGGCGAAGCCCGCCGGAACGTCATGGAAGACCCCACCATTGCCGATGTTGCCCGCAAGCATGGCAAGAGTCCTGCCCAGGTCATGCTTCGCTGGCACCTGCAGCAGGGCCGGTCAGCCATTCCGAAATCGACCAACCCTGCACGCATCGCCGAGAACTTCGACGTCTTCGACTTCGAACTCAGCCCGGAAGAACTTGCCGCCATCGATGCCCTGGACACGGGCGTCCGCAATGGACCGGACCCTGACGTAGCCCGCGAAGAGCGCTTCGCGATGGTCATCCCCGAAGCCTAGAACCGAGCAAAGGAACCGCTATGGAATACCGTCTTCTCGGACGCACTGGCGTGAAGGTCAGCCCCCTGTGCCTGGGTGCCATGATGTTCGGCTCCTGGGGCAACAATGACCACGCCGACGCCATCCGCATCATTCACCGGGCCTTGGACGCCGGCATCAACTTCATCGACACCGCTGACGTCTATTCCGGTGGCACCTCTGAAGAAATCGTGGGGAAGGCAATCGAGGGCAGGCGGGACGACGTTTTTCTCGCCACCAAGTTCTTCATGCCCATGAACCCTGACGATCCCAACCAGAGCGGCGGTTCCCGCCGGTGGATCATCCGCGAGGTGGAGAACTCCCTGCGCCGCCTCAACACCGAATACATCGACCTGTACCAGGTCCATCGCCCCAGTCCCGACACCGATGTGGAGGAAACGCTGGGTGCCCTCACGGACCTGGTCCGCCAGGGCAAGGTCCGATACATCGGCTCCTCGTCCTACTCAGGATCCCAAATCGTGGAGGCACAATGGGCGGCGCGGGAACGGAACCTGGAGCGCTTCGTCACCGAGCAACCGCCTTACTCGATTCTTGCGCGCGGGATAGAAGAAGACGTCCTTCCCACCGTCCAGCGCCATGGGATGGGCACCCTCAGCTACAGTCCCCTTGCCGGCGGTTGGCTTTCGGGTCGATGGCGGAAAGATTCAGCATCTTCGCCCACATCAAGTGCGCGTCCGAGCGCCAGGTTCGACATGACGAGGTTCGCGAACCAGCGCAAACTCGATCTCGTTGAAGACCTGGCGCAACTGGCCGAAGAGTCCGGGCTTAGCCTCATAGAGCTCGCCATTGCCTTTGTCATCAACCATCCCGGCATCACCTCCGCGATTGTTGGCCCGCGGACCATGGCACAGCTGGAGTCCTATCTTCCGGCGGCCTCAGTCGCTCTCAGCACAGACGTCCTGGACCGCATCGATGAGATCGTGGAACCCGGCGTCACGGTCAACCCGGACGACAACAGCTACGGCGCGCACGAACTCACACCCCGGGCGCGCAGGCGCCGCTGACAGGAACACGTCGACGACGGCGCTGCCCGCCTCACGCGGCGGGCGGCGTCGTCGTGCATTTTCAGGGTCCCGCTACGCCCGGAATTCGCGGTCGCGCCTGGCCATCCTCGCCTGCAGCATTCCAAGGCGGGGATCATTGCCGGCCGCTGCCTGCGCGGCAGCCAATGCTTCGAAATCGTCGGCCCCCATGTCGCTGGAGCCCCATTGCAGGATGAGGTCCTGGTCGCCGGTGGCGCGCACCGATGCGCTGATCGCTGCGTTGAGTTCGTCGCGGAGGAGCTCGATGGCGAGGTTTCCTGAGCGGGCGAGGAGCGGAGCGTTGTAAGCCTGGAGAGCTTCGGCGATGCGGGCCTTCCGCAGGTGTTCGGTCACGGTGGAGACGTCGGTGATCACCGTCAGTCCGGCCGCAAAGCGATAGGGGTTGGCCTCCAGGACCTTCCCGAGGACGGCGCGGATCCGGTGCATCTCGGTGCGGACGGAAGCTGCGGCACCATCCTCGCCATGCACCTGGTAGGCCAACTCGTCAGCGCTCCAACCACCCGAACGTGAGGCAAGCAAAGCCAGGATTTCAGCACGCCGGAGCGTCAGCGGCAGCCGCA
Source organism: Paenarthrobacter sp. TAF1 (assembly GCF_052113825.1). Classification (NCBI taxonomy): domain Bacteria; kingdom Bacillati; phylum Actinomycetota; class Actinomycetes; order Micrococcales; family Micrococcaceae; genus Paenarthrobacter; species Paenarthrobacter sp. TAF1. Next base: position 368,143 of record NZ_JBFRDO010000002.1, read on the forward strand.
CACCGCCGTCGACCTCTGCTGTCGGGGAGTCCCCCAACAAGTTCAGTTTCAGCGTTGCGGGTGTTCTTTTGTCTGCACGGGTGGGAGCCGCATGAGGTGTGCGCGGACCGGCGGTACGCAAAAGCTCCTCGGCCAGCCGGACGGCGCAACGCACCATGCGCAGGCTGTCCGGAGTTACCGAGTCGATGGGCCCGGATACATCCAGGATTCCCAGGATCCGGTTGCTGTGCGGGTCACGGATGGGAGATGCGGTGCAAGCCCACTCGTGATGGGAACGCACGAGGTGCTCGGCTGAAAGGAGCTGGGCCGGTGCCCCCGTAATCAGGGCCTCACTGATGGCATTGGTGCCGATCCCGGACTCTGACCAGTCCGCCCCTTCAACGAACTCCAATGAATCGGCCTGTCGAAGCGCATGGCTGCTGCCCACCCGCCACAGCACCTCACCCAGCTGGTCCGTGACGATCAGGAGGTGCCGGCCGTCTGCGGATTCGTCCGCAAGAAGTTGCGTGAGCGCCGGCATGACAGGGGCCAAGGGATGGCCGGCACCGAGCTTGCGCGCATCCTCCACCTCGTGGCGACGGAGCGGACTGTGCCGCTCAGGATTGATCCCCAACGCCAAGGAGCGCTGCCAGGACTCCAGGAGGGACTGCGGGATGCGGGGATCAGGACGCCCGGAAATCGTGGCTTCGTGGGCTTTGCGAAGGATGCGGGCGTACTCCGACGGCGCGGAAAGCCTCAGACCATCCATGCGCGCTGCAGAGGCAGTGACACTTGGCATGCAGTTTCCTCCAATTCACCATCGAATCGCCCGGACCACGTTCCAGGAGCGTGCGCCGCCTTCCCAGTGTAGACCGGGCAAGCCCCGGATGTGGTGCGGGTCACCAAGCCGACCGCCCGGACACCACCATGTCTCCGGAGTCCGGTCCGTTGCGTAATTCGGCCCAATTTCGCATTCATGCTTCTCGTATAGGATGCAGGAAGAACGGCTACGCGTCAGCGGGCAGAAGAGCCTGGAGGGGTCCAAACGGCTCGCCAATATCCATGCCAGGAATCCCATTGATGGGAAACGCGCTGTCGTGTCCGGAAACAGGCGAAATTGCCGTTTCCGCTAAGGCCGGTTTTGAAAACGCTATGGGGGCGATACAGAACGATGAAGAACACACGCAAGCACCTGTTAATGCCTTCGGGCAGGCCCAGCCACGCTTTCACCGGTAAAAAGCCATGACCGGGCATACCGGGAAAACTCCGGAGAACCCATCGGACGAAGAACTGATCTCTTCCGTCCAGGGCCAGGACGCCGCAGCCATCGAAGAGCTTTACCGACGCCATGCCGCTGCCGGGCTTTCCTACGCCAAGAAGCTATTGGGCAACGGCTTCGACGCCGATGACGTCAGCTCCGAGGCCTTCCTCAAGGTCATTCATGCCATCCAGCGGGGAAACGGACCGGATGGCCCCTTCCGTCCCTATCTCCTGCGGGCCATCAAGACCTCAGCTGCGGATCATTGGACAGCACGCTCACGCCACGAACTCGTGGAGGAGCCGATGGAGTTGCCCCACGACGAGGACGGCTACGAGCACATCCTGCACGAGAAGGACCGGGAACTGGCCGGCGCTGCTTTCGCGTCCTTGCCGGCCCGTTGGCAGACCGTGTTGTGGCATGTGGACGTCGAAGGCGAACGGCCCCGCCAGGTAGGGCCGCTGCTGGGCCTCGAACCCAACGCCGTTTCAGCCATTGCAGCCCGGGCCCGCAAGGGACTCCGGTTGGCTTATCTGGAGGCCTACGTGGATTCCTCCCTCGATGAGACGTGCAAGCCCTATGTGCCGCTGCTGGCCAAGTCGGTAGTCGACGGATTGTCTCCGTTTGAAGACGTGCGGCTGCAGAAGCACCTCGCAAAATGCCTCGCCTGCACCTCAGCTGCCACGGCCCTGATGGATGTTCGGTCCACGATGAGGCGGGCTGTCGCGCCCTGGCTGGTGGGACCGGCTGCCGTGCCCGTGATGATTGGTTACGGAGCCGTAGCCTTGCCCGCCCCGACAGGCACACAACTTCCCGGATCCCAAGCCACCACCGGTTCCGCAGCGCACTCCGCTGGAATGGGAATCGGGGCGTGGGCCGCCGCCATCGCCGTGGTTGCCTGCGTGGCAACCGGCGCTATCGCCGTCGCGACAGGCTTGGGTTCAACCCCGTCAGCTACGGATGCGGCGAATTCTCCAGCCGAAGCGGGACCCCTTGGCGCACCTCCGGCAGGAGGCACCCCAGCGGACGGCGGCCCGGGTCCGGGCAGCGCCGGGGTGCCGCCGGCAGGTGTCAGTCCGGATTACGCCGTGATCTCACTGGACCAGCCACGCGCCGAAGCACTCCAAGTCCCGCTGCCTGTATCCATCCGCCCGATTCCAACGGACTCCCCCGCCGGTTCGACGCCGGAGACCACCCCCAGGGAGGAACCCAGGTTCCCACAACAAGGCACCACGGCAGCGCCGACCATCGCCGGTCCCACGCCGGGCTTCTCCCCGACATCCCTGCCGACGAGCACACCCCTGCCTACAAACGCCACTCCTGCGCCGAGCCCCAGCGAAACGCACCAGCCAAGCCCCACGGCAACGCCAACGCAAACACCCACTGTGGCACCAACCCCCACGCCGACCAGCACAAGTGTGCCAACACCCACGCCCACTCCTACCGTCACACCAGGGGAACCCTGCCCCTGGTGGTGGTGGTTCTGCACTCCGTAGCTTCCACTCCGAAACTGCCCGTGGTCCCCGGACAAGGACCGAATAAAAAAACTTTCGAATTCCCGCGTCACGTTTTTAAGTGACAGCCGTATACATCTTGAAGGGCTTGTGCCCTGACTCCGTTTCATCGGCGAACCGTTCATCGTAACGGCGCTGACTCCTGTGTGCCTGCCGGTTAGCCGGACGCATCACAGTTGTGCCGAAACGGCATCAAAGAGGCTTTGGGAGGCAAACCAGACCGAATTGTTGATGGCGCGCGCCCAGACGCGGGCTACGGAAGTAAAAGTTTACGGCCCGGTGATGCCCATCGCCGGGTCATGGGGGGTGGCTCTTGCGTGCAGGATCTAACGGCTACGGAGCGCCCGAATCTCTGGGAGCGGAAGGCTCTGCTCCCACCGGACACCTTAAAAGGGGTGCAGTAATTGGCTGACGGCACTAACCGACTCAGCGGCGGGACGACAGGTCCCGCCGTCGGTGCAGATCAACGACATATACACAGGCCAGCCGGGCTTCCCGCCCGTCGCCGGCCACGGACCGGTAAAGGCAGGCGCGGCGGCAGGCAGGCTTTGGCACTCCTGGCGAGCAGCGCCGTCGTCGCCGGCTTGTTTACCGGAGGTGCGCTGACATTGTCGGCAGGCCCGGCCACAGCGGCAGATGCTTTGAGCTGTGGGGCCGTGTACTCGGTCCAGGGCAGCGGCAACCGCAACTTGTGGCTCGTCAACACCGCGACAGGGACGCAGACCAGCGTCGGGAACTTCACCATTGCCGGGTCCAACCAAAACCTCAATGGTCTGGGCATCGCAGCCGATGGCAGTGCTGCCATCGGCGTCCTGCCCAACAGCAACGACACAGGCCGGACCATCTACCGCCACGACCGGGCGTCCAACACCACCTCGGTACTGGGCGCGGGCGAAGCAGGAACTCCCGTCACCCACGGCGCCATCAATCCTGAAAACGGCTTCTACTACTACGGCGGATTCACCGGAAATACGATCCGCGTTTACGGGTTCGACACCGTCAACAACGTCTCAATCGGCCTGGTGGCCAGCGGTGACATCCCCAACGCCGGAGCCAACGGCGACTGGGCTTTCGACAAACAGGGCCGCTTGTACGTGATGGGCGGTGGGTCAACCCACAGCATCCTCTCTGTCATCCAGCAGGAGATACCCACGGCAGCCGGCGCACCCGTTACCGTGACGGCCAACCAGCTGGTCTCAATCGCCACCCCGCAGCCCATCAACGGCATCGCGTTTGGTGGTGACGGCCTGGTCTACCTGGGCAGCTCGGACACGCTCCGCCAAGTGGACCCCATCTCCGGCGAAGTCCTAAGTTCCAAGCCCTTCTCCCAGGCCGGTTCCGTGGACCTGGGCTCCTGTGCAACCCCCAACACCATCACGGTCAAGAAGGACTTCCCGCACGGCCGCGTCACCCCTGCCGACCAGGCCACGCTCACCCTGAAGGGTGACGGTCTTCCGGTAACCGGCGTTCAAGCCACCACCGCCGGCACAGAGAACGGACTCCAGGACCAGCCCGGCGAGGTAGTAGGCCCGGTCTTCGGCCGCACAGGCACCACGTATGCCATTTCCGAGTCCGGCAGCACGGGCGTGGGATACGCCTCGAGCTGGTCGTGCATCAATGAAAACAACGGTGCTCCGATCTCCAACGGCACAGGAACCAGCGGCAGCTTCACCATGCCGGCAGCTGGATCCGATGGAATTGCTGTGCTCTGCACGTTCACGAACGCCGCACGAATCACGGATCTGGTCCTCGACAAAAAGGCCGGTGCCCCCAGCGGGAACACAGCCGGCTCAACTGTCCCTTACACCTTTGACGTCACCAACACCGGAACCGTCCCGCTGGAAACAGTCAGCGTAAACGATCCCCTGGTGGGAGCAGTCACATGCCCTCCCGGCCCCCTGGCCGTCGGAGCGACCGTCACCTGCACGGCTCCGCCCTACAAACTCACCCAGGACGATGTCACTGCGGGCCAAGTGATCAACAAGGCCACAGCCACCGGGACAGTAGCCGGATTGCCTGACGCTACGGACGACGATTCCACCACGACGCCGATTGCGTCCTCACCGGCGCTGACTCTGAAGAAGAGCGCCGGAACGCCGGTTGATGTCAACAATTCGGGTCTGACCGACGCCGGGGACACCATCGCTTACACGTTCCTGGTGACCAACAGCGGCAACTTGCCGGTCTCCGGCGTCGTCATCAATGACAAGCTGCTGAGCGGCCAGAACCCGGCAATCGCAGTAAGCTGCGAGGCCACATCACTTGCCCCTGGCGCCTCCACGAACTGCAAAGCTGATCAGCCCTACACCATCACCGAAGCAGACGAGACAGCCGGCAAGGTGCTCAATACTGCCACGGCCCAGGGCACCGATCCCCGCAACCAGCCTGTAGTTTCCAACGAAGACAGCACCGAAACCCCGGTCAGCGCTCCCGCGCCGTCGCTGTCCATCGAGAAGACTGCCGGCACACCGGTGGACAAGAACAACTCGGGTATCACGGACGCCGGCGACACCATTGCCTACACCTTCGTGGTCACCAACACCGGCAATATCCCGTTGCATGACGTGAAGGTCAACGATGCAAAAATCGGTTCCGTCACCTGCGAAAAGAACGCTCTTTCACCTGGCGAGAGCATCAGCTGCACGGGCGATGCCCCGTACGTTGTAACCGACATGGATGAGCTTCACGGTTCGGTGGACAACACCGCCACGTCTACCGGCACGGATCCCGACGGCGACCCCGTCACATCCCCTCCGGACACCACCACCACCAAGGTCACGGTTCCCGCCCCGTCCCTGTCCTTGGAGAAGTTCGCCGCCGCTCCGGTGGATGTGAACAATTCCGGGATCACTGACGCCGGAGACACCATCGCGTACACGTTCACGGTCACCAACACCGGCAACGTCCCGGTAACCGCCGTTGAAGTGGTGGATCCGCTTGCGGGCGCCGTCACGTGCAAAGTCACGGAGCTTGCTCCCGGCGCAACAACCAACTGTGCCGCCGATGCACCGTACGTTGTGACGTCAGCCGATGAAGCAGCACACGTAGTGCGTAACACCGCCCACGCCGAGGGCATGGACCCCGACACTGACAAGGTTGTCTCCGACCCGGATACCACCAACACTCCAGTCACCGAGCAGGCCCCGGCCCTGACCCTTGAGAAATCAGCAGGGGCCATCAAGGACGCCAACGCCTCGGGCATCATCGACGCCGGAGACACCATCGACTACACCTTCGTGGTCACCAACGATGGCAATGTGCCGGTTCGCCGGATCACGGTCAACGATCCCCTGGCCGGTGCGGTGACCTGCGAAGCCGCCGATCTCGCTGTGGGTGCATCCACTCACTGCAGGGCAACTGCACCCTATGTGCTCACCCAGGCTGATGTGGATGCGGGCAAGGTCCACAACGTGGCCACGGCCACTGGAACCGACCCCGACAACCAGCCCACCACCTCGAATGAAGACTCGACCACCACCAACGTGCCGCACGCTGCTGCACTGGTGATCGACAAGTCTGCTGCACTGGTTGATGCCGACGGCGACAACCTCGCCGACGCCGGGGAAACGGTCAACTACACGTTCGCGGTGACCAACACCGGGACCGTGACGCTGAACGACGTCGTGGTTGATGATCCGATGCTTGGCAACGCCGGCGTCACCATCGAATGCCCGACGACGAGCCTCGCCCCGGGAGAAACGGTAACCTGCACCGCTGCCTACAAGGTGCAGACCAAGGATGTGGAGTCCGGTCAGCCGATCCGGAACGTGGCCGGGGCCAAAGCAGTCAGCCCCCATGGCGACGTTTCCTCACCCACGGACTCGGCTGAAACCCCGGTTGGTCCCAAGGCCCAGCCGGCACCGCTGGCCGTCACCGGAGGAGTTCCGTTCCTGGTGGCCGGCATCGGCGCAGTACTCCTGGCCGCAGGCGTCGGGCTGGCTTTGATGACCCGCCGGCGTCGTGCATGACAGAAAGCTGATGCTCGCTCAATGAGCTGAAGCCGAACACTTCCCGGGTGCCCGCCGGGAACACGAAGCGACGGCCGGATCACGTCCCCCCGACTCCCGGCCGTCGCTTTTGTGCATCAACTTCGAACGAGGAAAAGATGGCCATCACCACCCATACACCCGCCTCGCTTGCCGCGTGGGAGTCCGCATTGGCTGCCCGGACCGAGCTTTGCCTCTCCGTGGCGGGGATCCACCGGGGAAAGCTGACCCTTTACGCAGGCCCCCATCACACCGGCCGCAGCCCTGTGGCCATCCTGGATCTGCCCGGCACCGGCACCTATATCAGCCGCCCGGCCAACGGCGGAATAGAGCACTGGATTGCAGGCATCCTCGAAGCTGCCCAATCCGTTACGAATAGGACCCCGGAATCACGACACGTTCCGGCAGTTCTTCCCACTCAATTGATGTGAGGCTGTCCAATGGGGGACGAGAGACAGCCGTAGTCGGAGGGCAACGCCCTTGCTGACCAATCACCGAGCACCGACTGGCCTTTGGACGACGAAGCCGGCGGCGCCTTTGGCTGCTTTCCCCCCTTCCCCGGCAGCAGCCAGTGTGGCCGGCCTGACTATTAACGCCCTCAGGTCCGGCCACACAACCTTTGCCATGGGATGTTGACTTGACTCCGGTGGCTGTATTCTCTATTTGAGCCACGTCTGGATGGCCTTTTTTCTGGGGGAATTTTGACTCATTCTCGACCCGCGATGCTGCGCGCCCACCTCACGTCCTGGGGGCTCGGTGCGCTGGCACTCGGGACCGCCGTCCTGCTTTCGGCGTGCACCATGCTCCCGCTGCCACGTTCGGCCGAACCCTCGCCAAGCAAATCTCCCGCGTCAGCGGTGGCACCCCCGCGCAACAAGGAAACCGCGACGGCGGCTTGGGAAGTTGCGCTCGATCCCATAGGTCAGCCGGTGGTCGCCGACGGGGTGGCACTGGTCTACACCCGGGGCAGTGCCGGTGTGGAAGCCCACGCGCTTTCCGTGGCTACGGGCAAGGAGTTGTGGAAGCAGCCGGTTCATCCGGGATACGACGCTCCGGGGAACCCGTTGAAGCCTGCGCTGACAAGGACTGCTTCGGGGAAAAGCGCCGCAATCTTCCTGCAGGCCGCTGCCGCTCCGGCGGGCATCGACAGCGACGTCGTCTGGTGGACTTCGCCTGTCGCCTTTGATCTGGGCACAGGCAAAGAGCTCTACCGGGGAAGGCCTGAACTGGTCAGTACGCGCCCCTTCGCCTGTGACGAACTCTTCGACATGTGCTTTATCGCCTTTGACGACTCAGCGCAGTCAGTTGAACACTGGGTGGACTTGGAAACCGGCAATGAGTCCGGAGGCGCCGACATCAACGAGCTCACCGGATTCTTCCAGCCGGTGGGCAAAGAACTGTATGCGGTGGAAAAAGACGGTGTCGAAAAACTGGCTCACGTCTCCTACGGCGAGGTTAAGTGGCAGATCGAAGTAGAGAAGGTTTTTGGAAAAGGTGCTTCCACCGATTTGGGGTGGCATTTCACTTACTCTGAGAAGCTTGACCTCTATGTGGGCTCGGTCGGAATCAATCCGACGGGTGTCGACCCCGAGAAATTCCCGGAAAAATCCTTATCGCTGAATCTTCGCGAAAGCACTAAGACCGTCGGTTTCCGAGCCTCGAGCGGACGGGTCTTATGGACGGCGGACGCCTCCACACTCGAATGCTCAAAGACAATGAGTGCCGGTGACACCAAGATGGGCACTGGAACCGCATTGCCCATACGGTGCGAATACGTGGACGGCTACATCGAGTTTCCCGCGGGCAAATACCGGGGCGCCCGATCCAAAGTAGTGGGCTACGATCCCCTGACCGGCGAAGCATCCTGGGAGAGCGAACCTGTCTATGTGTACAGCTGGGACGAGTACGGCCTCATCCCTTCAGCAAGCCACGGTGAGTTCCTGATTGCAGGCACGTTCTGGGACTCAAACCTGGTAGACACCCACACCGGAAAGCCCCGCGGGGCAAGTTTCGACGACGGCTTCATCTGTTGGAAGCAGGCAACATATACCGCTCCACCGAACGGTCCCTACAAGGACCGGCCGGGAGGCGACATAGGTGCCGGCACTCAAACGGCGTTCCCGTGCCTGAAGGGTGGCTCGGCCACCCTGGCCTTTACCTACGGCGCCCTGACAGATGTGACCACCACGGATCAGGACATGGCCGTCATCTCCCTGGAAGGGAAAGTGGCCGGCTACAAGCTCCTCAAGGAGTTCGTCTAGCCCTTGAAAACGGGCGCCCGCTTCTCCTGGAAAGCCCGGAAACCCTCGGCGTAGTCGTCGGTCTTGCACAGGCGTGCCTGCTCTGCGTTCTCCTCCACCATGGAATCCCACAGGCCCAGGCGCTGGTCGCGGATGTGTGCCACGAGTTCCTTGGACGCAACAAACGCCTGGGTCGCGCCCGCGGCGACCCGCGCAACAATCGCCCGGGTCTCATCGAGCAGGACATCAGCAGGCATTGCCCGGCTGAACATCCCTTGGGCCACGGCTTCGGCCCCGGAGATCAGATCAGCGGTGTAGATCAGGTCCAGGGTGCGGTGCATGCCCAGGCGTTCGGCGAAGTACCAGTGCCCACCGGAGTCCAGGGTCGCCCCGAGCTTGGCAAAGGGCGATCCGAACTTGGCGTTCTCCGCCACGTACACCACGTCGGTGGCCAGGAGCAGCCCCAGCCCGACTCCCAGGCAAGCACCATGCGCGGCGGCAAACGTGGGCGCCGGGAACGCAGCCATCTTCTTCAACAGCGGCTCCACGAGTCCGCCGAGATACGCCTGTGCATCATCGGTTTCAGGAGTCACGGCCGCGATGTCGCGGCCGGCGCAGAAGGCACGGCCCTCGCCGCGAAGCAGCAGCGCCCGCACTTCGCCGCGCGAGGCGGCGGCAGCAGCGTCGTCGTACGCCTTATCCAGTTCCGCCAGGGCGTCCTCGTTGAGGGAGTTCAGCTTTTCGGGGGCATTGAGGACAATTTCGGCAATGCCGTTGGCAATGGAGAGCTCGATCATGGGACTCCTTAGACGTCGAAGTCGACGGTAACTTCTTCGCTGGTGGGGTGGGACTGGCAAGTGAGGACGTAGCCCTTGTCCAGCTCGTCCTGTTCAAGGGCGTAGTTCTCATCCATGGTCACGGTACCGGTGATCAGCTTGGCGCGGCAGGTGCCGCACACGCCGCCGGCACACGCGAACGGAACGTCAGGACGGACGCGCAGCGCTGCGTTGAGGATGGATTCGCGGGCATGCGTCGGGCTGGCGACATCGCCGGTCAGACCATCAAGGGTGAACGTGATCTTGTAGGTGTCCTGCGACTCGTCCTCCACAACAGGACGGCCGGCGTTGCCTTCAGGGCGGTCCGGTCGGCCGGTGGTGAACAGCTCAAAACGGACGTGTTCCGGCTCCACGCCGCGGGCGGCGAGGGTGTCCCGGCACAACTGGACCAGCTCGAACGGCCCGCACAGGAACCATTCATCAACGTCCTCGGCGTGAATCGCCGAAGACAACAGGGCCTGCAGCTTCTCCGAGTCGATGCGGCCGGTCATCAGCGGCGCGATCCGCTGCTCCCGGGACAGCACATGGTGCAGGGCCAGGCGGGTGGGGTACTTGTCTTTCAGGTCCGCCAGTTCCTCCAGGAACATGACATCCATGGCGGCCTTGTTGGCGTACACGAGGTCGAAGGTGGTTTCCGGGTTGGCCGCCAGCAGCGTGCGTGCAATCGCGATGACCGGCGTGATGCCCGAACCCGCGGCGATCGCCACGAAGTTGCCCGGCTCCCCCGCCAGTTCCTCCGGGTGGTTCATGGAGTTCATGACGTTGTGCTGGACCGGTGAACCGTCCTTGCCGTGCCGCGAAATGAACGCACCCTGCGGGCTCATCACATCCAGTACGTCCCCGGCCTTCAGTTCGGCATTCGCCCACGTGGAGAACAGCCCGCCCAGGTCCTTCTTGATGGCCACCCGGATCTCGCTGCTGCCGTCCTCGAAGCTGCGCGGCTCTGCGCAAATCGAGTAACTGCGGCGGACTTCATGGGGCTCACCGTTCTCGTCCGGAAGCGTCGTGCGCAGGGCGACGTACTGGCCCGGGAGGTAGTCATACTGGCCGGCAAGTTCCGCCGGGACACCGAACGTGACCTCAATGGCATCGTCCGTGAGGCGCCGGACTTCCGCGACGGTCAGGTTGTGGAAAGACGCACGACGGCGGCTGGCCGTCTGTGTTTCGGTGGTCATGGCTGCTTCCTTAGAGGACTTTGAAGTAGTCGAACGGTTCCTTGCAGTCCTGGCAGACAAACAGCGCCTTGCAGGAGGTGGAACCAAAGCGGGTGAGTTCCTTGGTGTTGAGCGAGGAACACTGGGGGCATTTCACGGCCAGGCTCAGGCGGACGGGACCGGAATGGCCGCCGGCGGCAGCCCTGCCGCTGGGCGGAGCAATCCCGTACTCCTCCAGCTTGGCCTTGCCGGATTCGGTCATCCAGTCAGTGGTCCACGCCGGCGACAACACCAGGTTGATGTGGACGCCCGCATAGCCTTCCTTCTCAAAAGCCTTGCGGAGATCGTCGCCAATGGCGTCCATGGCCGGGCAACCCGAGTACGTGGGCGTGATGGTGACCTCGACGGCGGTACTTGCCGGGCCGCCGTCGGGAGCGCCCTCATGGTGGGGTGCCTCCGTAACGCGGACGCCGCGCAGGATCCCCAGGTCCTCGATGGTGAGGACCGGGATCTCCGGATCGCAGACCGTGGACGCGATGTTCCAGGCCTGCTGCTCAGCCTTGCTGAGCGGCTGCGTTTGCGGCTGCGTTTGCGGCTGCGTTTGCGAGGGGGTTGCCACGCTGGTCACCAGCTCGCGCCGGGGTGCTCGCGGGCCAGGACCTGCATTTCGGCAAGGATATAGCCCATGAACTCGGAGTGCTTTCCGCGCCGTCCTCCGCCGGGTGCCTGCGGGACACCTGGAATGTCCAGTTCAGCCTCCGTCATGATCTGCCCCGTGAGGCGATCGAATTCGGCACGGAGGGAGGAAGGCTGGACTGTCACACCGGCTTCGGACAGGCGGGTGGTGAGTTCATCGTCCTCGAAGAGTTCGTCAACGTACGGCCACACGAGCTTGAAGCCCTGGATGATGCGGGCGCGGGACTCATCCGTGCCGCCGGCAAGACGCAGCACCCACTGGGCACTGTGGTCGCGGTGGTAATCCACTTCCTTGACAGCCTTGGCAGAGATGGCGGCGATCGTGGCGTCCGTGGACTCCATCAGCCGGCTGTACAGCCCGTACTGGTAGAAGCTCACGATGAACTGACGGGCGATGGTGACAGCGAAGTCACCGTTGGGCTGCTCAAACAGGTGCGCCGAACGGAACTCGTGCTCGCGGCGGAAGTAGGCGAGGTCGTCCTCCGACTTGCCCCATGCGGCTCCGGCGTAGGTCAGGAAAGAGCGTGCGTGGCCCAACTGGTCCAAGGCGATGTTGCCCAGGGCGATGTCTTCCTCGAGCTCCGGGGCACGGGAAATCCAATGGCCCAGTCGCTGGGCGAGGATCAGGCCGTCGTCGCCCAGGCGAAGGGCAAACTCAGCCACATCCTCGTCGGGCTTGACCTGGCCGCGGCTGATTTCCAGCGCGATGTCCTCAGGACGCAGGGCGTTGCCCGGCGTGATACGCGTTGCGCTGGCCGAACCGTCACCGGAAGCTCCGGCTCCGTGAACGCCGACGGAGATATCGCCGTGGCCTTCGATTGCGAAGTCAGTGTCTTTGGTGGTCACAGGTGCTTCACGCCTTCGCTCTTGGTGTAGTAGGTGGCGTGGCGGTAATCCTTGCCCTGCGGGGACTCGAAGAAGGCACCCTTGGCATCGGGATCACTGGAGGAAATCGCCTCGGCCGGGACAACCCAAATGGAGACGCCCTCGTTCCGGCGGGTGTAGAGGTCGCGGGCGTTCCGGAGGGCCATCGCCGCATCCGGAGCGTGCAAGGAACCTGCGTGCACGTGGGACAGGCCGCGGCTTGAACGCACGAAGACCTCCCACAAGGACCACGGGTGCTCTTCCTTGGCGCCGCCGGGGGTGCCGGCCGGGCGCGCGGCGTGGGCCGTCGTCGTGCTTTCTGCGTTCGTAGCCGCCACCTTGGGGGCTTCGCGCTTGATCTCGCCGGCGGCGCTTGCCGGTTCTTCCGGGTTACCGTGGGGAGCCATTATGCTGCGTTCACTTTCTCTGCTTGCTTGCGGGCGTACGCCACTGCTGCTTCCCGAACCCAGGCACCATTTTCGTGTGCCTCGCGGCGGCGCTCGATGCGCTGCGAGTTGCAGGGACCGCGGCCGGCCAGGACTTCCTTGAACTCGTTCCAGTCCAGGGGTCCGTGCTCCCACTTCTTGGTTTCTTCGTTGAAACGGATGTCTTTGTCCGGGAGGGTCAGGCCCAGGACCTTGACCTGCTCCACCATCATGCCGACGAAGCGGCTGCGAAGCTCGTCGTTGCTGAAGCGCTTGATGTTCCATGCCATGGACTGCTTGGAGTTCGGTGAATCGTCATCCGGCGGGCCGAACATCATCAGCGACGGCGCGTACCAGCGGTTCACGGCGTCCTGGGCCATCTGCTTCTGCGCAGGCGTGCCGTTGGAGAGCTCAAGCAGGATCTCAAAACCCTGGCGCTGGTGGAATGACTCTTCCTTGCAGATGCGCACCATTGCGCGTCCGTAAGGACCGTACGAAGCCCGGCACAGGGGCACCTGGTTGCAGATGGCGGCGCCATCGACGAGCCATCCGATGGCGCCCATGTCCGCCCAGGAAACCGTGGGGTAGTTGAAGATGGAGGAGTACCGGGCCTTGCCGGCAATCAGGTCTTCCATCATCTGGTCCCTGCTCTGCCCCAGCGTCTCTGCTGCGGAGTACAGGTACAGGCCGTGGCCTGCCTCATCCTGGACCTTGGCCATGAGGATGGACTTGCGCTTCAGGCTGGGCGCGCGCGTGATCCAGTTGGCTTCCGGCTGCATGCCGATGATTTCCGAGTGTGCGTGCTGCGAGATCTGGCGCAGCAAAGTCTTGCGGTAAGCCGCCGGCATCCAGTCGCGCGGTTCGATGCGCGAGTCCTCCGAAATGATGCGCTCAAAATACGCCTGTCCGGCTGCCTCCCGCTCCTGCTCTTCCGGGGACAGCTCAGCGGGCACTGACTGCAGATTCTGCGATGCCATGGTTGCTCCTAATAAATTACCGACCGTTCGTTCAGAATATGCGGAGCGGATGATGTCAGTCAAGCGTTCACCGGAAGGCCGCGTCAGCGGTTTATGACTGTTCCCGTGGCCTGGCGTTGTTGACAAGGCTCCTGAGATTCGCCGTGTTAACTTGGGGTGGGGCCTCAACCGCCCCACGCCAACGCAAGAAAAGAGCCCTACGTGCAATCGCCCCAGCCCTTCCGAATCCTCACCGTCTGCACCGGAAACATCTGCCGCTCCCCCGTGGCCGAGAGGTTGCTCCAGGCTGGGCTCAACCAGGTAAGTCCGGGATCATTCGAGGTCCGCAGCGCCGGCACGCGGGCCATGGTGGGCGAACCCATCCAGCCCCTTTCGGCACAGATCATCAGCACCTTCCGCGGAACTCCGGACGATTTTGCGGCCCGGCAGCTCACCCAGAAGATCCTCCGGGAAACGGATCTGGTGCTGGCCATGACGTCCAAACACCGCGGCGAAGTACTCCAATTGGACGCATCGCTGCTGAAACGCACGTTTACGGTCCGCGAATTTGCGCGCATGTTGTCCGTCCTGGAGACCCGCGACGGCGCTCCCGCCACCGGGAATATCGTGGACTTCTGGCGCGACCTCCCCGCCCGCGCAGCATCTGTCCGGCACCTCGCGCTCCCATCCGATCCTGCCGACAACGACGTGGTAGACCCCTACCGACGAGCGGAAGAGGTCTACCACCAGATGGAGGATCAGTTGGCCCCGGCCATCCTGGGTATCCTCCGGTTCGCGCGCCTTACGGCGCCGGCCTAGTTATCAGCTGCTAGTTCAGGGCGATCACCAGCATCTGGTTGGTTCCGGGGATGCAGGTCTGCAGGACCACCGCTGGGAATCCGCCGAACACTGCTGCCACATCATTGGTGGTGCCGGGGTTGGGCACTTGGCCCCTGCCCGTGGCCGTGAAGGTCCCGTACCCCGGAATGGAAACCGTCTCACCAACACCGATCCCCGAGAACCGGGCCCATCCTCCGCAGAAGTCGTGCTCGGTGATGAACACGGCGTAGGCGTTGGTTGGCGTGTAGTTGATCGGGCCGATGCACGCATCCACCAGTGATTGTCCACCGGCACCGGCCACGTAGATGGTACGCACAGCGGGGGCAGGAGCAGGTGCCGGCGCCGGCGCTGCCACGACGGCAGGGGCGGCTGCGGCCTGGGCCTGCGCAACCGGGGCCTGCGCAACCGGGGCCTGCACTGCCGCCGGCGGGGCGGCGGGCGCAACAGGCGGTCCAGTGAGCTTCAGGACCTGGCCCGGCACGATTACCGAATAAGCACCCAGGCCGTTCGCAGCCAGCATGGCGTTGACGTCCACACCGAACCTTGAGGCAATGGAGCCCACCGTGTCACCGGATGCCACCGTGTAGAGGTTGGGGTCACCGGCCGGAGGGGCAGGTGCAGCTTCGGCGGCCGGCGCGGGCTCGGCAACTACCGCGGGGACGGCGGCCGGTGCGGCCTCTGCGGGAGGTGCCGCAGCCGGTACCTCTGCGGCCGGTGCGGCCGCTGGTGCCGCCGCTGCGGGAGCTGCCTGGGCGGCCGGTGCGGCGTCCGCGGATGGTGTCGAAGTTGCGTCGGACGACGGCGACGCCTCCGGCGCCGCCGCTTGTTCATTCGACACTGATTGTTCGACACTGGCCGGTTGCGTGGCCCAATTGACCACCCCGAAAAGCAGCGGAATCAATGCCAGTAATGCAAGAACGGCGCCGGCAATCATGAGCTTGGATTTACTGAACGGCGTATGCCAGACAACGCCATTGTTCTTACTAAGGGAAGTTTGAAGATCTACATCATTCATGTTCATGGGAACTCCGGGACTCCATGGCTTGGACCGCGCGTGGGAGCCGTTGTGGCCCAGGTGCAGAAAGCGCAGCTATGTATAGGGAGGAGCACCGCCGCACTACGGCGGGGTGCGGTCCACCGCTGAGCCGGAGGAACGGAATTGCAATAAACCCCTGCGAATTCAAATATAGGAATTGGCCACTGCCGGCTGCACGAGTAGGAGATACTCGACTTTCCCTGCAAGGGAAGCGCGGCGCTGTCAGGTATTACGCAGTTTCCGGGAACGGACTACTTGGCAGTACTTAGGTCCCGGTTGATGGGACGTTGGCGGGAAGAGCTGCAGCCTTGCGCGCTTCACAGGACATTTATTGTGCCCTGAACGGGTGTTTTCAGCGTATGCTCTCCTCAGCGCAGCTAAGACGGCGTCGTTCGCTTTTGGTGGGGCCACTTTTGAAGGCAGGGGTTCAGTGGCGGGAGTGAAGCACGAGGTTCTTTCGAAGCGCTCGTGGTCGGGACGCGGAATGCCGTTCTTCCTGATTGCGGTCGCCTTCTGCGCAGTACTGCTGGCCGTTGGCCTGGCAAGCGGAACCGGCACCAATACAGCCCAGCTCGCAGGTGACCTGGCGATCCTCACAGCCGTCCTGACGGCACTGACGACCCATACGCGCGCAGCCATCAAACAGCCGGTCAACGCTACGGGCCGCTGGTTCGTTGTGGCGGGACTGGCGCTCTGGTCTGTCGGCCAAGGCAYCTGGACGTTCAACGGCATCACCCTCGACCACGACTACCCTTTTCCGTCGTTCGCCGACGTCGGTTTTGTTTGGTACGCGGTACCGGCCTCCATTGGCTTGGTCCTGCTTTTGCGCGGACAGGGTTTGCGGCTGCCTTTGCGCCGGGCCATCCTCGACACGGGGGTAGTGGCAAGCTCCACGTTCTTCATCGCATGGAGTTCGGTCCTGGGTCCGCTGGCCAGTGCCAAGGACAGTGACGCCTTTGCCCGGATAACACAGATGGCCTACCCCATCGCAGACGTCCTTATGGTCTCCGTGGTCATCGTCCTCACCATGCGTGCGGCCCGGGGGCGCAGACTGCCGTGGCTAAGTCTTGGCATCGGTTTCTGGATCCTTGCCCTCACGGACCTCGCCTACATGCGGCTCACCCTGGAAGGCATTTCAGGTGTCACAGGATCGCCCTTGGCGCTGGGGTGGGTAGTAGCCTTCCTGCTGGTGGGCATAAGCCCGCTGGTGCCGGAAACCGGCAGCAATCGCAAGGACGGCCGCGGTTATGCCGCCGCCCTTGAGCTGCTCCCCTACCTCCCCGTTTTCAGTGCCGTGTTCTTCTCCCGGACCGGCCCCATCGGCGCCGACCCCGTCCTGCTGGTCATCGGCCTGGTGGTCCTGGGGTTCGTCATCGTGCGCCAGGTGCTGATCGTCGTCGAAAATGTGACGCTCACACGCGACCTCGAGTCGAAAGTAGCCGAACGCACGGCCGAACTTGAGGGGCTGGGGGCGATCGTCAATTCCTCCGGCGACGCCATTGTCGGCGAAAGCCTGGACGGTGTCATCACCAGTTGGAACCCCGGGGCCGAAAAAATCTTCGGGTACCCGGCCTCGGAGGTGATCGGCAGGAAGGGCGACTTCTTCATCCCGGCAGCTGCGCAGGAGGAAGAGCGCCGGGCAATGGACGTCACAGCCCGGACCGGGGACGTGCAGAACTACGAAACGCAACGCGTTCGCGGTGATGGGGCCACCATCCCTGTTTCCGTCACTCTCTCCCCTGTCCGGAACGCGTCCGGGATACGCGGAGTGGCCTTCATTTCGCGTGATATCACTGAACGCAAAGCCGCCGAATCCGAACTTATGGCCGCGCGGGAAGCCGCGTTGGAAGCAAGCAGACTCAAATCCGAATTCCTGGCCACCATGAGCCACGAGATCCGGACACCACTGAACGCCGTGATCGGGCTGACCTCATTGATGATGGACACGCCGCTCAGCGAAGGCCAACGGCAGTACGCCCAAGGTGTGAAGGGAGCCGGCGAAGTCCTCCTCACGCTGATCAACGACATCCTGGATTTCTCCAAACTCGAAGCCGGGAAAGTGGATCTGGAAGTCACCGCCTTCGACCCCCGGGCACTCGTGGAAGAAGTCGCCGGACTCGTGGCTGAGGCCGCACAAGGCAAAAATCTGGAACTCATCTCCTACTGCCATCCCGATGTTCCGGGACGGCTCATGGGCGACTCCGGCCGCATCAGGCAGATCCTGGTGAACCTCTCCTCCAACGCCGTGAAATTCACCCCGTCCGGAGAAGTCGAAATCAAAGTCTCCGTGCTGGGGACAGATGCCGGTAACGCCTCGCTGCGCTTTGAAGTCCGTGACACGGGAATCGGCATCAGTGCCACCGACCACCACCGCCTGTTCGATTCCTTCGCCCAGGCAGATGCTTCAACTACGCGCCGCTACGGTGGAACCGGGTTGGGGCTGGCCATATCCCGGCGGCTCACGGAGGCCATGGGCGGCCGCATCGGTGTGGACAGTGAGCTGGGCAACGGCAGCAAATTCTGGTTCGAACTGGAACTGCCCATCGGACCGCCGGCCTCGGAAACTCTCACCCTGCCTGCTTCCCTGGCGGGCAAGAGGGTGCTGGTGGTGGACGACAACGCCACCAACCGCCTCGTGCTGGAGACCCAGCTGGACAGCTGGGGCATGACGCCGGTGGCTGTGGCCGATGCGTCCTCCGCGATGACCGAATACCGCAACGCCGTCCTGGAAGGCCACCCCTACGACATCGCCGTGGTGGACATGTGCATGCCGGACACCGACGGCCTGGAGCTGGCACGCCTCATCAACCATGAAAGCACCAACCCCGGAACACCCGGGATCATCCTGCTGACCTCCACCATGTTGGTGGACAAAGTCGATCTTGCAGCAGCCGGGATCCGCGAGTACCTCACCAAACCCGTCCGCAGTTCCGAGTTCTACAACCGGCTCCTTCGCCTCATGGCCACCAGAACCATGCGTGCCCCCGCAGCACCGGCACCCTCAGCGGCCGCTCCGTCCGCCGAGCCGGTAGCACGGCTGGGAAAACTGCTCGTGGCAGAGGACAACGAGGTCAACCAGCTGGTGGCACGCGGCATGGCGAACCGCCTCGGTTACGGCGTGGACATAGTCGAAGACGGCGCACAAGCCGTGACGGCGGCCCTCACCGGGAACTACGCGGCGGTACTCATGGACTGCCACATGCCGGTCATGGACGGCTTCGACGCCACCCGCGCCATACGCGCCCGCAACGGGCATTCGGCCCGGATCCCCATCATCGCCATGACGGCCGGAGCCCTCAACGAGGACCGCGAGCGCTGCTTCGCTGCCGGCATGGACGACTACATCAGCAAACCCGTCGACCTCGCTACTCTGGGAACCGTACTGGCGCGTTGGGTGCCGCAGTTGGAAGAACCGACGACGGCGGGAGCCGCCGCTGCTCCCACACCGCCCGCCGCCGGGGTGCCGCAGCCGGCGGAAGCACCGCCGTCGGACGCGGTTGTTCTCGACACCGGGAGGCTCCAGATCCTCCGCGAACTGGGACCCGACGACGGCGTGGGCCTGCTCCCGGCGGCCATCGAGGCCTTCCGGCAAGATGCCGGCGGAACCGTAGAGGCACTGCGGTCAGCCATCGACGCCGGGCAACCGTCCGCCGTCGAAGCGGCCGCACACAAACTTGCAGGCGCAGCAGCCAACATCGGAGCCGTGGGCGCCGCAGCCTTGTGCCGGGAACTGGAAACCCTTGGCCGGGAGAGCAGGCCGGAGCTGGTCGCTGATGGAACGCGGCTGCTGGAGCGGCTGACCGCAGAACTGGCAAGGGTTGACCATGCCCTTGAGCGCATCTTACTGGGAGCCCTATGAAGATCCTTATAGCGGACGACGACCAGATCTCCCGCATGATCACTAAAGCGGCCGTGGAACAATCCGGGCATGACTGCATCGTGGCCGTGGACGGCGACTCGGCCTGGCAACTCTTCCAGGAGCACAGACCGGAAGCCGTAGTGACGGACCTGATGATGCCCGGGCTCAACGGGCTGGACCTCTGCCGTGCCATCCGGGCAGCGGAGAACGACCGGTACACCTACATCATCCTGGTGACCTCCCATGGCTCGCGGAAGGACGTCCTTGCGGGAATGGAAGCAGGAGCCGACGACTACGTCACCAAACCCCTGGACCCGTTCAGCCTGCACATCCGGCTCCTGGCCGCCCAGCGTATTACGTCGCTGCACGCGGACCTCGCCCGGTACCGTTCGGCCCTGACCGAGCAGGCACGCACGGACCCCCTCACCAAGGTGCACAACCGGCTCAAACTTTCCGAGGATCTGGGAGACCTGCACGACGGAAGCCACGGCTACTGCCTGGCCATGGTGGATGTTGACAACTTCAAAAGCTACAACGACATCTACGGCCATCAAGCAGGCGACGCCGCGCTGGTGGCCATCGCCGCCACCCTTTCCGGCGAAATCCGGGCCACGGACGCCGTGTATCGGTTCGGTGGGGAAGAGTTCCTGTTACTGCTCCGGGAACAGTCGGCGGCTTCTGCGGAAAAGGTCATGGAACGCGTGCGCTCAGCCGTGCACGATCTGCGGATCGAGCACTCCGGCGACCCCGACGGCGTCCTGACCATCAGCGCGGGAATCGCCGCTTCATCGGGGGGCCACCCCGCCGGAACCGAACAGCTCCTGCGGGAGGCCGACCTCGCCCTGTACGCAGCCAAAGCTGCAGGCAGGAACAGGGTGGCCCTTGCCCATAACTTCTATGCGGAATGATCTGTGCGTGGCTGTAGCTGCCGGCTAAATCCGCCGGCCAGGATCCGGTCCTGGCGCAGGGTCAGCATGTTCCTGTTTGTATGGTGTTGTTTCGTTTGATGTTGCTGGTGCCGGGTGCCAAGTGGATATCCCCTGCTGCACACGCCCTGTTGTCGGTGGCGACCACGTTGGTGATCGGGCCTTGAGCGCCGAAGTCGCCTATGTGGATGGCGTCGTAGCTGCCTTCGGGGAGCACGTGACCGAATTCCAAATCGTGGATGTAGTTGCCGCTCAGGATCACCCCAGTGACTGCCCCGGTGCGGTTGTCATAATAGCCGGTACGGATACCGTACGGCGCCCCATAGAACTCGTTGTCGGCGACTTTCAGGTTATAGATCGAGTGGTTGCCGACCGCTAGTTGCATGCTGCTGCCCCGGTGTCCGCCCCGGACCGTGTTCCCGATGTAGTTGATGTCGTGAGTGGTTCCATCGATGGTGTGGGCTACAAGGCCGTCGTCACCGTCGGTTCCAACGCGCTGGTCGATGGCATTGCTGATGACATCGCCGAAGGATGAGTCCAGGACGTGAATGCCGTCAAGCTGGTCATATTTGCCGCTCGTGACCACAACGGTGCTGCTGTTCGTAACACAGAACTTCGTGGTCCCGGCGGCGGCGATGGAGTATGTGAACGGGTTCTTTACATGCACCCCATCCACGAGGTTGTTGGAGCCGCCCCGGATGTCCACGACGTACTCGCTCAAGCGCCCGTCCAAACTGTTACTGGCTGGGAGGGTGTTGCCTGAATGGTCCGCCGTGAGGTTCGTGATCGTGGTATTCGTGGCGTAGTTGGTGGTGACAATGGGGTAACCACCGTACGGTCCTTTTGTCGACAGGAAATCCGGGCCTGCTTTGAGGATCGTGGCCGGGCCTGCGCCCTCCAGTTTCACATTGTTCGCCATTCTGAGCTTGCCGTTGATGATGTAGGTGCCTGCTACAAGTTTGACGACGCCGCCCCCGGCTGCTCCTGCGGCGTTGATGCGGTTTTGGATGGCGCTTGTGTCGTCCCCGGCATCGTTGACGGTAGTAGTGACTGTGTAGGCCCTGGTGGCGGTGCTGCCTGTCGCACCGCTCTTGGTGCATGCCGCATCCGCAGTTGTGGCCGTGGGAGCTGCTGACAGCGAAAATGCCCGACCGGCTGTTGCTGTCGCCGTCGCCGTCGCCGTAGCAACAGGCGCCCCGGCCATGGCGAGTGAGGCAACTGTGGCCGCTACCGCCAAAGCGGTCCACCGCCGTCGTGGTTGCGCCCCGGTACGGCGCATCGGCAGTCCCAATTCAATGTCAGCAGTTCCCACTGCGATCCCCCAAAGTGTCAAGACGCTCCGTCGGCGCCGTTCGCCGGACTCTGCGTATGGACACACTCGCCGGGCAAAACGATGAACCTCGTCCCGTGGATAACGTCAGTGAAGTCACCATCCGGCATCGGCCCCGGGAACAAAGTAGCTTTCCGGTTTCCGTGGAATCCCGCCGTCGGGAAAGAGCGCCTCTACCTGGGAGGCGTACTGCCTGATCCGACGCTGTTTCCCGGCAAGCCCGTCGTCCCAGGACCAGGGCTCGTATCCCAGCTGGTTCATGAACCGTGAATCGTGTCCGGCCTGGAGGTCGTAGGGGAAATCCGAGTACATCACCAGCCTGTCCCGATGGTCCGTCCCCAGTTGGCGGGTAATCAGATGGTCCACGTGTTTCCCCACGCCAGCCGGGCAGAAGAGCAGCTCCGCCTGAGTCTCCGCCAGCAGCGTGGCGACGGTGGCTCCGAGCGAGCGGATGAGCCCCTTGTCCCCACGCGAAACCCTGCCCTGGGCGATGTCGAAGCGGTAGGTGGGGTAACGGTGGGTGAACTCCGGAAGGAGCCGGTCCCATGCGCTGCTCGACCACCGCGCCGGCCGCCGTCGACGCCGGAAGAGGGCATCCACGGCCCCGAGGTGAAGGGACTGAACGCCCATGTCCGTCAGGACCTCCCGGTCCTCACTTTGCCGGGCCCTGTAAAGGCCACCGGCGTCCCCCACCACGCATTGGCGCAGGAACGACCCCGCAGCCCTGGTGTGCGGGCCGGGATCTGCGTCGGAGAACAGCGTGGCCACCACTATTTGGCGGCCACGGGCCTGGGCTTCCATCAGCGCTCCGCAGGACAACACGGCATCGTCGAGGTGAGGGGAAAGGACCAGCCAGGGCGCATCCCCGGCCATGGACCGTTCGATCCTGTTAAGGAGTTGCACGTCAAGCCCCTTCCCCGGATGCGGTCGGTTTCAGGGTTGCCACCGCGTCCTTGTACGCTGCAGCCTGGCGCTCGGCCAACACGTCCCAGTCATACGCAGCGGCGAACCGGCGTCCCTCTGCTGCCACCCCGTCAAGCGCCGGCTCCGTGTATCGGAGGGCGATCTCATCAGCCAGCTTGGCGACGTTCAGCGCTTCGACCAGCCAGCCGACACCCGTCGGGACGATCTCACGGAGGCAGGGGATGTCGAAGGCAATCACGGGGGTCCCCACCGCCAAGGCGTCGATGGCAACCAATCCGAAGGTTTCGTGCCGGGACGGCACCACCACGAGCCGCGCATCGCTCAGCGCCTGGAACTTTTCGTCACCTGACAACCATCCGAGCATCCGCACGCGTCCACACAGCCCCGTCTCCCGGATGCCTTCGCGGAACCTGGCTTCATCCGGACCCGTGCCGGCCACCAGCAGGTCGCCATCCACCCGGTCACAGCATTGCGCCCAGGCTTCCAGGAGGAGGTCCAGGCCTTTGTGGCCGTACTCCAGGCGGCCAATGAACATGACGTCCTTCCCCCGATGTGGAATGGGTTTCCACGCGGCCGGGTCCACGCCATTTCCGATCACGTCCACGTGGAGGCGCGGATTCAGCTGCGTCAACCGCTCCGCGATTCCCTGCGAAACAGAGATGAGCCTCCGGTGCGAGCGCACCCCCAGCCGCTCGAGCCAGTGCAAGGGGAGTTTGTACTGCCGCGCCTTCTCCCTGGCATGGAGCCACTGGACAACCCCGATGGTGGGGCGCCGGGTCCAGAGCGGTGCGGCCATCGTTGAGAAGGGGGCAAAAAAGTCCTCCACCACCAGGTCTGTCTTCCCGTGCCTCCTGAGGGTTTCAAACGGCAAACACAGAACATACGCCAGGAGCCTGGACAGCCGGTTGCGGCCTTCCCCGAGGCCAATGGGGACGTAGTGGACCCCGTCCTGGACACGCTCTTCCCATCCTGGATACCGGGTGGTGAGGACCGTTACGTCGAAACCCCTCGCCGCCAGCCGTTGGTTTATCTCGTGGGTCCTCACGGATCCTCCGCCGGCTCCTGGCATGCGTGGATCTTCGAAGCCCAGATGCAGTACTCTCATCTATTTTTCCGTTCCGTAGCTTTTGGAGGGCTCACCGATGTTGGTCATCGCCGCCTGTTCGAGATCAGCCGGTTCGACAAACCAGATGGTCGTTTCGCCGTTGGTCGGGCCCGGCGTCGAGACCAAGGGCCTTGCATGCTCCTTCAACCAGGCGAGCATGGTGGGATTGGCATAGCCGTAGCCTTGGCTGGTGGGTTTGGATTGGGTCAGGATGTAGCTGGCCCCGTTCTGCTTCATCAGGGGCGCCGAAGGCCAGATACCAAACCGCGGGTCATCCAGATAGGCGAAGTGGCCTGTGCTGTTGGTGACGCTGATCCGTGCGTCCGCTGGCAGGTTCGCCTGCACCCAGTCGTTGGACCGGACGAAGCCGTTGTCCACCGTCAATTCAGTCCGAAGACCCAGCACCACGGTCAACGCCACGAAACAGACGCTGACGACGCCAAGGGTTCTGCGTGCGCGGTGGTGTCTCTCTTTGAGCTCCACCACCACAATGACCGAACACAGCGCGCCGGCCACCATGACGCCGTACCCGTACTGTTCCTCAAAGGTGCCAAACGCTGCGCTGTAGACGCCGGCGGCTCCCAGGGCCAAGCCGCCCAGCCCGACCAGTCGCCTCCCGGCATGATGGCTGAAGCACAGGATGAGTCCCACCAGCGGGCACAGGCCCAGGAGAAGATAGCTCGTGCCGAAATGCCCGCTTTGCTCAATAAGGCGCGACACCAAGCTCGGTGATCCCTCAGAAGTGAAGCCGGTGGTCTTCTCCACACCGGACATGCGCACCAGCCCGTGGGTCTTTGCCCACACCCAATCGGAAAAATGACCGCCGGCGGCAACCACCAGCAAGTAGCTTGCATAAGGCAGTACGCCGAAGACTGTCAGCACCAGCGCTTCCCGCCACGGAAGGGTCTTCTTCCACACAACGGCGGCCAGAACGGGAGCCAGCGTGCAAATGAAGAAGAAGTCCTTGCACAGGATGGAGCACCCGAACAACAATCCGGCAGCCATCAATCTGAGGAACCATCGCGCCCTGCTCCCAGGCTCGCGGGCGCCCACAAGCAACAACATCCCGGCCAGCGCGGGAACCATGGCAGATGTCTCAAGGAAGGCGTGGCTGTTGTTGCGCAGGATGAACGGTTCAAAGGCCAGGAGCACGGCGGTAAGCCATGCAGCGGTCTTCGTGGCCAGATGGCCGACCAACAAGAATCCGAGCCCCACGGTGACAGCCCCCAGAACGCCGTTGAGCCACCGTAGCTGCAGCGTCACATCGATGATGTCCCCGAAAATGCCGAACACCTTGATGACTCCTGCTTCAAGCAGGAAATATCCGGGCGGATGCAGGAAGAACGGCCCGTCCGGCAGCGTGGGAAACATGCCGTTGCTGACCGACTCCCCCAGCCGCACATACAACATTTCATCCACCCACAACTCGAAGCCGCGCTCCAGCCCCAGCGCCCGGACACCGAACGCTGCGACAACAACCGAGCCGACTGCCAGTGATTTATTGGACGCTCTTCTTCTGATCCAGGCCGGCAGGCGCCCCGCGCGCCGGGATCCCGTGTGGTTGGACCGACGGCCGGAACTCCTTCTACGGGCACCATGAGTGCGGCGGCGGAAAAACTTGAAGTCATTCCTGTGTGGCAGCAACCCACGCTGATGCGCCAAGACAGCGACCCCGCTGATCATGGCGGGCAGAAGCCAGAGCAGCGGCTGCAGGTGGGCGGCCACGCCGAGGACCACGATCAGGGCGACCGCCAGGATGGCAAAACGGCCTGCTCCCTTTCCGGGGTTGGCGTTGGCCAGCACAGGGCGGGCCAGAACAGCCATGACCAAGGCCGCCGACACTGCCCCGGCCGCGGCACCTGCCGCCATGCCCGGTACCCTGTTCAACTCCCATCCAACCCAAAGCCCGCCAACCACCAAGAGGCATGCACATGCGAGGCCCAGTTGGCATCGGCGATAGGCGCGCACAGCCAGAAGGATCGTGGAAAGCACCATCAGGACGGCATAACCGAGACCTGATGCGGCCAGCCACGGGAGGAGGTCAATGGAACCGTGGTACTTCCGGGGAATCACCAGGCCGGCCAGCTGAGGCGGTGCCGTGGCAATGATGGCAAACGCCACCACGGCCAACTGCCCGAACGAGGAAAAGGCTCCGGCCAGAATCCGGCCAACATCAGCGCCAGGACTCCGCAGCAAGGGGAATGCCACCAACGCGGTTCCGGCCGCCACATAGACGGGCCCCTTGGCCAAGGTGGAGAGGGCCTGGAACCCAGCCGCTGCCACCGATCCTTGGTCCAGGAAACCAACCACCACCACGTCCATGCCCACCAGCACAGACACGACGCAGAGAACTGAGGCGATGTCGCTGGTTTCCGCCCAACGCCATTTCTCACGCAGCACCCTGGGACGCCAGCGCAGGTCACGGTAGAAAGCCGGCGGTACCACCAAACCCGCCAAGGCCCCCACCGCGAAGCCCGTCACCGCGCCCCCGGCACCCCAAGCCAGCACGGCCACCACCAGGCTGACAAGCAGCCTGACCACAACCTCGGCCACGGTTCCCACGGCGTACCACGTAAAGCGCAATTCGCCCTGGAGCCATCCGGCAGGCACCGCCACCACAAAAATCGTGAAGGAGGCCAAGCCGACAGCAAGAGCCATGGAGGGAGTACCAATGACGAGAGTGAGGCAGCCTGTCACGATGGCTGCCACCAGCCCTGCCAGACACGACACAAAGACCGAGAACGACAAACCATCCCGCCGACCCTCCGAGCCCTCCGCGTGAACAGCCACGGTGTGGGAAAGAGGAAGGGGAACCAACGCAGCGGCGACGATGCCCACAATGCCTACCAGCATCGCGGCCGCTGCGAACAGGCTGTAATCAGTGGTTGGAAGCAGGGCCGCCATCAGCAACGTGCAGGCGTAGCTGACCACCCCGACTACACCGGCCGAGACCGCAAGAAGGCCACTGTTCTGCGATACATTTGTGCCTTGGTCCGGCGTTCGGTTGGCGCGGCCGCCTGTGTCCGCCTCCCGGGAAGGGAAAGGTGCGGTGTCCGCTTCCACGGAGCTATTGGCCATCGATTACGTCAGCCGGAGCAAACAGGCTTTCGGGTCCGGCAAGAAGCGTGTAGCGGCCCGCCTGGCGAAGTTCCGGGTTGGCAACGCCAATGCTCTGTGCTGCAGCGAAAGCCTCGAATTCGTCGCGTCCCTTCATCAGGATCGCCACGCGCCCGTCACTGCTCAGGGCTACTTCATCGGTAGGCCGCAGAATCGACTTGAGGGATGCTCCGTGCGGCAGTTCGAAACGAACCAGGGTGGAGAGATCCGAGTGACAGGCCCGGGGATCTCCACCGTCCCGCCGCAACTTCTCCTCTTCCAGCAGCACCCCCGTGAGCAACCTGGTGCTGCGCTCCCAAGTGAAACAACGGGCCCACTCACGGCACTCATCCGCAATGTCCGTGAAACTGCCCGGCTGGGACAACGTGGCCATGACTTGAACCATGGTGCGGCCAATATCTGCAGGGTTGTCCACCAGCCAGCCTGTCCTGCCATCAACCACCGAGTCCCGTATTCCGGGCACGCGAAGCGCCAGGCAGGGAACTCCCCAGGCCGCGGCCTCAACCACCGAACAACCCCAGCCTTCGGAGGCCGAGGTGGAAGCTGTCAGCCAGGCCCTGCCCAGCAGTTCGTCGCGGACGCCGTCGGGCTGATAACCATGGAATGTCACTGCATGATCCAGGCCAAGATCCATCGCGATCTGCTGCAAACGTGCCCGTTCCGGCCCGTCCCCAACGATGTCCATCCTCAGGTTCGGAACGCTTCGTGCGGCAACGGCGAACTGGCCCAGCAGCAGATCCAGCCGCTTATGCGGCACCAAACGGCTGACGACGGCGACGGTTGGCTCAGTTGCCCGTGTGGCCACTGCCTTGGGGATGTCGATGGTGCCGTTCGGAACCACGTGGATGGGGCTTCCAAAGCCAAGTTTCCGCAATTCCAGCCGCGTTGACGGTGACACCGCAACCATCGAGCGCCGCCCGTAGACCCTCTTGGCTCCTGCACTCTCCAGGAACCTGCCCACGGCAGCCAACGGTGGAGAGAACCTGCTGCGGAACTGCTCCTGATGGACGTGGTGCACCAGCTGGATGATCGGAACATCCTTGGGCAGGAACAGCGGGGAAAAGAACGGAATCCCGTTCTGGCAATCCACCACGGCGTCGAACTGTCCGGCGCTGCGCAGGAGTCTGGCTGCGGTCTTTCCGTAGATGGACAGCGGTCCGCCGGCACGGAGTATCCGGATGCCGTCGATTGCATCCTCCGGCAACTGGCCGGCGTCGCGCGCTGTGAACCAGGTGACCTTTACGCCGCTGTCCACCCACCTCTTGGATATCTGGTGCATGTATTGCTCGGCACCGCCGGCAAGGGAGTGCCGGATATCGCGCCAGTTGAGCACCAGCACCCGCTGTCCAGCAAGCCTCGCGGGAGAGTTCATGTCGGGCAGGGCAAAGGTCATGATGTTGCTTTCTGAAGTTGGATCACTGATGCGAAGCTGGCAACGCCATCGTGGAAGGGACGGAAAGTGGACTCAGCACCATCCGTCCAGGCCACGGGGAGTTCGATGATCCTCGCGCCGTTGTTCTGTAACCGCAGGAGGAGTTCGACATCGAAGGCGAAGCCCGTGCTCCGGCACTGCACCATGGCCGCGGTGAGCGCGTCGCGTTCGAAGAACTTGAAACCGCACTGGGTGTCCTGGATCCCCTTGACCTTGGAGCGCGTCAATACCCGGAAGGCTGTGCCTCCCATCCGGCGTCCCAAATGCTGGGGCCGCACAAAGGTGGAACC
Source organism: Paenarthrobacter sp. TAF1 (assembly GCF_052113825.1). Taxonomy (NCBI): domain Bacteria; kingdom Bacillati; phylum Actinomycetota; class Actinomycetes; order Micrococcales; family Micrococcaceae; genus Paenarthrobacter; species Paenarthrobacter sp. TAF1. The sequence goes on from NZ_JBFRDO010000002.1 coordinate 396,910, forward strand.
GGGCGAATGGCGCGAGGCAATGACGGCGGCTGCGCCGCGCGAGAGATGGGCCATGGTCTTGCTGAGTGTTTCCAGCGGAGTGGCGAGATCGGCATCGAAGAAGCCGGTGAATTTCGATGTTCCGCTCAGCAGGCCACGGCGGACTGCCGCCCCCTTGCCCCGGCGGGCGCAGCCCACCACGGACACCGGCACGATGCCGCGCTGTTCACGGGAGATCCGGCGCACCACGGCTGCTGTCTCATCCACACTTCCGTTGTCCACCACCACGATGCGCGACGACCATGCCTGGCCGGCCAGGAAGTCGATGGTTTGGTGCAGGGTGTGGGGAATCCTGGCGGCCTCGTTGTAGGCAGGAATGATGACCTCAAGGTCCACGACGGACCGGCGCATGGATTCGGAGGGCCACCGGGGATGAGGATTCCCTCTCTTGCCGGGGTGAAAACTTTGCGGGTAAAGCGTGAACATCCGAACCTCCAACTTTCCGGGCACCGTACGAAATCGTGCTCGCCTATAAGCAGTGGGGGTGCTGCGCGAGTCATGACGCAGATCCGCGAGGATCTCCCGGGAGATGGGGTCGCTCCCGGCTTCCCCGGGACGTGCCCGGCGCTCTGAGCGAAATTGCTGGTTCAGTGTCGGAGCGCGTCTATAGAGTGGCCCCATGAGCCACATTTCTTCTGCATCCCCGGTAACCCGCGAAACTGTTCCGGAGCCGCCCGTTGCCAAGCGGGTTCCCACCCGGCGGGAACATCACGGCGATGTTTTCGTGGACCAGTACGAGTGGCTCCGGGACAAGGAATCACCGGAAGTCGTGGAGCACCTGAAAGCGGAGAACGCCTACCAGGAGGCCGTGACTGCGCACCAGGAGCCATTGCGCGAAGCGATGTTCCAGGAGATCAAGGGCCGCACCCAGGAAACGGATCTTTCGGTCCCCAGCCGCAAGGATGGCTGGTGGTACTACAGCCGCTCGGTGGAGGGCAAGGAGTACAGCATCCAGTGCCGCGTCCTGGCCCGGAACACGGGCGATCCCGTGGCGGACTGGACTCCCCCGGCCGTGGAGGCCGGCGTGGAACTGCCCGGCGAGGAAGTGCTCCTTGACGGCAACATCGAAGCCGAGGGCCAGCCGTTCTTCAGCGTCGGCGGCGCTGCCGTGACCGTGGATGGCAACCTCTACGCCTACGCAGTGGACAACTCCGGGGACGAACGATTCACTCTGCGGATCAAGGACCTGCGCACAGGCGAACTCCTTCCGGATGTCATTGAGGACATTTTCTACGGGGTTGCCTTCTCCCCGGACGGCACCAGGCTTTTCTACACAGTGGTGGACGAGTCGTGGCGGCCCTACCAGGTGAAGGCCCACGTCCTGGGCACGCCCGTCACCGAGGATGAGGTTCTCTACCAGGAGGACGACGTCGCCATGTGGCTGGGCTTCGACCTCGCCTCCGACCGTCGCCACCTCGTGCTCAGCATCGGCTGCTCGGAGTTCAGCGAAACCCGCCTGCTTCGTTTCGACGACTACGAATCCGGCCTCAGCACCGTCATTCCACGTGAAGAGCACATTCTCTACGAGGCCGAGCCCTTCCTCCTGGACGGCCGGGAAACCCTGCTCCTGACCCACAACAAGGACGCCATCAACTCGATGGTCAGCCTGGTGGACCCGGCGGAGCTCACCAAGCCCATCGCCGCGCAGAACTGGCGTACCGTCGTCGCGCATTCGGACGACGTCAGGGTCAACGGCGCAGGCGTGACCTCCACCCATCTGGTTCTTTCCATCCGCAAAGACACCATCGAAAGGGTGCAGGTGCTGCCGTTGGCAGGGCTGGGCACCCCGGCGCAGGGCGCACCCGTGGAGCCGGCCTTCGACGAAGAGCTCTACACGGCAGGCGTTTCGGGCTCGGATTATGAAGCCCCCGTGATCCGGATGGGCTACACCTCCTACTTCACACCGTCACGGGTGTACGACTTCGTCCTCCCCACTCCCGGGCTGCCCGATGGCCAGCTTCTGCTCCGCAAGGAAAGCCCCGTCCTGGGCGGCTACTCCTCTTCCGACTACGTGGCGACGCGCGAATGGGCAACGGCCGACGACGGCACCCGGGTCCCGTTGTCGGTACTGCGTCACGCTTCGGTACAGCCGGACGGCACTGCGGCGGGTCTCGTCTACGGATATGGCTCGTACGAGGTCAGCATGGACCCCGGATTCGGCGTAGCGCGGTTGTCACTCCTGGACCGCGGCATTGTCATGGTCATCGCCCATATCCGGGGCGGCGGCGAACTGGGACGCCACTGGTACGAGGACGGGAAGAAGCTCAACAAGAAGAACACCTTCACGGACTTCATTGCCGCAACGGACTGGCTGGCGTCCTCGGGCTTGGTCGACCCCTCGCGTATTGCCGCGATGGGCGGCTCCGCAGGCGGACTGCTGATGGGCGCCGTCGCCAACATGGCCCCCGAAAAGTACGCTGCGGTGGTGGCGCAGGTCCCGTTCGTGGACGCCCTGACCACCATCCTGGACCCCGAGCTGCCTTTGTCCGCCCTCGAATGGGAGGAATGGGGAAACCCGATTACCGATCCCCAGGCGTATGCGTACATGAAGTCGTACACTCCCTACGAGAATGTGGGAGCCACGGCCTATCCAAAGATCGCCGCTGTGACGTCCTTCAATGACACCCGCGTGCTTTACGTTGAACCGGCCAAGTGGGTCCAGGCTCTGCGCGCCACCTCCACTGGGACGGAGCCGATCGTCATGAAGATCGAGATGGACGGCGGCCACGGTGGCGCGTCGGGCCGCTACGTGCAGTGGCGCGAGCGTGCCTGGGACTACGCCTTCGTGGCCGACTCCCTGGGCGCCACGAAACTGCTTCCGGGAGCCGGCCTCAAGTAGACCTTGAGCGGAGGATGGCGTAATACCCCGGGATCACATCCGGAACCGATGGGTTGCTCAACGGACGGGTTTCGATGTTCGTCGCGCCGTCCTCCACAACGTTCCAGTCCGCCGTCGGAAAGGCCTTGGCGCGCTGCGCCGCGCCGAAGCGGCCCGGCATGGGCAATCCGCGGATGGCCCATTCAAGCGGTGCAGGGATCGACTTGCGGGTAGCGCCGAGGTGGCTGACGTAGTCCACGGGGGTGCCGGGAAAGTTGGTCTCTGCCAGGAACACGCCGCCACGGCGTCCGACGACGGGCAGCAGGTTTGCCGCCAAGGCTGCACGTCCTTTGCGGTCCAGCACGTGCAGCACGCCTCGGATGAAGACGTTGGCGTCGCCGGTCCAGCCCGCCTTTTCCAGCGCCGTTGCGACAGTCTGCGCAGCGTCCGGTGCCGTCATGTCGCACACGGCGAATGCCGCCGTCGTGATGCCGGCTGACTCCTGCCGGGCGCGGTCGATGGCGTTGGCGGAGTAGTCGAGCCCCAGGGCCAGGGGGAAGTGCCCTGCGAGGAGCCGGGTGAAACTGCCGTTGCCGCATCCAACGTCCACCACAGGGAGGGCCGGGTCAAGTTTCGCCAGCTTGGGAAGGTAGCCGTTCAGTTCATGGTCGCTTCCCGAGTCCCAGAGGACATCGCCGCTGGCTCCCGTCGATCGCACGTTGCCCCAGTATTGGTCCCAGGCGGTCAGCGGATCCTTGGGCGCCGAAGAGGAGAGCCTGATGAGGCGTGGGATCAGCAGGTACTTCCTCAGCGCAGAGAGCATGCTCCAAATATAGGGTGCCTTATCCCTGCACCAGCCACTCCAGCGCTTCTGTTTCGGAGGTGAAGAATTTGGTGGGACACGGCGGCTTCATGATGCCCAGGAAGAAATTGGCAATGACCCGGTCCACCGGCGACGAACCCCAAAGGGCGATCCTGTTGGCTTGGCAGGGTTTGGCGAAGACGGAGCGGGCGCCGCGCGTGACGTCGTCCGTGGTTGCCATGTCCACAATCATGGGGTGGCGTTCCTGGCCGCACAGCTCGTTGACCCGGTCCATGGCCCGCTGTGCGTCCCCTTCCTTGATCCTGGCGCCGCGAGGCCAGGTAAGACGCAGAATTCCGGACTCTTCAAGCTCCAGCTCAAACATCACCTGCTGGTGTTCCGGCGGTGTGGCGGGTTGGTCCACGATGCTCCTCATCCGATTCTGGGCCACAGGCAGTGGGCTTCGGTGCTTCTTCAAGGCTGTCGAATCCGAAGGACAATGTAAAGGCGTGACCCACGACTCATCCAGCCCGTTTGCTGCGTGGCGTCCGTACGCCCCCACGCCGCTGATAGGGTGTTGCCACATCCGGAATTTACGTGGTTAAGCGTTGAAGGGAAGGGGCTCAGTGGGCCAGGACAATGCCGAAGTACAGCATTCCCTTTCCGCCGTGGTCGCAGATTCCGATGCGGACCGCCTGGCCGTGGCATCGGCGGCCCTCGCTGCCGCGGGCTTCCGCGTTCTTCCTGCCAAGGACGCCGGCGAAATCGCTTCGCTGCTCCAGCACGAGCGCCCCGCGGTAGTGGTAGCGGAAAGCTCGCTCGGGCAGTCCCTCCGCAATCCCGGGGTCCCGGTCCTGCTCCTCCTCGGTGAAGACGAATCGCTGGATGTGGAAGCCGTGGAGTCATGGCGGGTTGCCGACTACGTCATGAGCCCGGTCCGCGGGGGCGAAATTGTCCATCGGGTGCAAACCCTGATCGGCCGCTCCAAGGAACGCGCGCGCTCCCGGGGCGAGGTCGAGGCCTTGCGCGAGAGCCTGCGGGGAGTTTCGTCAGCGATCCGGGAAACGAACGACCCCCAGCTGATCGCAGACCACGTCGTCCAGGGTTTCGGCGACGCCCTGGGTGTGGACCACGTCTGGTTCGCGACGTTCCAGGATGAACGGGTCCCCAGCATCCGCGCCCAATGGAGCCGCCCGGGACGCCAGATGCTTCCGGCAAGGCTGGGCGGCAGTGAGGGCGCCATCACGGAGGTGGCCAACAAACTATGGGCTGCGGCAGATGTGCTGGCCATTACCGACCACCGTGAGGACCCCGACTCGGCCATCGCCCAGGCCCTGAAAACCTGGTCCAACGAACTCAACCCCGTCTCTACAGTGCTGCTGCCTGTGGGCGAAGGCGCATCGGCCATGGGCATCATCCTGCTCTCCACAGTGGAGGACCGGCACGAATGGACCCGGCCCGAAATCGCACTCCTGCAGCACGTGGCCGGAAACGTTGCGCACGGACTCATCCAGGGAAACCTCATCAGCGCACAGCAGCGTGTCCTGCACCAGCTGCGGCAACTGGACAAGGCCAAGACTGACTTCCTGGCCACCGTGAACCACGAGCTTCGCACCCCGTTGACCTCCATCACTGCCTACCTGGACATGATCCAGGACGGTTCAGGTGGCCCGGTTCCCGAGGGCATCAACAGGATGCTGGACGTCATAGCCCGGAACTCCAGCCGCCTGCGGAAGCTCATTGAGGACATGCTGACGGTATCGATGCAGGACGGCAGCAACCTCGACCTCAAACCGGTGGACATCGCCAAGCTCCTCCAGGTTGTCGTGGCGACGCTGAGGCCACTGGCAGAGTCCCGCCACGTGTCGGTGTCTGTCACGGAGGGCCCCGAGGACATCGAAGTCACCGCGGACGAGGCAAAACTGGAACAGGTCTTCACGAACATCGTGGCCAACGCCATCAAGTTCACCCCCGAGGGCGGCCGGGTGGGCATCAGCAGCGCCGTGTCCTCTTCCAAGGATGGTGGGCGGGCAGCGTTGGTCAAGATCGCAGACAACGGCCTTGGTATCCCGGAACACGATCTCCCCCATATCCTGACCCGTTTCTACCGCGCTTCCAATGCCACCTCGGCAGCAGTTCCCGGCAGCGGCCTGGGCCTGGCAATCGCACATGACATCATCAGCCGCCACATGGGACGCATGGTGTTTGACTCCACCCTCGGCTCCGGGACCACGGTGTCCGTGGAGCTGCCCGTCGGCGGACCTTAGGTTTCGAGGCCCTGTGACAGCCCTGTCAATGGCTCAGCCGGACCACACCCGGGCCGTCACTAATGCGCGACATAATTTGAAACAAAAATTGATGCCCCAGGCAGCGGCCCGGGGCATCAATTTTATGTCAAGTGGCCTTGAGAGGCTCCCCCAATGTTTAGTTCGGCCACCACCCGATGCTGGTGGTGTTCGTCTTGGTTGTGGTGGTGCTGTTCGGCCACCAGCCGATTGCCGTGCTGTCCTGCGAAGGCTCGGCATTAGCCGGAGCAGCGAATCCCGTTACTGCCAGAACTGCCGCCATGAGCAGGGTTGCCGCAAATTTTTTCATCCGCTATGCCCTTTCGTACTGATGCGAATTGTTGACTGTGACTTGAATAAAGTCACGGGGCAAACTATACGAGCTTTTCTCCGRCAATGACATGGATAATGGGCACATGAATAGTCCCCACCTCGCCTCGCACCTCGTGGCCGGTCTCACGGCCCGTGCCAAGTGGAAGGAACGGGATTTCGACGAGGCCTTCAGGCTTGCGGGTGAAGCCGCGGAGCTGGCCTCGGAAGCCGGGGACGACCATTCCTGGTGGGACATGCGCTATTTGCAGGCCGAATGCCTCCGTGACCAGGGACGGATCGAGGAATACCTTCAACTGGCCACAGAGCTGAAGGACCACAGCTTCACAGCCACTTCCCCCGAGCTCGGCGCGAAAGCGGGAACCATGGTGGCCGTGGCATACCAAGGACTGGGCCGGCTCGCGGAGGCTGCCACCACCGCAGCCGATGCCGCGAAACTCGCGTCCTTGGACTCCGATTTGCTGTACGTGCAGATCCTGGCCCAGCGTGCGCTTATTGCAGCCCTGGCAGAAAGCCGGCTCCTGGATGACGCCTGGCGCGAATGCCTTGTCCTGGAAACGTTGATCACCGACGACATTGACGAAGACACCGCGGGCAAAGGCTATTGGGTCATAGGAAACGTAGCGTTCCTGGCCGACCGGGTGGCCGATGGCGGCAGATATCACGACCTTGCCGCGGAACGGCTTTCGCCGTCGAAAGACGTCGATCTGTGGGCACGCTTCAACCGCGCCTCGGCGGAAATGCGGCTCCAGGCCAAGCTCGACGACGCCGCCACCTTGCGCTGCATCGAACGGGCCGAGCTCGCCACCGATATTGTGGGCGGCTCAGAGCGGGACCACCTGGAAATGTCACTGGTCCGCGCCCACTGGAATTTCCTCAACGGCCAAATGAAGGAGGCCCTGGCCATCCTTGAGCCGTTGAGTGCCCGCTCCTCCATCTTGGCCACCCAAACCGCGGCCGAAGCGCATTTCCTCCTGGCCCGGGCCCTGTTGGACTCCGGCCGGACGGACGACGGCCTGGCAGCATGCGAAGTCGCAGCAAAGCTTTTTGACCAAGCAGCACTGCCCGAGCGCAGTGCGGCGGTTCGCGACTACTTGCAGAAGACTGTTGAACTGCAGGACGGGCCACGCAAGGTTTAGTTGTGGCCGAGGCAAGCATGTATTCCGGGAACGATCCCCGCTTGGAGCTGCTCCTCGAAGGCATTGTCCGGCTCGCTGCAGGAGACCTGAGCACCCGGGTGGAGGTCTCCGAAGCGCGCGATGAGATCGACGCCGTCATCATGGGCACGAACCTCCTTGCCGAAGACCTGCAGATTGTTTACGAGGAGCTGGAACAGCGGGTGCAGGCCCGTACCCAGCAGCTCAACGAAGCCCACCTCGCAATGCGCCGCATGGCCATGACCGATCCCTTGACGGGCCTTCACAACCGTTCGGCCTTTGCCGCCGCGCTCAACGAAGCACAGGCCGGGGAGGTAGACGGCAAGAAGAGGGCCGCCATCCTGCTGCTGGACATGGACGGTTTCAAAGCCATCAACGACTCCCTGGGCCACACCATCGGCGACAAAGTCCTGGAAACCGTAGCCGGGAGGATCAGCGGGGCGGTCCGGGAACAGGACATGGTGGCACGGATGGGTGGTGACGAATTCGCGGTTCTGATCCCTGGGGTAAGCCCCAGCGAAGCCGCCGCCATCGGCAACCGCATCCTCGCCGCCGTCGTAGAGGTCATGGAGATCGAAGGCCAGCACCTACGGTGCGGTGCCAGCATGGGCCTGCGCATGGCCGACCCCGGCCAGCGCGCGGAGGAACTCATGATGGAGGCGGACATCGCCATGTACGAGTCCAAATCCGACGGCCGTGGACGGCTGAAGATCTTCGAAGCGGCCATGTTGCACGCGCGGCAGATGCGCAACCAACTGATCGGCGAACTCAAGGAGGCAATCGCCGGTTCCCAGCTGGTGCTCCACTACCAGCCCATCGTCAGGCTGGACACCCGGGAAATCGAAGGCGTGGAGGCCCTGGTCCGTTGGAACCACCCCACCCGTGGACTCATCATGCCCGATGAGTTCATCCCCATCGCCGAAGAAACGGGAATGATCTCCGATCTGGGCGGCTGGGTGCTCCGCACCGCCGTCGAACAATTGAAGCAATGGCGAACCGACCCCATGACCCGACGCCACCGCTTCAGCATGCGCATCAACGTTTCGGCGGCGGATCTGCAGCGGCTGGAGTTCGTGGAAGACGTGCGGGAGGCGCTCTCTGAGGCAGACCTGGACCCCTCGCTCCTGGTGCTGGAGCTGACCGAGAGCGCCGTCATCCAGGGAAACGACCTGGATCGATACACCCTCAACAGCCTGCGCCGTTTGGGGGTGGGGCTGGAGATCGATGACTTCGGCACGGGCTATTCGTCCATCAGCTACCTGCGGCAGTTGCCCGTCGACACCGTGAAAGTGGACCGGACACTGCTGTCAGCACTGGGCAGCGATCCTTCCCAGCCTGCCCTCCTGGCAGCGGTATTGCAGCTGATCCGGGCATGCGGGCTGAATGCCGTCTGGGAAGGCATCGAAACTGCGGAGCAGGCCGAGTACCTGTTGGGCATTGGCTGCACCAGCGGACAGGGCTACTACTTCAGCAGGCCGCTGGCCGAGGCACAGCTGACCGAGCAGCTGAAGCACCACAACACGTGGCCGGTCAGCTGACGCTGCGGGTCCACGGGCGGTGCCGGTTGCGCCACTCCGAGTCCAGGATTGCGTAGATGTTCTCCGTAGCCCACTGGCCCTTGTAGTGCCAGTTGTCCACCAAGGTTGCCTCCAAACGCATCCCGAGCCGCTGGCAGATCCCCGCCGAGCCTTCGTTGAGGGCATCGAGCTTGGCGTCCACGCGGTGGAAGGACAACTGCTCGAACGCCAGGCGCAGGACGGCTTCGGCTGCCTCCGTGGCGTATCCGTGGCCACGGGCATCCGGGTGCAGGATCCAGCCAAGCTCGCCCTGCCCGGTGCCTTCCAGCCATTTCAGCACGACCTCGCCTACCAGGCCCGGCTGGTCCTGGCGCTCAATGGCCAGGCACACCCAATCCCCTTCCTGGTTGAACTCGAAGTTGGCGTAGCGGCCCAGGACCTCCATGGACTTGGTCTTGGTGAGTTCGTGGCGGAACAGGAAGCGGGCTGTTTCGGGGAGGGCTTGGTATTCGTGGAAGCGTTCCAGGTCTTCCACGCCGAAACGGCGCAGGATCAGGCGGTCGGTGACAATCGGGAGCTCAATTTCGGGCATGCACATGAGGCTACTAGGCCGGGACGAATAGTGGCCCAGTCTTGACACGTGGCGCGATCTGGGATTACCTAATGAACATTCGGTAAATAAAGCTGGAGGCAATGACGCATGGTTGAAACAACCCTCTCCGGTGCATCGCACCACATCCTGACGAACGACTACGCGTCCGAATGGATGGGTATCGAGGTCCTCAAGCTCGACGACGGCCACGCCACAATCCGCATGCACCTCCGGCAGGAGATGCTCAACGGATTCGGCATGGCCCACGGCGGAATGATCTTTGCCTTCGGCGACACCGCCTTCGCACTGGCCTGCAACCCGGCCAACCCGACACCCGAGGAGGCGGCCTCCATCACGGTGGCCTCCGGCGTCGACATCAACTTCATCAAGCCGGCCTACCAGGGCCAGGTGATTACCGCCGTCGCAAACCGCCGCGCAAGCACGGGACGCAGCGGACTGTACGACATCCAGATCTTCGCGGCCTCCCCCGATGCTGCCCCGGACACCGCATCCGACGCAGAGACCGGCGAACTCATTGCTGAGTTCCGTGGCCGCAGCCGTACCATCTCCAAGAAGTAGGAAACCCCCATGACGCAGAACACCGTGGCCGCACCCACCGCCAACATGTCCGAAGCCGGTTCTCCCGTGCTGGACCGTGAAGAGACCATCTCCCGCGACGAACTCGAGGCACTCCAGCTCACCCGCCTCCAGCACACGGTGGCCTACGCCTACGATCGCGTTCCCCTGTACAAGCGCAAGTTCGATGAAGCCGGCGTGCACCCGTCGGACCTCCGCGAACTGAGCGACCTTGGCAAGTTCCCCTACACCACCAAGGAAGACCTCCGCCTGGAGTACCCGTTCGGCATGTTCGCCGTCCCGCAGGACCAGGTGGCACGCATCCACGCCAGCTCCGGCACCACCGGACGGCCTACTGTGGTCGGCTACACCAAGAACGACCTCGCCAACTGGGCAACACTGGTGGCCCGGTCCTTCCGCGCCTCCGGCGTCCGCCCCGGCATGAAAGTCCACAACGCCTACGGCTACGGCCTCTTCACCGGCGGCCTGGGCGCGCACGCCGGCGCCGAAGCGCTCGGCTGCACCGTCATCCCCATGTCAGGCGGCCAGACCGAACGCCAGATCCAGCTCATCCAGGACTTCAAGCCGGACGCCATCCTGGCCACACCCACCTACCTGCTCACCATCGCCGACGCCATGGCGCACATGGGAATCGATCCCACGTCCACCTCCCTCAAATACGCAGTGCTCGGCGCAGAGCCGTGGACAGAGGAAATGCGGCACGAACTCGAAGTCACCATGAACATCAAAGCCTCGGACATTTACGGGCTCTCCGAAGTCATGGGTCCGGGAGTTGCGGGTGAAGCGGTTGAAACGCAGGACGGCTGCCACATCTGGGAAGACCACTTCCGCCCCGAAATCATCGACCCGTTCGATCACTCCACGGTCCTGGGCGACGGCGAACCGGGCGAACTCGTTTTCACCTCGTTGACCAAGGAAGCGCTGCCGATCATCCGGTACCGCACCAAGGACCTCACCCGCCTGCTGCCCGGCACCGCACGTCCCGCGCACCGCCGCATGGGCCGCATCACCGGCCGCAGCGACGACATGATCATCCTCCGTGGCGTGAACCTCTTCCCGTCGCAGATCGAAGAAATCGCACTCCGCATCCCCGAGCTCAGCCCCCACTTCCAGCTCGAAATCACGCGCCCAGAGGGCAAGCGCATGGACTCGCTGACCGTGAAGATTGAGCGGCGCGAAAACGTCACCGTTGACGCCGGCACGACGGCGGCCCACACCTTGCGTGAGCAGATCAAGATTCACGTCGGGTCATCCTGCGTAGTCGACGTTGTGGAGCCGGGCTCGCTTGAGCGGTCCAACGGCAAGCTCCGCCGGATCTACGACATGCGGCCCAAGGGCTGAGCGCCTTCCCCGGTTGAGATCGTGAGAAAATGCCAGCATGCCTACTGAGACCACCACCAAGCGCGGACGGCCCGGTTATGACCAGCAGTCGGTGCTCCGCATCGCCGTCGACGTCTTCAACCGCCACGGGTACGACGCCACGTCCATGGGCATCCTGGCCGAGAACCTCGGGATCTCCAAGTCAGCCATCTACCACCACGTGCCGTCCAAGGGCGATCTGCTGAAGCTCGCCCTGGACCACGCACTGGGTGGTCTTGAGGCCATCCTGGAGGAGCCCTCAGCAACGTCCGGACCTGCTGATGCGCGGCTCGAGTTCGTGCTGCGGCAGACCATCGCGGTGCTGGTGGACCGCTTGCCGTTTGTGACCCTGCTGCTGCGTTTGCGCGGAAACACGGAGATCGAACGGGACGCACTGGAACGCCGGCGCGCATTCGACCACAAGGTGGCTGAGTTGATTTCCGCCGCCCGCGAGGACGGCTCCCTGCGCCAGGACATCGATCCCCGGACGGTCACACGGCTCCTGTTCGGCACCATCAACTCGATCGTGGAGTGGTACAAGCCCGGCGGTTCCCTGTCCCCTGAGAAGCTCGCGGACGACGTCATCACCATGGCCTTCGACGGACTCCACACCGCAGCCTGACCCTCCCGCACATCCCGCGTGCTTGATGCCGACGCTCCCTCACATCCCCCGTGCTTGATGCCAAACGCTCCATCACACCCCACGCCCTTCGTTGCCGACGCTCCATCACACCCCACGTGTTTGATGCCAACGCTCCATCACACCCCACGTGTTTGATGCCAACGCTCCATCACACCCCACGTGTTTGATGCCRACGCTCCATCACACCCTCCCCAAAGGTGGGCGTGGCATGCGCGCCAGGTGCCGTCGTCGTGCAATGCCCATAGACGCGCAGGCACAAAACGAAACGCCATCCCACGATGTGAGAAGGCGTTTCGTTCGTGAGGAAGGGTTACCACCAAACCCTAGGAACGTGAGCAAGCGTCACGACGAAACACGCGGGATGTGAGCAAGCGTCACGACCAAACCCTAGGAACGTGAGGAAGGGTTACCACCAAACCCAAGGAACGTGAGCAAGCGACACCACCAAACACGCGGGATGTGAGCAAGCGTCACGACCAAACCCTAGGAACGTGAGGAAGGGTTACTTCTCCACGAGGGTCAGGACGTCGTAGGTGGCCACGATCTCGTCGTTCTGGTTGGTCAGGACGGCGTCCCACGCCACCTCGCCGTATTCGTCGGTCTCACGCGGGGTGATCTTCTTGGCCGTCAGTGTGACGCGGATGGAGTCGCCGGCTGCGACCGGGGTGATGAAGCGCAGGTTCTCCAGGCCGTAGTTGGCCAGCACGGGACCCGGCGCGGGCTCCACGAACAGCCCCGCGGCCCAGCTCAGCAGCAAGTAGCCGTGGGCCACGATGCCCGGGAAGAAGGGGTTGGCTTCGGCGGCTTCCTGGTTGGTGTGCGCGTAGAAGGTGTCGCCCGTGGAGTTCGCGAAGGCGGTGATGTCTTCAAGCCTGACCTCCCGCAGTTCCGAACGGACGGCGTCACCAATGCGGAGGGTCGAAAGGTGCTTCCGGAACGGGTGCTCACCTTCTGTTTCCACAGTGAAGTTGCGGTCGGCGCCGGTGTGCCACTGGCCAGTGACCGCGGTGAGCATGTTCGGCGAACCTTGGATGGCCGTGCGCTGCATGTGGTGCAGGACGGAACGGATGCCACCCAGTTCCTCGCCACCGCCGGCGCGGCCCGGACCGCCGTGGACCAGGTGGGGCACCGGCGAGCCGTGTCCGGTGGAGGAGCGTGCGTCTTCGCGGTTGAGCATGTGCACGCGGCCGTGGTGGGCTGCGATTCCTGTCACCAGTTCGCGGGCGACAGCGGGATCGTTGGTGCACACGGAAGCCACCAGCGAGCCTGAGCCGCGAGCTGCCAAGCGGATGGCGTCGGCAAGGTCGGAGTACCCGAGCACGGAAGAAACCGGCCCGAAGGCTTCCAGGGAGTGGACTTCTTCGGCTTCGGCGTCTGCCCAGCTGAGGAGCACGGGCGACATGAACGCGCCGTCCTCCACAACTCCTACGGTGCCTCCAACGGAGGTGACCGACGGCGAATCGAGGGATCCGTACGCAAGTTCACCTCCGGCGTCGAGCATTGACTGCACGGCCGCGCGGACGTCGGCGAGCTGTTCGAGGGAAGCCAGGGCGCCCATGGTGACGCCCTCGGCGCGCGGGTCGCCGAGTACGACGCGTTCGTTGATGCGGGCTCCGACGGCGGCCGCGACGTCAGCGGTCAACTCCTGGGGAACGATGACGCGGCGGATGGCAGTGCACTTCTGGCCGGCCTTGACGGTCATCTCGGTGACGACGGCTTTGACGAAGGCATCGAATTCAGGGGTCCCGGGAACGGCGTCGGGGCCAAGGATTGCTGCGTTGAGCGAGTCGGTCTCGGAGGTGAAGCGGACACCGCCCTGCACCACGTTCCGATGGGATTTGAGGGAGTTGGCGGTGGATGCCGAGCCCGTGAAGGAAACGAGGTCGCGGTAGTCGAGTTCGTCCAGGATGGTCCGGGCAGACCCGGAGATCAGCTGCAGGGAACCGGCCGGGAGGATGCCGGACTCGACGATTGCCCTGACGGCGTCAGCGGCCACATAGCCGGTGGGCGTGGCAGGCTTCACGATGGTGGGAACGCCGGCCAGGAACGCTGGGGCGAACTTTTCCAGCATGCCCCAGACGGGGAAGTTGAAGGCGTTGATCTGAACAGCGACGCCTGGAATGCGGGTGTAGATGTGCTCACCGGCGAACGAGCCGTCCTTGGAGAGCACCTCCATGGGGCCATCGACAATGACCTGCGAGTTCGGGAGTTCGCGGCGGCCCTTGGAACCGAAGGTGAAGAGGACGCCGATGCCGCCGTCGATATCGATCATGTTGTCGATCTTGGTGGCGCCGCTCTGCGAGGACGACGCGTACAGCTCTTCACGGCGCCCGTTGAGGTACATGGCAAGCTCTTTGAGCTTGAGCGCGCGCTGGTGGAACGTCAGCTTCCCGAGTTCAGCCTGGCCGGTGGTCCGCGCGAAATGCACGACGGCGGCCAGGTCCAGGCCGTCGGTGCTCACGTTCGCCAGGACTTCTCCGGTGCTGGCGTCGCGAACAGGAACCTTCTTGGCATCGGGGGCCGGGGTCCACCAGGCATCCTGGACGTAGCTGGGGACGGTGGCAACGGCTGTGGTTTCCGGGGCGACTGCGGTAGTGGTCATCGTCGACGGGTCCTTCCAAGGCACAGGAAATCGGCACGGTCAGATGACTGAAGCCAACATTACTGACCGGCCGTTCGGTAATATATACAGGGTACATGAATCCCCCGGCGAGTACAGCAGTTGTTTTTCAAGCGGAGAAGCCCGCCCCGGCTCCCACCTTGGCCCGGACCGCGCCCAGCTCTTCCAGAGAAAGCCCGTTGTCCGTGAGGAATCCAGCAACATCAAGCGAAGCCAGGAAGCTCCGCAAAGCCGCCAGGCGTTCAGCCAACATGGCCTCGAGCTGCTCGTCGGGAAGATACGGATCATGTGCGTGGGGCGCCCCATGGGTCCGGTGCCGCTCATTGATCCCGCGGGCAGCAAGCTCATACCCGGCAAGGATTTCCTGATCGTCCATCCCCGCGAGCCGCTGCAGCATCAGGGCGATCATTCCGCTCCGGTCCCTCCCGGCAGAACAGTGCACCACCACTTTGCCCGGTGAGGCAGCGATGGCTTTGAAGACGGCGGCGACCTTCCTCCCGAACAGCTGCAGATAGTCGCCATACTGGGCCGGATCCCTCAGGTACGGGCCGAACAGCTCACTGAATTGGCTGTGGTCCGGGTCTTCCGTGGGGCAATGGACGACGTCGATGCGCGCCTTCACATCGTCCGGCACCTCAGGATCCGTGTCGCGTTGCCGCCGCTCGCGCGAGGCGCGGAGGTCGATCACGGTGCGGACGCCGTCGTCGTACATTTGCTGCCAACCGTCCCCGGTGACCCATTCGTGGCGACCCATCCGGTACACGTCGCCGGCGATCTTCCAGGCGTTGACAGCGCCATCCCAGTGGACACTTTGGTGCGTTGAAGAAGTCCCGTCCATAGCAGCCAGCTAAGCACATTGACGGGCCGGAAGGGACCGCCTGCGCGCCGAGGAGTGAGCTCTCGGGACCAACCGCGGGCGCTTACCGCCGAAAGCTCACCCCTCGGCGCCGTACTTGGCCAGCCGGTACTCGAGACCGTTGCGCACAGCCGGCCACTCGTGCTCAAGGATGGAGAACACCACTGTGTCGCGAAGCACGCCGTCCTTGGTGCGGGAGTGGTTCCGGAGAACCCCGTCCTGCTTGGCGCCGAGCCGGGCGATGGCTTCACGGGACTGGTGGTTCAGCCA
Source organism: Paenarthrobacter sp. TAF1 (assembly GCF_052113825.1). Lineage (NCBI taxonomy): Bacteria > Bacillati > Actinomycetota > Actinomycetes > Micrococcales > Micrococcaceae > Paenarthrobacter > Paenarthrobacter sp. TAF1. Next base: position 412,795 of record NZ_JBFRDO010000002.1, read on the forward strand.
GTGCGTGCGGAATTCCACGGCCGGGCAGCCCAGGGCTTCAAAGGCGTGCCGCAGCAGCAGCAGCTTGGAATCCGGGTTGGTTCCTGTACCGTGCGCCGACGCCGCGTTCCAGGTGGAACCGATCTCCACGCGAGGGGTCGCGGCGTCGATGTTCATGTACGTGGTCATGCCGATCAGTTTGCCCGTGGCTTTGGAGCGCGTGGCGAACGGCAGCATGGAGCCCGCCTCCTGCAAGGAAAGGCGACGCTCGATGTCCGCAGCCATGCCCTCCGGCGTCGGAACGGAGGTGTACCAAAGCTTCCACAGATCTCCGTCGCGGGCCGCATCCACCAGGCCATCGTGGTGTTCCTGGCTCAACGGCTCAAGGGTCACGAACTTGCCGGTCAGGGTAATGGGTTCAATGAAAGTCACCCGGATAGCCTAACTGGACCCAGCGCTTAGTCGTTCCAGTCGAAGAAGCCCTTGCCCGTTTTGCGGCCCAGCTCTCCCCGCGCCACTTTGTCCCGAAGGATCTGTGGCGGAGCAAAACGGTCGCCCAGCGTGGACTGCAGGTACTCGGCAATGCCAAGCCGCACGTCCAACCCGACAATGTCCGTGGTCTTCAGCGGGCCCGTGGGGTGCTTGTAGCCGAGAACCATCGCGGCATCGATGTCCTCCGCGGACGCCACGCCCTCTTCCACCATGCGCATCGCTTCCAGGGCTATGGCCACCCCCAGCCGTGAGGATGCAAAGCCCGGAGCGTCATTGACGACGACGGCGGTCTTGCCGAGTGCCTCCGTCCAGCTTTTTGCCGCTTCAGCGAGTTCGGGAGACGTCTCCTTGGCCAGCACCACCTCGATGAGGGTGGATGCGGGAACAGGGTTGAAGAAGTGCAGCCCGACGAAGTTTGCAGGCCGGCGAAGTTCGTTGGCGAGTCCTGTGACAGACAGCGACGACGTGTTGGAGGCCAGGAAAGCATCGGCAGACAGGTGGTCCTCCACGGCCTTGAGCGCCGTGACCTTGAGGTCGTAGTCCTCTGGCACGGCTTCAATCACCAGGCCGCAGTGGACGAAGGATTCGTAGTCCGTGGAGGTACTGAAGCGCGACATTGCCTCGTCGGTTGTTTCAGCGAGGGTGCCACGCGCTGCGGATTTGGCCACGGCGTCGGCTACCCGCGAGTGCGCACCGGCTGCAGCCTCATGGTCGCGTTCCACCACAATGACCGTGGCACCTTTGGTGAGGAAGGCGTGCGCGATGCCGGCGCCCATCCGGCCTCCGCCGAGGACACCTACGACGTGCGGGATTGCGGATACTGTGGTCATTTCTGCGTCCTGTCCTGCGTGGAAGCGTCGGAATCTTGCGAAGCTTTGGCCGACTTCTTGTCGAGGAATGCCTGCATGCGGTCGAACTTCGCCTGGGACTCAAAGAGGATCCCCTGGGCGAGGGTGTCGATCACGGGATGGGCCTCCGCCGGCGCGTGGAACACCGACTTGGTGATGCGCACGGCCATCGGATCCTGGCGGGCGATCCGGTCTGCCAGGGCATGGGCCGCATCCATCAGCTCGGGAGCTTCGTAGATCCCGGTAATGAGGTTGATCCGCAGCGCCTCTTCAGCCCGCAGTACCGCCCCGGCCAGGAGGATCTCCTTGGCTTTCGGTTCCCCGACGAGTTCCTTGAGACGCCAGGTGGCGCCGGCAGCGGCCATGATGCCCAATCCGGTTTCCGGGTTGCCGATACGCACGCTCGGGGTGCCGATCCGGAAATCGGCAGCGTATGCCAACTCAGCGCCGCCGCCCAGGCAGTAACCATCCAACGCAGCGATGACGGGCATGGGCAGCTTGGCGATGCGGACAAAGATCGTGGAGTTGATGCCCTGCAAAGCGTCGTCCCTGCGCCGCTCACGCAACTGGCCGATATCGGCACCGGATGCGAACACACCGTCGGTACCGGCAATGATCAGTATTCTGGGGTTCCGCTCCAGCTCGGCACACACGGCATGAAGCTCGTCCACCATTTTCTGGTCGATCGCGTTGCGGACCTCGGGGCGGTTCAGCAGAACGGTCAGGCGGTCGTCGCGTTCTTCGAGCAGGAGCGTAGTGAAGTCTTCAGGATTCAGTGCCATTACACGCCTTCCAGCAGCATTGCCGTGCCTTGGCCCACGCCGATGCACATGGTGGCCAGGCCGAGTTTCGGTCCCGTCGCCGAGGCCAATTCGCGTTCCATCCGGCCCAGCAGTGTGATGGCGATCCTTGAGCCGCTGGAACCGAGGGGGTGTCCCAAACTGATGGCACCGCCGTCGTTGTTGACGATTTCAGGGTCAAGTCCAAGGCGACGCATGCTGGCGAGGGACTGGGTGGCGAAAGCCTCGTTGAGTTCCACGGCACCGAGCTGGTCGACGCTGAGCCCGGTGCGGGCCAGCACCTTTTGGGTGGCAGGGACGGGACCGATGCCCATGATCTCGGGCTCGCAGCCGGCTGAGGCGCCGTCGATGATGCGGGCGCGTGGTGTGAGGCCGAACTTCTTGATGGCGGCTTCGGAGGCGACGATGATGGCCGAAGCGCCGTCGTTGAGGGAGGAGGAGTTCCCGGCGGTGACCACGGATCCACCGGGAACCACGGGGCGCAATCCGGCAAGGACGTCCATGGTGGTTCCTTCCCGGGGGCCTTCGTCCGTGTCCACCACGGTCTCGGACTTCCGCGTTTTCACGGTGACGGGAACGATCTCATCTTTGAACCGTCCGCCGGCGATGGCTGCCAGCGCACGCTCGTGCGACCGAACGGCAAACGCGTCGGCGTCTTCGCGGGAGATATTGTCCACACGGCCGACTTCCTCGGCAGTTTCCGGCATTGAGTAGGTCATCTTGCCGTCGCGCGACAGCTCGCCCTTGGTGAAGAGCGGGTTGGCGAAGCGCCAGCCGATGGAGGTATCAAAAATCTGGCCAGGCTTGGCGAAGGCCGTGGTCGGCTTCTCCTGGACCCACGGCGCACGGCTCATGGACTCGACGCCGCCGGCAACCACGATGTCCGCGGCACCGGATTTGATCATCTGACTGGCCATGATGATGGCGCTCAATCCGGAAGCGCAGAGCCGGTTGACCGTAATGCCCGGGATGTGGAGGGGAAGCCCGGCAAGGAGGGTTGCCATTCGGGCAACATTGCGGTTTTCCTCCCCGGCGCCGTTGGCGTTGCCGAGGATCACCTCATCAATCGAGTCAGGGTCGACGCCGGCACGCGCCACAGCTTCCCGGACCACCAATGCGGCGAGATCATCGGGTCGGACTGAGGACAGCGCCCCACCATAGCGACCCACAGGCGTCCGTGCGCCGCCAACAAGAAAAGCCTCGACCATGAGAACATCCTTCGCGAAAGTGAAAGGGACCGGCCTCGAATAATATACCGACCGTTCGTTCTATAAAGATTACACGGCCCAGCGGGAGGGTCAACAGATGAAGCTGCCCGCCGGACCGCATCCCACCCCGCTCAGACCACCCGGATTCCGAGATGACCGGCCAACAACGGCGCCATCAAGCTCAACTGGTAATCGTCGATAACCGCCCCCGCCAGCCCGGCCAAACCATTGATTCCCCGAAACTCCGATGTCCGCAGATCCACGTCCTTGAGCTTGGCGCCCGTCACATCAAGGGTTCCGATGGTGCAGTTCTTCAACGCCACCCGCGTTCCCGTGCATCCACCGAGATCGAGTTCGTTGATGATGCAATCGGAGATCTGGACATCCATGAGCTTGGAACCACGGAGATTCACGTAGTCCAGCTTGCCGCCGTCGATTCGGACCGAGCGCCAGTTGCCCTCATAAAGTTCGGCCGAACCCCATCGGGGATTGGTGATCTCGACATCCTGCCAGGACGTACGCGCAGCCATGAACACGGGCGCGTACGGCTCAGCCAGGATGCACTCACGGAACGTCGCTCCCCGCAGTTGTGCCTCGTTGAAGGACACACCGTTGAATTCACACTCAATGAAATCCGCGCCGCTCAGTTCCTCCCCGTCCGCCGAGACCCGGGTGAGCCGGACGCCGTCGTACCGTTCGCCGCGCTGGAACTCCGGGGCGTCGTCGTCGCGCAGTTCATCCAACCGCACCGGGGAGATCTTGGGGGCCGCCACCTTCGCAGCCGCCATCAGAGCGCCTCCGCTTTTCTTGCAATCGCCGCTGGAGCGGTGGTCCCGGTGTCCGGCGGAAGATCCGGCAAGCCGGCCCGGGCCCGCTCCGGTCCGGCGTTGATATGCTGCGTCAAAGTGGTGGCTGGTTCCATGCTTCGAGCCTATCCCCGGGCGCCGACAAAACCGTCCCCGGGGGTCAGCAACCCTGCCAAACCACCGCCGGCGCTGGAAACCACACCGAAAGGCCACCCCATGGTCACCATCGATTTGAGCGGACAGAGCAAAGCAGCGGGAGGCTCAGTGTCCCTCAAGGGATACCTGGCCGAGCCCCCGGGCGAGGGTCCGTTTCCCGGGGTGGTGATGATCCACGAAGCCTTTGGATTGGATGATGTGATGCGTCGCCAGGCTGACCGGCTGGCGACGGCGGGCTACCTGACGCTCGCGGTGGATCTGTACAGCGACGGCGGTGCAAGGCGCTGCCTCGTCGCCACCATGCGCTCTATGCTCTCGGGCGAGGGCCGGGCTTTCACCGATGTGGCCACCGCCAAAGAGTGGTTGCGCAACGATGACAGGTGCACCGGCAAGGTGGGCGTCATCGGCTTCTGCATGGGCGGCGCTTTCGCGTTACTCGCCGCAAACGATGGTTTTGACGCCGCGGCCGTGAACTACGGCCAACTCCCGCGGGACCTGCATAACGCCCTCCAAGGCGCGTGTCCGGTGGTTGCCAATTACGGCGGCAAGGACCGCACCCTGCCCGGAGCTGCCGCCAAGCTGGATCAGGCCCTCAACAGCCTCGGCATTGAGCATGACGTCAAGGAATTTCCGACGGCGGGCCACGCCTTCATGAACGACGCCCCGGTAGGACCGAAGCTGCTCCGCCCCCTGACGCGGGTCATGGGCATCAAACCCGATCCAGCCTCCGCCCCGGAAGCATGGCGGCGCATCGAAAAGCATTTCGCGAAGCACCTGGCAGGCTGACCCGGGCAAAAGCTGACCCGGGCAAAAGCTGATTCGGGCAAAAGCGGGCCGAAACGACGGCGGGCGCCCCTTCCGGTGAACCAATCACTGGAGGGGGCGCCCGTCGTCGAGCCTCTGTCAGCTCATAAGCGTCAGCTGAAAAGCTCGCTCTTCGGCTGGTTGTTCTTGACCTTCTGCCAGCCGATCCACAGCACCAGGGCGAAGAACGGAATGGTGGCAAGGGTCCACAGGCCCAGCAGGAAGACCTCGCCTGTTGCCTTGTCGGTCATGGTGTCGAAACCGATCAGCACAGTGATGGCAAGCAGGGCGACCAAACCCAGCCAGCTGGTCCACGGCGAACCGGGCATGGGGAGGCTGGAGACCTTGCCATGCTTCTTACGGAGCGCGATCTGGCTGGCGAAGATGGAACCCCACGTGAAGATCACGCCGATGGAGGCCGTGTTCAGTGCGAGGTCGAAGGCGTGCGAGCCACCCAGCCAGATGTTGAGCAGGATGCCAACGAGGTACACGCCGCCGATCGCGAGGATGGCCGCGTACGGCACATGGCGGGTGGACATCTTGGTGAGCCACTGCGGGGCGTGGCCGTTGTTGGCCATGGTGCGGAAGATACGGCCGATCGAGTAGAGACCGGAGTTGCAGGAGGACAGCGCGGCGGTGATGACGATCATGTTCATGACATCGCCCATCCAGCCAAGTCCCATCTGGCCGAACACGGTAACGAACGGCGAGGTGCCGGCGACGTACTGGTCGGACGGCAGCAGCATGGCAAGCAGCGTCACCGAACCGACGTAGAAGACAACTATGCGGAATACGACGGCGCGGATCGCCTTGGGAACTTCGCGTTCCGGGTTCTCCATCTCGCCTGCGGTGATGCCGACGAGTTCAATGGCGTTGTAAGCGAAGATCACGGCGTTGAGGACCAGGATCATCACCAGGCCGCCCTTGGGGAACATGCCGCCGTCTTCGTGGAAGAGGTTGGCAACGGACGCATGGCCCTCGCCCACCTTGGCGTTGGTGACAACCATGAACGTGCCAACGGCCAGGAAGATCACGATTGCTGCGACCTTGAGGCAGGACGCCCAGAATTCGAACTCGCCGAACGCCTTGACGCTGAACAGGTTCACAGCCACCAGCAGCACCAATGCGGCAATGGCGGACAGTTCAATCGGAACGTTGGGGAAGAAGAACTGGAAGTACAGTCCGATCGCGATGAGTTCGGCAATGCCCGTCATGGCCCAGTTGATGAAGTACATCCAACCGGAGAGGAAGGCGCCCTTCTTGCCGAACATTTCGCCGGCGTAGCTCACGAAGGAGCCCGATGTCTGGCGGTACATGATGAGCTCACCGAGTGCGCGCATCAGCAGGTAGGCGATGACGCCGGCGATGGCGTAGGAGAAGATGAGGGCCGGGCCCGTGGAGGCCAGGCGGCCACCGGCACCCATGAAGAGGCCGACGCCGATGGCGCCACCCATGGCGATCATGGTGACGTGGCGGCGGCTCAGGGTCTTTTTGTATCCCTCGGCGCTGAGGGTAGAGCCTGCGGCTGTGGATGAGGCCTTGGGGCTCTGGAGATCTGTGGGAGTACTTTGCGGCACAGCTGTTCCTTGTGGGTTGGGGTATTGCTGTAAGGGTTTCGCCCAGTGCCGGGACACGGGCGGCTTTGGCACACATAATTCGAGCTTTCCCGCTTTGAGGATCCCGAAGTGTGACAAAGAACGCAGAACGCCGAAGCTTCGCGCAACCCGTCTATCTTACGGGATTAACCGGAATGCCCGTGACGCAGGCAACAGCACCCCTTTCTCCGGAAGCAACGCGGGGTCGGATATGGCCCATATTCATCCGCTGGATGGGCCATCTCCGACCCCGGGCCGCGGTTCTCCAATGGATTGCCTAAATAAAACTTTTCGGTGTGCCTAAATTTCGCTATCCTCGTAGTGAGTACCCCCAACGATGAGGAACCCCAATGGCTGCACCCACCCTGGAAACACGTGCCACCCCCGGCAAAGTATGGTCCCGGCTCCTGCTCCTGGGGCCTGCCTTCGTTGCTGCGATCGCCTACGTGGATCCGGGAAACGTCGCAGCCAACCTCACGGCCGGTGCCAACTACGGCTACCTGCTGGTCTGGGTCCTGGTTGTAGCCAACGCCATGGCAGTCCTGGTCCAGTACCAGTCAGCCAAACTCGGCCTCGCCACAGGAATGAGCCTCCCTGAGATTCTTGGCAAGCGGCTCGGCAACAAGCGCCGGCGCCTCTATTGGCTGCAAGCTGAAGTTGTCGCCGGAGCCACGGATATGGCGGAAGTCATCGGTGGAGCCGTGGCCTTGAACCTGCTGTTCGGAATTCCGCTGCTTGCCGGTGGCGTGATCGTCGGCATCGCCTCCATGCTGCTTTTGGCCTTGCAGTCGCGGCGGGGCCAGCGCTCCTTCGAGTACGCCATCCTGGTTCTCCTGGGGATCATCGCCGTGGGCTTCGTGTCCGGGCTGTTCGTCAATCCCCCGGATGCGGGGAGCGCCCTTGGCGGGCTGGTTCCGCGTTTTGAAGGTACGGACACCATCCTTCTGGCAGCGAGCATGCTGGGCGCCACCGTGATGCCCCACGCGATCTACCTCCACTCGGCCCTTGCCCGCGACCGGCACGGTTTCTCCCCGGACCCCGTCATCCGGACAAAGCTGATCCGCGCCACCCGCACGGACGTCGTCGGCGCCCTGCTCCTGGCCGGGGTCGTCAACATCTCGATGCTCCTTCTTGCCGCCTCCAGCCTGCGCGGCATAGAAGGCACGGACACTATCGCCGGAGCCCACGCCGCGGTGACGTCCGCCCTGGGCCCGGCCATCGGCGTGATCTTTGCCATCGGCTTGCTGGCATCCGGACTGGCGTCCACTTCGGTTGGTTGCTATGCCGGCGCGACCATCATGGGCGGCCTCCTCAAAGTCCGTATTCCCCTGCTCACCCGCCGCGTCATCACCCTGATTCCCGCACTGATCGTGCTGGGTGCCGGGATTGAGCCGACACTCGCCCTGGTGCTGAGCCAGGTGTTGCTCAGCTTCGGTATTCCTTTCGCCTTGATTCCCCTGATCCGGCTCACCGGCAAGAAGGATGTCATGGGCCTCCACACCGACGGCATGCCGCTGAAGATCGCGGGTTGGACAAGTGCCGTGCTGATCGTCGGTTTGAACTGTGTCCTCATCACGCTCACCCTCACAGGGCAGTCCTGATATCCGGCCTGGCCTGATCCGGAGCATCAGGCAGCAAAGCTAGGCTGGAGCCATGGGCACTCTTCACACCAAGGCACCTTTGCACAGATTCACTGCCCTGGATGCCTTGGCCGTAGCCGTCTATCTCGGGTTCACCGTCTACTTCACGGTCAGCGGGGAAGCAGTCGAACGGCTGATGCTTCAGCTGTTTCCCGACCCGGCCACAGCGTCCTATGCCGTCAACGCGGTCTTCTATGCCGGCGTCGGAATATTTGCCGTGGCGTCAGCCTGGCGTGTGGCGGGACGTGACCTGAAGATCCTGGGGACGCGTCCGTGGTTCACCTTGGGCATGATTCCCCTCGCGATCGTGGTGATGCTTATCCTGACGGCTCTGCTCGTCGCCGCGTTCGGGACTGCCCAAAGCTCCGAGAACCAACTGGGTATCCAGGGATTGCTGCAGCACGTTCCGGCCTGGTTGATGGTGCCCCTGCTGGTGGTTCTGGGGCCGTTTGTTGAGGAGTACCTATTCCGCCATCTCCTGATCGGCAAGTTGTCGCAGCATGTGAACATCTGGATCTGCTGCGTGATCTCCGTGGTGGTTTTCGCGTCCATCCATGTGGTGGGCCGCGAAGGACTGGTGCTTTCAGCCTTGGCGCCCTATCTGGGAATGGCCGCGGTGCTGGTGGCCGTCTATGTCTGGACAGGCAAGAACCTGATGTTTTCCTACTTCGTGCACGCGGCCAAGAACCTCATGGCGGTCGTGCTGATCTACGCGGTCCCGCCCGAGCTCCTGTCCAACTAAGGGACAGCAAATCTCTACGCGCACTGTCCCCCGCTCGGGTAACCCGGACGGAAGTTGACCGCATTGCGCTACCCAGCCACCCGCCGTCGGAATAGCTTGGTGGGCATGACACTCAACATCCAGGTAGCCGTCGACTGCAGGAAGCCCCACGAACTCGCCGACTGGTGGGCCGAGACCCTCGAATGGACCGTCGAACCCCAGGACGAGGCGTTCATCCGGTCCATGATCGAGCAGGGATTCGCCACCGAAGACCAGACCATCACCCACAACGGCAAACTCGTCTGGGCCGAAGGGTGTGCGATCGTGCCCGCCGAAGACACCGATCCCAAAACAGGCCGCCGTATCCTCTTCCAGACCGATCCCAACCCCAAGACCGTCAAGAACCGGGTGCACTGGGACGTCCGCCTGGACGGCCGGGACAAGGACGTCGTGCGCAAGGAGCTGGAAGCCCGCGGCGCCAAACACCTCTGGACCGCCCGCCAGGGACCCCAGGAATGGCACACCATGGCCGACCCCGAAGGCAACGAGTTCTGCATCAGCTAAGGCCATTACTAGACTCGGACTGTGAACAACGATCTCCCGGCCAAGGTTTCCGACATCTTTGACCCCTCGCGCTGGCGCACGGTTTCGGGTTTCGACGACTTCAAGGACATGACGTACCACCGGCAGGTCGAACGGTCCGCGGACGGCACGGTCAAGGATCTCCCCACAGTCCGTATCGCGTTCAACCGTCCCGAGGTCCGCAACGCCTTCCGTCCCGGCACCGTCGATGAGCTCTACCGGGCCATGGACCACGCCCGGATGACTCCGGACGTCGCCACCGTGCTGCTCACCGGCAACGGGCCGTCCGAAAAGGACGGCGGACATTCGTTCTGTTCCGGTGGCGACCAGCGGATCCGTGGCCGCGACGGTTACAGGTACGCAGTAGAAGACGCCCCAGGAGACTCTGCTGAATTTATAGACCCAGCCCGTGCAGGCCGCCTCCACATCCTGGAAGTCCAGCGGCTCATGCGGACCATGCCCAAGGTGGTCATCGCCGTCGTCAACGGCTGGGCGGCCGGCGGCGGGCACTCCCTGCACGTGGTCAGCGACCTCACCATCGCCTCCCGCCAACACGGCAAGTTCAAGCAGACGGACGCCACGGTAGGAAGTTTCGACGCCGGATACGGCTCTGCGCTGCTGGCGCGCCAGATCGGGCAGAAAGCCGCGCGGGAAATCTTCTTCCTCGCCCGCGAATACTCCGCCGAGGACATGGTCCGGATGGGTGCCGTCAACGAGGCCGTGGACCACGAACGCCTCGAAGAAGTCGCCCTCGAGTACGCCGCCGACATCGCCCGCCAATCCCCGCAGGCCATCCGCATGCTCAAATTCGCGTTCAACCTGGCCGACGACGGACTGGCCGGGCAGCAGGTCTTCGCGGGCGAAGCCACCCGCCTGGCATACATGACGGACGAGGCCGTGGAAGGCAAGGAAGCGTTCCTCCAAAAGCGGGATCCCGACTGGTCCAGCTTCCCCTACTACTTCTAGGACTCCTCCGTGAACGTCGATCCTGTCCTCAAAGCCCTGATGGCTGCCCTCCACGGTGAGGGTCCCGCCGTCGAAATCGTCTTGGATGAAAACGGCGAACCCCGGGCGGTGCCGGTGGAGACCGGCGTCGAGGATGCCGCAGTGGTGGTCCGCACCTCCGGTTCCACGGGAACACCCAAGGCAACTGTACTGACCGTCTATGCCCTCGCGGCGTCGTCGGTGGCGACCGCCATGGCACTGCGCGGCGAAGGCCAGTGGCTGCTCGCGCTGCCCCTGCAGTACGTGGCCGGCGTGCAGGTGCTGGTCCGCTCCCTTTATGCGGGAACCCGGCCGTGGGTGATGGACCAGACCAACGGCTTCACTCCGGAGGCCTTCACCGCCGCAGCCGAGGAACTGACGGACAAGATCCGGTTCACCTCCCTGGTGCCCACGCAGCTGCAACGGCTCCTGGACTCCCCCGCGCCCGAAACCCTCGCCGTACTGCGCCGCTTCAACGCCATCCTGCTGGGCGGCGCACCGGCGTCGCCCGACCTCCTGGCAGCCGCCCAGGCCGCGGGCCTGAAGGTGGTCACCACCTACGGTTCCGCCGAAACGTGCGGCGGGTGCGTGTACGACGGCGAGCCGCTGGACGGCGTCGAAATCCGGATCGGCGACGGCGACCTGGAAGGCCGGGTCCTGCTGGGCGGCGACACGGTGGCCGCGGGTTACCTGGATGCTGCCCGTGCGTCAAAGGCTGCGTTCTTCGAAGAGGACGGTACGCGCTGGTACGTCACCGGCGACCTCGGGGAACTGTCCCCGGAAGGCAAACTCACCGTGCTGGGACGCGCCGACGACGTCATCATCACCGGGGGCGTCAAGGCCTCCGCCACGTATATCCAGAGCAAGCTGGAAGAGCTCGACGGCGTCACCGCGGCTTTCGTCGCAGGCGTCCCCTCGCGGGAATGGGGCCAGGCTGTTGCGGCCTACGTGGCCGTCGAGGATCCCAGCCCTGAAGGAATCAAGGGTTTCACGGCCCGGCGGGAAGCCGCCCTGGGCGTCCTGGCCCCGAAAACAGTCTTGGCCGACAAGGAATTGCTGATGCTGCCGAACGGAAAACCGGACAGGCTGGCCATGATTGAACAGCTTTCCAATCTGCATCAGGGACAATAGACAAGTTCTTCCCCCCAACTGAGATCAAACGCGAAACACACGAGGTACTACACGTGGCGACAGCTGCACAATGGATCCAAGGAGCCCGGCTCCGCACCCTGCCCGCGGCAATAGCGCCGGTCCTGATCGGTTCGGCAGCGGCGTACGAGCTCCATGCTTTCCGGCTGCCGAACGCGATCCTCGCGGCGCTTGTCGCGCTTCTGCTGCAGATCGGCGTCAACTACGCCAACGACTACTCCGACGGCATCCGCGGAACCGATGAGGACCGGGTCGGCCCGCTGCGCTTGGTGGGTTCCGGGGCAGCGAAGCCGGAACAGGTGAAGTGGGCGGCCTTCGCCCTGTTCGGCGCTGCCATGCTGTGCGGCCTCATCCTGGTGATCATTACCCAAACGTGGTGGCTCATCCTGGTGGGCATCGGTTGCGTCCTGGCAGCGTGGGGTTACACGGGCGGCAAGAACCCCTACGGCTACATGGGCCTGGGTGATGTGTTCGTGTTTGTGTTCTTCGGACTGGTGGCCACCCTGGGTACCACCTACACGCAGGCCGGCCAGGTGAGCCTGGCCGCAGTCATCGGCGCAATAGGTACCGGCCTCATCGCCTGCGCCTTGCTCATGGCCAACAACGTACGGGACATCCCCACGGACACCGCGGCCGGAAAGCGGACCTTGGCAGTCCGCCTGGGTGACCGTCATGCCCGCGAAAGCTACGTGCTGATGCTGGCCGTGTCCATCCTGCTGGTGATCGTCCTGGCGCCCACGAAGCCCTGGATGTTGATCGTGCTCCTGCTGATCCCCGCCTGCCTCATGCCTGCATGGCTGATGGTCAACGGCAAGAAGCGCAAGAGCCTCATCCCGGTGCTCAAGCAGACCGGCCTGATCAACCTCGGCTACAGCCTGTTGTTCTCGCTCGGGCTCATTCTGAGCCGCGGCTTCTAGGCTCCACAAAAAGCGAACGCCCCCGGCAATGTGCTGAGGGGCGTTCGCTGTTTCAATTCTTAGGCCGCGCCGGGGCGCTTGTCGTTATTGACGGCAATGTCCGGGTTCTTCTCCACCAGGCTGTCCTCAGCTTCGGCGTCTTCAACCTCGCCTGCGGTGCGGATGGGCTTGGCGCGCCCGGAGAAACGCTCGCGCATCGCCGCCGTGGCTTCGTCGCGCTGCTTCTGGAAGAACAGGTAGCTGATGGCGAAGGCCATGAGCCCTGCGAAGATGGCCGCAGGCAGCAGACCCACCTGCAAAAGGGCGAAGATGATGAACAACGGCACGAACAGCGCCAGGCGGATGAGGGAATACTTCAGGAAAGCCACCATCCAAGTTTAGCCGCCCGAATGGTTGCACTCTGGTCACGGCCCAAAGAGGGCGTCCAGCGAACGGCTTCCGGGCACTAGACTTGATGCATGCTCCGCGTTATAGGCGTCGTCGTCGTTCTTGTTGTCTTCGTCTATGCCCTGGTGGATGTCATACGCACTGACCGGCACCAGACCCGCGGCATTTCGAAGACCGCGTGGATCATCGTGATGATCGTCCTGCCGTTGCTGGGTGCCGTTCTGTGGTTCATTTTCGGCCGTCCCTACAACAAGCCCACGGCCACCCCCGTAAGGCGCCACCCCACCGCACCGGACGACGACCCCGAGTTCCTCCGCAACCTGGAGACCCGCCGTCGCAACCAAGCCGAAGAGGACCGCCTGAAGAAGCTCAAGGCGGATCTCGAAGCCAAGGAACGCAAACTCCGGGACACGTCTTCAGGCACGGACGATGCCCAACGCGGTGAGCCGGATACGCATGATACCGACGAGCTGAAGTAGGCAAACATGGCCCAGCAAGCTGATGGTTCACGGCAGTCACCCTCCACGCCATCAGTCAGCGGGCCACCGGCGCCACCCCAGCGCCCGGGCATGTCCCTTTCCACTCCGCCGCCCATCCCTGCAGCGGTAAAGCCTCCCGGCCCGGCCCGGTTGTCCCGTTCGCTGTGGCTGGCAAGTTTCGTGGCCGGCATCGCCGTGGTCTTCACGGGGTTCCTTGGCCGCGACGCCCACTTTGAACGCTTGAAGGGCGTTATCCAGTCCATGGTCCCGGACGGCGACGCTAACTCCGTCGAGGGGGCCGCCGCCGTCGTATTCCTCGGCAGCCTGGCCATGATCGCCGTGGTGGTCGCGATGGAAGTCGTCCTCTTGGCGATCCTTTTCAGGCGACGCACGTGGCCCCGTTGGGCCTTGGCTCCCCTGCTCCTCCTCCACGCCGTCGTCACCGTGATCACCGCTGATTATGTGGTGGCTCCGGGCAATGACGGCGTCATGGCCATGGTGCTTCTCGCCGCGCAATTCATCCTCGCTGCAGCCGGCCTGATTCTGCTTTTCCTGCCGTCGACGACAGCCTGGCTGCTCAGCGGGCGGCGGGCATAGCCGCCAGGATACCTTCGCAACTGCGCAGGACAACCCGGCAGGCTTCCACCGCCGAAGGCTCGACCAACAACGGGTTTTCCGCGATCTGCCGCCAACGGTCAAGGGCCCTGCGGGTTTCGCGCGCGATCTCCTCCGCGTCCGCGTCCGGGGGAAGTCCCAGCCTCTGGAACGGAAGGTTGCCGCGGCCGCCCACCAGTCGTTCCGCGTCCTCTGCCTGCCCGGGTGGCAGGACCACACCACCTGTCCGCAGCGAGCCCAGGAGCTTGAGTTCGCGGAATTCGTGCGCGCCGGCGAGCAACTCCTCCAGCGCCGGTTCGAGGACTGCTGACTGGCCGGGTTGGGAGCCGCTCAGCAGTGACTCCAAACCCACGACGGCGGCACGCGCCTTGAGTGCGTCGGCCCGCGTTTGGAACAAGGAGGCCACGGTGTCCAGCAGGCGGCCGAGTCCGCTGYGTCGCGCCAGTTCGTGCGCCAGTTCCGTCGGGTTGGTGATTCCGCCCCGGATCAGGGCCACTGCCAGCCTGATCCCGAACAGCCCGAACCGTTGGACCAGGGAAGCCTTCAGGCCGGGCTCCACGCCTTCCGGTCCGGCCGCGCGGACAAAGCGGTCAACAGAAAGCATCATCCTTTCGCGCTGGTTCCGGTCCATTCGCGCAAGGAGCATGAGGGCGTCCACGTCGCCCTGGCGCATGGTCCTGGAGCTCTGCGCCAGCAGTCCCGCCACGGGTACCACTCCCAGCGCGAGCGGTTTGAGGTTTTCGTCCCGGCTGTATCTGTCGGCAATCACGGCAGCGGAAATGAGCGAATCTATCCTGCCGGCACCTATCTCATCCGCGCGTGACAGGACAGCGAGGGCATTGACCGTCCCGGACTTCCCGGCGGCGGTGTCCTTGAAGGATTCGAGGAACCGGACATCCGAGGCGTGCAAATGACGCATCAGGTAGATGACGGCGTCCGCAGCGGTGGGAGCGTCTTCGGGAAGCAGGAAGGCCGTGGACCTCCCGGATACATCCTTGGACAGGGAAGCGATGCCCGGAGTGTCGATCAAGGTGAGATCCCGGAGGCTGGCTGCCGGCCAATCAACCACGAGCTTTTCCACGTCCTCCGCCTGGAATTCCCCCAATGAAAACACCAAGCGGCCATCTTCACGGTGCACTGGCAGCGCCTGCGGCCCGCCTGCCAAGGGGTGCAGGGTGATACGGGGAGCGTGCCCGTAGCGGTACCACGTGACGATCTTCGTGCACTCACCGGCGTCGGTAGGAGCGATCTCCTCGCCGATGATGGCATTGAGAAGGGTGGACTTTCCGGCTTTGACCATTCCGGCCACCGCAATGCGCAACGGCCCGGCAAGGCGTTGGTCGAGGTCGTCCAGGACAGCCAGGGCAGCCGGGTCCCCCTGGAAGACCTCCCGCGCTTGCCGGAGCAGCTCCGCTGCGCCGGCGATTCCCGATTCGATCATCCCGCCGGAACCGCGGACGACGCCGGAACGGCGTGCTGTCCTCCGGCCCCTTCTTCCTGAAGTTGCCGGGCAACCGCGTGCAAGTTTTCCACGGCTTTGAGCTGGTTCTTGATCTCCTTGATCCGCAGGTCCCGCTCGGCAGCGTAGGTGGCTGCCGCCTTCTGCGCCGCAGCCACGGATTCGGTGAGGGAACGGTGGTGTTCCTCTGCGATGTCGGTGAAGTGATCCCGGGTGGCCCGCTGAACCAGCCGCAACCGGTCCTTGAGTTGCTTGCCCACCTGGAACACGACGTCGTCCACCTGCTTCCGCACCAGGAGTTTGGCCTCTGCCTGCCGACGTTTCAGCCGTGCTTCCTGCTCCTCCCGATACGCTTTCCGGCCCAGCATGAGCCCGGCCCCCACAGACAGCGGGTTGATCAGGGCCAAGCCAAACAAACCCGTCAAGAGGCCAAACATCAGCACCCCGCCGTAGGACCCGCGCATGCCGATCAGAACCTTCTGCACAGGTCCCATACGGCCATCTTCCATGTCCTGGATTTCTGCCACGGGGTCAAGCACTCCGCCGGTGTCGGCAACGTGGAGGGCAGGCAAAGCCACTTCGTCTTCGGAAAAATGCTCTGCCACCTGTCCGGCCAGCCACTGTGCCCGCTCGCTGGTCCACACGAAAGTGTCGGAAACGGCGGCGGCAACGCTTTGTTCAAGCCACTTGGCGAACTGTTCCCACGCGGGACCGGGATCGCCCTGGTCAATGGCCGCCTCGGCTTCGCGTTGTATTCGCCGAAGACGGTCCTTGAGGTCATATTCCATGTCCGCGATGAGATCGCCAATGCCGTCATTCAGGGTGGTCTGCCATCGGGCGGACTTCTTCCGGAGCGCGTCGGCATCGTCCTTGGCCGCTTTCAGGCCCGCGATCATCTGCGGTGTGTCTTCGGGATTTTCCAAGGCCCCAAGTTCCGACCGCAACGCCAGCATGAGGTTCCCCGTAACCGACACGAGGTCGTTGCCTACGGACCGGCGCTGAATGAGGGCCGCCTCAGCAACAATGGCGTTTCGCAGGTAGGAGACCAGCTCCGGGAACCCGGATTCGTTGTTCAATTCGGCGTCCTGGAGCCTCGCGGCCTCGAGCCGCAGCTCCGAAGAGACAGGAAACAGGGGGATTTCCGGCCCGACGTCGGCCAGGTGGCCCTTGTCCAGCTCAGCGATCTGGCGCCATGCCGGATAGAGGTCAGTTTTGGACAGCACGCAGGCTACGTTGGGACTCACGCGCATGGCTTGCCGGAGGAAGCGCATTTCCGGTTCTGTGTACTCCTGGGACGCATCGGAGACAAACAGCATGGCATGTGCCGAGGGCAATGCCGTGAGCGTGGTCAGGGTGTGGCTTGAGCCAAGTCCTCCCACTCCCGGGGAATCCACAATGCAGAGCCCGCCTGACAGGAGCTTCCTGGGAAGGGCCACCTCCGCTGCAACGATGTTCCTGGCATTTCCCGGGTTGCCCTTCTCGGAGACGAAGTCCGACAATTCGGCCAACGGCACGGGCTTGCGCTCAAGGCGCGATTCACCGCCGTCGATGTCCGTAAAGCTGTCCGGCCCGGGGGGATCGGCCGCAGGGACAAGGACAACCGCTGACGCCGGATCACCTTGCCTTACCAGCGTGGGAACGGTGGTGGCGATGTCGTCATCCACCGGGCACACAGGAGCGTTGACCAAAGCGTTGATGAGCTGGCTCTTCCCTTGTTTGAACTCGCCCACCACAATCACCCGGACGTTGGGGTCCTGGAGGCGTCGGAGCGTGTTGTCCAAGCGCCGCCTGAGGTCGTTCCGCTCACCTGCCAGTGCTATCCCGTGCTCGACAAGGGTGGTCATGCGTACTGTTTCCGCCACGGTTCTTCCTTTGCTCACATGCCGCCCCTTGTCCGGGGGCCACGAAGTGCCCGGCAGGAGGGGGTCCACCTGCCGGGCACTGCTGGGGTTTCGCGCTTGTGCTTGCACCTCCTGCGCGGAGGGTGCTGCCTCAGTCGATGTCGACGTCGTTCTTGGCAACCACCACCGAATCATCAATGTCGTTGTACTCGACATCGAGTTCGTTATCCGCCACAACAACGTTGTCCTCGACGTTGGTGTAGTCAACGTCGACGTCGCCTACGGTGGTGGAGTTGTCCTCGGTGTAGGTCAACTCGTTGTCGGCCACAACGATGGAATCGTTGATGACGTTGACGTCGTCCACTTCCACGTTGGTGGAGTAGTCCGGCGAGTATTCCAGGTCCAGTTCGTTGTCCTGGACCACCACGGAATCGTTCACCACTTGTACGTCCTCCAGATCGACATCCACGTCCGTGGAGTTGTCGTTGAACGAGTCCGTGGCCGTGTTGGTGGTGTTGGTTGTGGTGGTCGTGTTCGTTGTGTTGGTGGTATTCGTTGTGTGGTTGGAGTTGTCCTCGTTGAACGAATCCTCGATCTCCACGTCCACGTCAACATCGGTGTTGTACGAATCCTCGGTGTTGTAGGAATCGTCGGTGTTGTACGAGTCCTTGGTCACCGAATGATCCGAGTAGTCGTTGCCCACCGAGACATCGTTGTTGTTGCCGCTGGTGTTGACGTTGACCGAGTTGTCCACGGTGTGGTCATCGTTGTTCGTGGTGGTGGTTGTGGTCGTGGTGTTTCCGGAATTCGTGACATCGTCGCCGGCGGCAATGGCACCATCACCGGAGGCGATCACTGCGTCCTGGTTGAACATCTGGGAGACATCTCCGTTGGCCCAGATGTTCTGGTTCACCGACTGGTCCGTGATCGTGTCGCGGTCATCGATGGTGGTGGTGTAGGAGTAGTTGTTCACCACGTGGACGAGTTGCTGGACCGCATGTGCATGGTCGTCGTGCCCGCCGCCCCAACCACCGCCGGCACCGCCACCGCCGCCGCCGTGATCGTCGTCGTGGTCATGACCGTCATGCCCGCCATCCCAACCACCGCCGGCACCGCCACCGCCGCCGCCGTGATCGTCGTCGTGGTCGTGGTCATGACCGTCATGCCCGCCATCCCAACCACCGCCGGCGCCGCCACCRCCGCCGCCGTGATCGTCATCGTGCTCCGGGCGTCCGCCGCCACTCCAGCCGCCGCCATCGTGCTCGGGCCGTCCGCCGCCGGTCGTCGCGTGGTTTCCTCCGGTGTTGTATTCACGGTCGAAGGACGACCGGGCATTGATCGGTGCGTAGTCGAGGACCACGGGGCGGACGGCGTCGACATCTGCGGAGGAGACATCCCGCAGGCCCGCAGCGGCGAGGGCCGCTTCGGGATCGCGTACAAAGTCTTCTGCGGCGTCAGGATCGTTGAACAGGCTCATCAGGAACTGCACGAGCTGTTGTGCGAGTGTTGGCATTGGAGTGCTCCCTCAAATTCTGTGGTTTTTCGAAATTGGCCCGGCGCCTTTGCCGGGCTTGCATTCAACGTATTGCCGGGACCGAAGACCGGGCATCGGGGGTGGTCCCCCTACCCCATGCCCTGCCGTTAGGGGATTGCCGGATTTTCCGTTAGGGGGCTGAGGGGGTCCCGCTTACGGAGGGGGGTACCCCTCCCCCAACGCCAGGCGCAGGCGGACCAGCAGCTCTGAACGGTTTTCCGCTCCCAAGCGACGCCGCATGCGCGCCACATGGTGTTCCGCGGTGCGGGGCGAGATGTAGATGGCCTCGCCGATCTCGCGGTAGGTCTTGCCTTCCAGGATGAGCCGGGCGACCTCGCGCTCCCTGGGGCTGAGCCCGGATGAATCCTGAACCCCCGGACTCCCGTACTCCCCGGCAAGTGCATGCAAGGAGACGTCAGCTTGTGAAGCGCCGGCCCGCTCCGGAGGCGGGGCCGATGGGGAATCCCCCTGGGGGTGGATGTCCCGGGCACAGGCAAGGAGCCGCACCATGTCCCGCCGCTCTTCGGCGTGCGCAGCGGCATGGCCGGCCAGCCGTGCGCCTTCCCAGGGCAATCCGACCGAGGCCAAACCACGGGCGGCGGTTTCGACGTCGGACGCTTCAAACCGTGCGGCCAGGACCGAAACCCAGGCTTTGCCCGCTGCAGCGAGCACGGACGCCAGGTGGCTGTGTTCGGAGGCATGCACCAGCGCAGCAGCGTGGGGAGCGAGTTCGGCCGGACTTTCGCTTAGAAGGGCTGCCTGCACTCCAGCCCAATGCAGGGGTACCGACCATAATGGGGCATCCCCCAGCCGGCCAAGAAAGTGCCAGACACCGTCCAGGTAATGCCCCACCCGGCGGGTCTCCCGCAACCGTGCGGCGGCGATCATGAGCTCTCCCCAGGGCAGGAGACTGAACAGGTCCACTGACACATGCATCATTGCCTCGCGGGCCCGCTCCCACGCCAGAAGCAGCTCGTGGACTTCGCTGCCCCGGCGTGCCAAACCGACATCCAATGCAGCCAGCAGGAAATCATCCCTCGGCGCCAGGGGCCAGTGGTTCGCTTTCACTGCTTCGTTGATGGCCAAGCGGGCTTCGTCCGGGTTGTCCTGCTGCATGGCGGTCCAGGCCTGCAACAGGAACAGCCTGGGACGGGCCGTATTGCCGCCCTGTCCGGCGGCAAGCGCTGCCTTGAGGACCATATCGGCGATGCCGGCTTCCCCGGTGTGGAGGGCGCACAGCGCGGCAAGGGCCGCCGGTGTCTCCACAAGGGGAATCGACGTGCCGGCCGCGTTCATCATGTCGGAGGCCCTGATGAGCTCGGGCAGTGCGATTTGCGGCGTGGGCCCAAGTGTTTGACGAAGTCCCTGCTGGGTCAATGACAGAGCCACAGCCAGGAGTGTAGGTGAGCCCTCCGGCGAGGCAGCAGCCGCCAACTGACCGGCGCCCGCAACGTTGCCTGAACCGATCATGGCCACGGCTGCAAGGGGCGCCGAACCGTCGATCCTATCCCACCCCAGCCAGGTGTAGGTGTCCGCGCTCCGGGAGAGCATGCCCCGCTGTGCCCAAACAGCCGCAGCAACGTCAACTCCCAGGCGGATGTGAGGGGCCTCCGGCGTTGCCAGGAGCCGGTCCACTATCCTGCCGGCAGTGTCCAGATCGCCCAAGGCCGCCGCTGCCTGCGCCCGCCTGGCCGCGGTGGTGGTCTCCTGTCCTCCGGCGAGAAGTGCTTCTGCATAGAGTTCGGCCGCCAGGCCGGGCTCGGAGTCCAGAACCCCCTCCGCGGCACGCTCCAGCTCCGCGACGATCCGTGGATCCTGGAACCCGTTCTGCGCAAGCTGCCGGGCAACGTCGCCCAAGGGACGGCCCTCTGCCGCGGTCCTGTCCACCAGTTCCCTCTGCAGGGCCCGGATGCGCGCCGGCGGTGTGCTCGAGAGCAAGGCATAGTGGACGGTCCCAACCACTGATCCATCAGGCGATATCAGCCCGGCGTCCTTTGCCACGTGGATGACCGAGTCCAGGTCTTCGCGGTGTTCTAGGCTGCCGGGCAGAAGGGAGTGGAGGGAAAAACCCAAGGACAGCGCCAGCAGCAACTCCTGGACTGCGGCGGGCTGACCGGGCAGTTCAGGGCCCGGAGCCTCCCCCGGGGCGTCGGCCGGGAGGCCGGACGGCTGCTCATCCCGCCCGGGCGGAAAATGCCGCGGCCGGTGGTCCTGTCCCGTCATGGGTCAGACCGCCGGAGTCAGTGCTGGATCCGGGGCCGGACTTGTTTCTGTTGGCAGGGGCTCCGGGGCGACTGTGGCCGGCGGGATGGTGGGCTCGGGCTGCACTGTTGGTTCAGGCGACGGTGGAGCAGGGTCCTGGGTCACTGTGGGTTCTGGCTGCGGCACCGTGGGTTCCGGCGATGGGGTAACCGGGTCCGTCGGTATGACAGGTGGCGTGGAAGGATCGGTTACCGGCGGCGGCACAGTGGGTGGCGTCGTTGCCGGTGGTGGTGTGGGTCCGCTGGCGGCCCCGCCTGTAGGCTCCGGGGTGGGCGTCGCCGCCGGAGGGTTGCTGGAGCCGCTTCCGGGAGTCCCCGGCGTCGTGGTTCCAGTGGCAGCCCCGCCTGTCCCGGCTGCACTGCCTGTCCCGGCCGCGTTGCCTGTCCCGGCCGCACTGCCTGCTCCGCCGGTACCGGCTGTCTGGCCCTGGGCAGCCCCCGATCCCGCACCTGAGCCGTTTCCCGTGCTTCCCGACCGTGCCGGGCTCTTTCCGGTCCCGGTCCCCGCCCGCGTCACTCCAGCGCGGGCACTGGCCTCAAGTCCCGCGGTCGGACCTCCCACCGCCGGTGCTGCACCCGGGGCGGCACCGCCCCCGCCGTTGGCTTGGGCTGCGGCAACCGGCGAGCCGTCGCCGCGCATGACGTCGGCAGCCTGGTTTCCGAACATGGACGCCAGAATGCCGCTGCCTTCAGGGCTCTGCGCCGCCGTGGCGGTGGCAATGGTCAGCGCAGTTGCTGCTGCAACCGCCGCTGCGGCCAGGCGGACGTGGGAGCGGTGTGCGCCCCCGGGAGCGACCGCGGCTTTGACGGCACCGAGGTGGGGCCTGGAGCCGGCGACGGGCGGCCGCGCAGTCTTCGCCCGCTTGGCAACGCCACGTCCTTCCATCACCGTCGCCGGGGCAGCCTCAGCTTCGGCCGCTTCCAGGTCTGCTGCAGTTGCGGTACCCAGACCCGCGACAGCGGCGCCAAGGCAGATGGACGACTTGGGATCGGCATCGACGGCGATAGGACGGTCCAGTTCCACCGAAATCATTTCCGCCACCAAGGGAATGCGGGACGAGCCGCCGATGAGCAGCACGGTACTCAGGTCCCCGGGCTCAAGGTGGATGCTGCGCAGGCTCCGTTCGAGAGCGTGCACGGTTTCCCGGATGGACGCCTCGATCAGGGCCTCGAACTCGGACCGCACCAGCCGCAGGGTCCGCTGGGTTCCCGGCAGCGCGACGGCGATACTGGCCTCGCTGTCCATGGACAGCGCTTCCTTGGCTTCGCGGCACTCCCGCCGCAGCCTGGATAACGCTGCCTTGCTTTCCGGCGCCTCCGGCTCGAGTCCCTCCAAGGCGTCCCCGAGGTGACCCATGACGTGGCGCAGAACGGCGGCGTCGAAATCGGCGCCGCCAAGAGTTTCAATGCCGTCGGGACGGCCCAGGAGTTCGAAGCTGCCAGCGCCCGCCTTGCGCAGGACCGCGGTATCGAACGTTCCGCCACCAAGGTCATACACGGCGATGGTACTGCCGTCCTCCACGCGGGTTTGGGTGGCGTAGTGCAGGGCGGCGGCAACGGGTTCGCTGATCAGGGTGACATCGTGCAGGCCCGCAACGTTCAACGCGGCGAGGACCGTCGAGGTACGGTGCGCGCCCCACGCTGCGGGGTGCGTCATGATGATCGACGACGGCAGGCTCCCCTCCCGCTCTTCGGCCCTGTCCACCACCCATCGAGCCATGGTGGCGTACACGTCCTCGGGCGACATCCAGCCCTCACCCACAGCGAGTGGAACGGAGTCGCCTATACGGCGCTTGAATTCCCTGACCATCCGCCGGGGATCGTCCAGGCCCCGGCGTTCAGCCGCCTCGCCCACCAATATCCGGCCGTCGTCCGCGTAGAAAAGCACCGAAGGCACAGTGCTTCCATGGATCCCAAGGGGCAGGATTTCAGGCGTGGGTGCGGCGCTCCGCCCAGGCTTGATAAGAGCTGCGGCGGTGTAACTTGTCCCGACATCAATGGCGAGAACATAGCTCATGGGTACCTCGAGAGTTCACATGGCACGACGCAAGCGAGCTGCTTCACTAGCGGGTCTTGAACAAGTTAGCACCTGCTCCGGACACGCAAAAGGCTTAATTGCTACACCGAATTGTCAATTTCCCGAGGCCGCTGATGACTATTGAAGTAAAGCTCCTGCTCAGCGCCGGATTGGACCTTAGAGGCCGGAGTAGGAATGCAAGCCGTTGAAAACGGTATTTACCAACGTGAAGTTGATGATGACGCAGGCGTATCCGACGATTGACAACCACGCTGCACGGGTGCCTGTCCAACCACGGGTGGCACGGGCGTGCAGGTAGCCCGCGTAGACAACCCAGATCACGAAGGTCCAGACTTCCTTGGGATCCCAGCCCCAGAACCGGCCCCAGGCCTTCTCGGCCCAGATGGCGCCGAACATGAGCGTGAACGTCCAGCCAATGAACGCGATCGCGTTGATGCGGTAGGACAGGTTCTCCAGGCTCAGGGCGTTGGGAACCACGCGCATGAAGGCCAGGTTGTCTGCACGGCCGGCCGCCAGGTTCTTCTGCCGGTACGACTGCAGCAACTGCAGGACGGACATGGCGAAGGTCAGGGTGAACAAAGCGGATGACAGGACCGCGATGGAGACGTGGATGATGAGCCAGTAGCTCTGCAATGCGGGGACCAGGTGGCCAACCGGGGTCCAGAAAGACACCGACGCAGCCACCAGCATGATGATAGCCAAGCCCAGCACGAACGTGCCGAGGAACCGCAGGTCGCGGCGGATCAGCGTGATCAGGAAGACGGCCACGGCAACGAAAGCGCCCGTGGTGAGGAATTCATACATGTTGCCCCACGGCACGCGGCCGGCGCCCAATGCCCGGGTCACCACTCCTGCGCCGTGAATCAGCACGCCAAGCACCGTCAAGGCCACTGCCACGCGAGCGGGAACGCGCCGTTCGGCCGTGTACCGCATGTCGCCTGCCGCAGTCCCGCCTGCATGGGTGGGGCCCGACGTCGGACGCTCGGCCCGGCCGGCCGGCCCGCCGGCGTCGGGACCTGACAGGGCAGCCCCAACGCGACCGGCTGCAACGCTGACCTTTTCGCTGGTGGACCTGGCTGCTGCCTTCAAATCCACTGCCTGGAAGGTCTTGCTGCTCTTCGCCAGATCCCAGGCAAAGGCGATGAACGCCACGGTGTACGTGCCGGCGGCCAACAGCATGAACAGCTCGCTGTACTGGCCCAGGGTTTCGTTGATGGCTGGCATTACTGGTCCTTCGAGGTTGAGGAAGAGACGGTTCGAGGTGCGGGAGGCTCCGGTGATTCCGGGAGGTTCCATTCGCGGGCAAAGATTTCACGCAGTGCTGCGGCTTCTCCGGCGAGGCGGTGGTCTTCACCGCGTGCCAGCAAGCCGTACTCCACCATGGTGCGGCCGTCCTGGTGGGTTCCGGTGCGGACCCAGACCCGGCGGCGGTTGACGTAAAGGGAAACCATCAGGCCACCCACCGCCAGCAGGCCGAAGATAAGGGCGTACAGCTGGCCGGGGTTGTGGTGGATGTCAACGCCGATGTACTTCTTGACACTGTCGAAGGTGATGCTTCCCTTGCCCTCGGGCAGAGTTGCGGTCTGGCCCAAACCGAGCACGATGCCGCCGGCCTCGAGCTTGCGCCCGTTCAGCTGGGTAAGGTTCTTGACGTCCAGTTCAAAGACATTCTGGGGGGTTCCCTCATCCAGGCCCAGGTCGCCGTAGTAGGAATCCAGGTTCAACTGCGGGTTCGCCAAAGCGGGGTCGGCACTGAAGGAGATTCCTTGTTCCGACTCGAAGGCGGTCGGCAGGAAGAAGCCGTTGAAGCCAAGCTGGTCGGGAGTGCCGTCCGGGACCTTGATGACCACGGACGAGTAGTAGTTGGCTCCCTGGACCTTCGCAGTCACCGGACCCTGGAAAGCCACGTTGCCGTCGCCGTCCCGGACCGTGACCACGGGTGCGTAGCCGTTGCCCGTGAGGTACAGGCTTGTTCCGCCCAGGGAAATGGGGTCGTTGACCTTCAGCACTTCCTTCTGCTCGGGCGCGCCGGGGTTTTCCTTGGTGGTGACCTCGGCCGTGTAGTCGATCGGCTGGCCGGTCTTCTTGGGCGACTCCCGGTCAAACGTTGCCTGGAACTTGTCCAAACGGACCGAGTACGGCTGCAGCGAGCTGCTTTGGAAGTTGGTGCCCGGGGTGAACTGGTCATAGCCAACCAGGGTGTTGACGAAAGTTTCGCCTTCGACCAGGAT
Organism: Paenarthrobacter sp. TAF1; assembly: GCF_052113825.1. Classification (NCBI taxonomy): domain Bacteria; kingdom Bacillati; phylum Actinomycetota; class Actinomycetes; order Micrococcales; family Micrococcaceae; genus Paenarthrobacter; species Paenarthrobacter sp. TAF1. The sequence continues at coordinate 438,321 of NZ_JBFRDO010000002.1, forward strand.
GCGCTGGCCGCTGTATCCGAACAGGCCGCCGATGGCCACGGACACCAGCACGCCGATCAACGAGGTGTGGAACACCAGGTTGCCGACTTCCTTCAGGAAGCCACGCTCGGCACCCAAGGACGGCAGGGCGCCGTCGGCGTCGCGTACGTCGACGCGGTAACCGCGCTTCTTGAGCAGCCCGGCGGCATCGTTGATGGCTTTCGACGCCGGGATCCCGGCGTCGGCGGGCAGCGCCAGGGTACCGTACTCCGGAAGCCGCGAAAGGCGCTTGGGAGTGCGCGGCGGCTGCGACTTCATGGCTTTGTAGTGCGCAATGGCGCGGGGGGTCACGCAGCCGATCAGGGAGATGAACAGCAGAATGTAGATGGCCGAGAACCAGGCGGACGAATAGACGTCGAACATCTGGAGGGCATCCAGGAACGGCCCGGTTGCAGGGTTGTTCTTGATCCACTCAGTGACCGTGACAGGGTTGGCGGCGCGCTGCGGGAACAGCGAACCCGGCACTGCACCGACGGCCAGCAGGAGCAGCAGGAACAGTGCTGTACGCATGCTCGTCAACTGGGTCCAGGCCCACCTGAGCATGCCCTTGAATCCGAGCACGGGTACCGCGGCCTCAGACTTGGCCTGCTGGAGTTTTCCTTCCGCTGTGGTGGCGCCTTCAGCGGATGGTGACTTCTTCTTGGCTTTCACGGACTCGCTCATCAGATTGGCAACTTCACGTCATTTTGGAACCAGTACTGCAACCCGGTCACCCACTGGCCCCACACACCGGTGGCCATCAGGATGCCGAGCAAAATCAGGATGCCTCCGCCGATCCGCTGGATGGCCAAACGGTGCTTGCGGAAGAAGGACATGACACCCATGCCCCGGCGGACGGCCAAGGCGATCAGGAGGAACGGGATGCCCAGGCCAAGGCTGTAGATGAACGCCAGGAGCGCACCTTTGGCCGCCGACGATCCGCCGGACAAGCTCAGCAACTGTACCGCGGAGTAGGTCGGGCCAATGCATGGTGCCCAGCCCAAACCGAACGTGAGTCCAAGCAGCGGCGCACCCCACAGTCCGGCCGGCGGTTTGGCGTGGATCTTGGCATCACGCTGAAGCCAGCCGAAGCCGCCCATGAACACGACGCCCATGACGATCACCAGAAGGCCCAGCAGCTGCGTGATCCAGGCGTTCTGCGGGCCCGTCAGCAGCGTCCCGAGCTGGCCGAAGGCGCCGCCCAGGAGCACGAAAATTACGGAGAATCCGAGGACAAACAGCCCGATCCCCGCCAGCATCCGGCCACGCCGCTGCTTTTGCAGGTCGACGCCGGTCAGCCCGGTGACGTACCCCAGGTACCCGGGTACCAACGGCAGCACGCACGGCGAGAGGAACGAAACCAGCCCGGCCAGCAATGCGACCGGCACGGCCAGCAGCAGGGAACCGTTGAGGATGGTCTCGGCGAAAGGACTGTTCACGGCGACTACTCGGCCACGGCTGAAGTGATGAGGGCCTTCAAGGTGCTCTTTTCAATCTCGCCAAGCACGCGGGAGGCAACTTTGCCTTCCTTATCAAGGACCAGGGTTGTGGGGACGGCACCGGGCGGAACGATGCCGGACACGGACAGCAGCACGGACCCGTCCTTGTCGTTGAAGCTCGGGTAGGTGAGGTTGAACGTCTTGTCGAAGGCCTCAGCGGTGGCCTTTTCATCGCGGAGGTTCACGCCGAAGAATTGGACGCCCTGGTCCTTGAATTCCTGGTGCAGCGCTTCAAGCTGCGGCGCTTCGATCCGGCAGGGAGCGCACGCAGCAAACCAGAAGTTCAGGACCGTGACCTTGCCCTTGAGGTCCTCGGGCTTGACTTCATTTCCGTTGAACAGGGTGCCTTTGAGGGCTACGGGCGCTGCACGGTCGGCTTTGGCGAATTCCGTCACCGAGCCGTCGCCGGCCACGTAGTTCTTGTTGTCGCCCGCCTTTGCCTGCTCCGCAAGGGAGTCCTTCTGGGCGCATGCGGAAAGCCCCATGGTCAGTCCCGCCAGCAGGACACCGCCGGCGGTAAGAACGCCTCGACGTGAAAGGTTGTTGTCCATGTCTTCCTATGCCCCCGGAGTGCTGGCCGCACCGGGAAGCAGCGCGGCGGCAGGTTCGCTGTACTCAACCCGGATAATCCGGCCGTCGTCGTCGAGCGTCAGGGACGTAAGCGACGTCAAAGTGCATTCACGTTTGCGGGGATCGTGCGCCAGGCGACGGCCCTCAGCCGTGAGCCGTGTTGACCAGATCGGCAGCTGGTGGCTGACCAGGATGGCCTCGGCGCCGTCCCCGCCAAGTTCGATTGCCTTGACGCGGGCATCCTCAACTGCAGCCAGCACGCGGGCTGCCTGCTCCTTGTACGGCTCGCCCCAGGAGGGCCGCATTGGATTCCGGAAGTAGAACCAGTGCTTGGGCTTCAGGAACTCGCTCTTTGTGGGGTGGAGTCCCTGGAAGTGGTTCTCGGCTTCGATGATGCGCGGCTCGACCGTGATTTCGAGGTGCAGTGCTTCCGCCGTCGGCATGGCCGTCTCCTGGGCACGCGTCAACGGAGAGGCCACCAGATGGACTATCTTCGCACCCTCGGCGGCGCGGGCAACAAAGTGGTCGGCCAGCATACGGGCCATCTCCCGGCCACGCTCGGAGAGGTGGAACTCCGGCAGGCGACCGTAGAGGACGCCGTCGGGATTGTGGACCTCGCCATGGCGAAGCAGATGGACAGTTGCTTGGGGCATGTTTACCAGTTTCTCAAAGAAGCGGGGCGATCCGAAATCTTCTACCGCAAGTAGAACTCAAAGTTTTCCGTAAATGTTCCGTGGAGTTGGAATAAAAGATGCATATGCATGTTTATACTAGACACGAAGCTCGGTTGACGCTTCAAGCAATTGGTTCAACCGGGCAAGCACGCAGTACCTTCCACTACCTATAGGAGCAACAACCATGATGACCCTCCCCGCTTCCGTCACCACCGGCACCTGGACCCTCGACGCTTCCCACAGCGAGATCGGCTTCACCGTCCGCCACGCAGGCATCAGCAAGGTCCGCGGCCAGTTCAAGGACGCTTCGGCCACTTTGGAAGTCGGCGAAACCCTGACGGACTCCAAGGTCTCCGCAACCATCCAGACCGCCAGCTTCGACTCCGGCGATGTCAACCGCGATGGCCACGTCAAGGGCGAAGACTTCTTCGACGTCGAGAAGTTCCCGGAAATCACCTTCGTGTCCCGCCACGTCAAGGCCAACGGAAACAGCTTCGACCTCGTGGGCGATCTCACAATCAAGGGCGTCACCAAGGAGGTCTCCATCGAGACCGAATTCAACGGGGTTGCAGTAGACCCGTTCGGCAACACCCGCGCAGGCGTCTCGGGTGAAACCACCATCAGCCGCAAGGACTTCGGCCTTACCTGGAACGCAGTCCTCGAAGCCGGTGGCGTTTTGGTCAGCGACAAGGTCGTTATCAACCTCGAACTCGCGTTCATCGCTCCGGCCGCAGCCTGATTCCAGAACACCCCGGACGGCGTCCCTGCCCAGCTTCGCGCTGCAGGGGCGCCGTTTCGCATACACATGAGTCACCCGGCCATTGTTCGGCAAACACCCTGTATTTAGCTGCGAGTTGGCTCGGAATTTCCTATGCAACCTTCAACCTGCGGTCTACAGTGATGCCATGAGTACCCCAGATGAAGCACCTCAGCCACAGCAGCCCGGCGCCCAGCCACCGCAGCCAGGCAATGTTCCTCCTGCGGGCTACCAACCTCCCGGCGGTTACCAGCCTCCCCAAAGCGGATCTGTTCCGCCAGGTGGCTACCAAGGGCAGCAAGGTTACCAACCTCCCCCTGCCTACCAGCAGCCGGGACAACCCGCCTACACAGCACCGGCCGGCCCGAACCCCGCACCGCCCGCCGGACTCGGCTATAACGCACCTCCGCGGAACGTCTTCGGTTTGGACTTCAACAACATCGCCCAGAGATTCCGTGACACCACGGGCGTCCCTAAGACCCTCACCACGTCCTACTGGCTGTGGATTGCCGCAGCGGCACTGGGCGTCATCGCCAACTTCGCCAATATCTTCATCTACCGCGACTACTTCGGAGCCCTGGCCATCGGGACGGGGATCTTCAACTTCGTCTTCAGCATCATCATGGCCGCCGTCTACGCCTTCATCGCCATCCGCATGAAGGAGGGCGCCCGGTGGGCCCGGCTGGTCCTCTCCATTTTGGGCGGCTTCGCGGTCTTCTCCCTGCTGTTCCTCCTGATCACTTTCAACCTCGGGCTGCTCAGTTCAGCGGCCGCTGTTGCCGCAGCAATCATGATGTGGCTCCCGGAATCGCAGAAACACTTCGTTTAGCACTTGCTGAGCATGAAGGCCGCGGCCGGATCCCCTGGGATTCCCGCGGCCTTCATCATGAAGACGTACGCCAACATGATGATTTTCCCTGCCCTCTTGAAATTCCTGCGTGTGGTATGCAGCGGCGCGGGACCCTGGGGGTACGGTGGAAGCAGAACCACGCTGGGGGCAGGGTCACTTTGCTGATCCCGGCGGCCGTACCTGCAGTCGAACAAGCAAAGGAATGCCATGAGCAACCCTCCATACCCGCCGTCGAACCCGGGCGACTCCAACCAGCCTGAGCAGCCGGGCACGCAGCCCGCTGCACCACAGTACGGCCAGCAGTCCCCACCGCCGGCAGCTCCGCAATATGGCCAGCCTGCTGCACCACAGTACGGCCAGCCCGCAGCACCGCAGTACGGCCAGACCGGCGCTTCGCCCTATGGCCAGGCGCCCCAGTACGGTCAGGACACCAACTGGCCGAGTCAGCAGCCGGGTCCTGCCACAGTCCCGCAAATGGTCAACATCGCCTTCTGGTTGATTGTCGGCGCAGGCGCAATCTGGCTGATCTCCATCCTTATTTCCATGGCGGCACTGAACGACCCCTCCTTCAGGAGCATGTTCGAAGACCAGATGTCGGCCGGCGGCGCCGCGGATGTCCGCTTTGAAGACGTCCAAGGCTTCATCGTCGGCGTCATGATTGCACTCGGTGTCATTGGTGCCGGCCTGTACGCACTCGTTGCCATCAACGTCCGCAAGGGCAAGAACTGGGCTCGCATCCTCGGCACGGTCCTCGCCGCGCTCTCGATCTTTGCCCTCGTGCCGCTCAGCCTGGCGACGCTTTCAGCACTGCTCGGAATCGTAGCGATCGTCCTGCTGTACCTGCCGGCGTCGGCTCCGTACTTCCGCAAGACACCGCAGTTCGGAAACCCGTACCAGACTCCCTCCGGACGCTAAAGCGACAGGGTTCCAAACACACCACTACGGGCGCGGACCCGGCGAAGGCTAAACAGCCTGGCCCGGGGTCTGCGCCCGTTGTGCGTGGTAGGCAAGAATCTGCAGCTCCGTGGCCATGTCCACTTTCCGCAGATTCACGTGCGGCGGAACTTGCAGGAGCACCGGAGCAAAGCTCAGGATGCTCCTGATGCCGGCAGCAATAACCCGGTCACACACTGCCTGCGCCACCGTGGCCGGCAGGGCAAGCACCACCATGTTCGTGTGGGTTCGCTCCAGGACCCGCTCAAGCTCGGCTGAGTCGCTGACGCGCAGCCACCCTACCTCGTTGCCTATCACCATGGGGTCCGCGTCGAAGATGGCTACGACGTCGAATCCCCTGGACTCGAAGCCGCCATACCGGGCCAGGGCCTTGCCGAGGTTGCCGGCACCGACGATGGCGACTTTCCAGTCATGGGTCAGACCCAGCGCCGCGGCGATGTGACGGCTCAAGTACTGGACTTCATAGCCCACCCCGCGCGTGCCATACGAGCCTACGTACGAGAGGTCCTTGCGGAGCGTGGAGGAACTGACGCCTGACGCCTCGGCCAGCGCTTCGGAGGAGACGCGCTCAACTCCTTCGGCCAAGAGCGAGTTCAGCGCACGCAAATAGAGGGTCATCCGGGCCACAGCCGCGGGCGGGATCTGCTTAGCCGCAGGTTCGTTGTCCCCGGATAGTGCTTCCGCGGACGGTTCCAGCGCAGTCACGGTATTCTCCATTGCGTCGCTTTGTTGTTCCACTCTATGACCCCCGGGCCGGACTCAACAAAAGCCGCTACATACGGGCAAGGCCACCCTCAGCCCTCCAGGGCCTTCTTCAAGGTGCGGGTCAGCCGGGCCTCGTCGATCTTCCAAAAATCGCGCTGGATACCGTTCACCAGCACCACCGGAATCTCTTCCGCGTAGCGCTCCTGAAGTTGGGGGTCGGCGTCGATCCGCTGTTCAGACCAGCTCAAGCCGAGGCCCGCAGTAACGCGTTCGACGGCGGCGCGGGCGTCCGTGCAGAGGTGGCAGTCAGCTTTGGTGAGGAGGACGACGTCGGGAGTAGCCATGTGATTAACGGTAACCGCCCCGCGATCCTCCCTCACACCCCACCCCCTTCAACCCCACCCTCCCTCACACCCCACCCCCTTCAACCCCACCCTCCCTCACACCCCACAGGTAAGGGCCTTCGAGTGCGCCCTCAACGCGGGGTACCCGCCATTGACTAGACTCAAGGCATGCCCGAGGAGAAGAACGTCGCCGTTGCCGCTGCTGCCCAAGCGCAGAAGCACAGCGGCGAAGCTGCTTTCTTCGACGTCGACAACACGTTGATGAAGGGTGCGAGCCTCTTCCACGTCGCACGCAAAATGTATGAACGCAAAGCTTTTACCTTGCCGCAAGCGGCCGGGTTCGCCTGGAAGCAATTTAAGTTCGTGATGCGCGGCGAGAACATGGAGGACGTCCATGCCGTTCGCGACTCGGCCTTGACCCTGGCGGCCGGCATCACCGTAGATGACATCAAAGCCCTGGGCGAAGAGGTCTACGACGAAATGATCGAGTCCCGGATTTGGCCCGGAACGAAGGCTCTCGCAGAGCAACATCTCAGGGTGGGCCGTAAGGTCTGGCTGGTGACGGCGACGCCGATCGAGGTTGCCACCGTAATTTCCACCCGGCTCGGGCTCACCGGTGCATTGGGGACCGTGGGTGAAGTGCATGAGGGCATGTACACGGGGAAATTGGTCGGAGACATCCTGCACGGACCGGCCAAGGCGGTCGCCGTGCAGTTGGTCGCCGACCGGGAGGGCCTGGATCTGGACCACTGCTGGGCCTACAGCGATTCCGCCAACGACATCCCGCTTTTGACAATGGTGGGGCACCCCGTCGTCATCAATCCTGACGCCAAGCTGCGACGCCATGCCCGCGACAACAACTGGCCCGTATACGACTTCCGGTCCGGCCGACGCGCGGCAACCCTCGGCCTCAAAGCCGCCACCGTCGGAGGGGCGATCTACGGCCTGTGGCGCGGCTTCTCACGATTCCGCGGCCCCCGCCTCTAGCGTCGCCAAACCCTCCCTCACATCCCCACTGCTTGAACCAAACCCTCCCTCACATCCCCACTGCTTGAACCAATCCCTCCCTCACGTCCCGGGATGAGGGCAGACCCGCCTGTGGATAACTTCTGCGCTCACAGCCGGATCCGGGTAACAATGCCGTATGCAGATACCGAAACCCGTTCCGTCCCAACTGGGATCCGCTCCGTTCACTCTTGACGAGGCCAAGGCTGCCGGTCTCGCGCATCGCAATCTCTGGAACCGCGTCAGCATTGAAGCAGTGAGTAAAGGTATCTACCGGCCATCGGATTGGGACTTCGACCTTGAAGCAGCTGCCCGATCGCTCTCGGTCGCGAGTCCAGGCGCCTGGATTTCGCATGTCACTGCCGCCCGGCTGCACGGCTTGCCGCTCCCTCCGTGGCTCGCCGATTCCAATGAGCTGCACCTGAGCAAGCCTCGAAATCTGCCGGCAGTGCGGCGAAAGGGCGTCTCCGGGCATAGCGTCGTAGTGGCGGAGAGCGAGGTTGAGTTGGTCCGAGGGTTTTGGATCAGCACCCGGTCCCGGACCTGGCTGGATTTGGCCCGCATATTGCCGTTGAAGGAACTCGTCTGCGTCGGAGACCAACTCATCCGCGTACCCAGGCCCGAATTTGAACAACGGGACACAGCGTTTGCAACCATTGCTTCCCTCCGCTCGATGGTGGAGCTCCACAAGAACCTTCAAGGTGTCGTGCGGGCTCGGGAAGCAATCGACCTGATGCGGGTAGGCGCTGACTCAGCCCCCGAGTCGCTGCTTCGTCTTGCGATGCTTGACGACGGTCTTCCGGAACCCGAACTGCAACTTCGGCTCCGGCTGGCCGATCCCCTCTCCCCTTCTGCCGACCTCGGTTACCGGGAGCGTCGGATCGCTATCCAGTACGACGGCGGCCATCACCTCGCGGAGGAACAGATCTTTAGCGATCGGCGCAGGGACAAAGCGTTCGAGACTGCCGGGTGGACGGTGCTCATCTTCGGGAAGGACGACCTCGCAGACAATTTCGCAAACGCTACCCGGCAGATAAAGAGGGCGTTGCGGCAAGGATGGGTAGACCCCGCAGTCCGTTCCGGCTTCGCACGGCCCCGGACGTGAGCAAGCGCCACACCCAAACCCACGGAACGTGAGCAAGCGTCACACCCAAACCCGCGGGATGTGAGCAAGCGCCACACCCAAACCCGCGGAACGTGAGCAAGCGTCACCACCAAACCCACGGAACGTGAGCAAGCGCCACACCCAAACCCGCGGGATGTGAGCAAGCGTCAGGGATGCAAAAATGCCCGCCACCTCGAGAGGCAACGGGCATTCACGCTTGATGAAGTATCTCTACTTCTTATTGCGGCGCTGGTGGCGAGTCTTGCGAAGCAGCTTGCGGTGCTTCTTCTTGGCCATACGCTTGCGGCGCTTCTTAATAACTGAACCCACGAAAGTTCCTTACAAACTAGAAGTTCCTGTCTGTTGGAACACATCCGCGGAAGCAGACAAGCACAACTGACAGATTCTTACATTGACGTAAAACGTTCCTTAACAGAGTACCGCTTCAAAGGGGTACCCCATGACCACGGTCCGTTGGACGGACCCCGGCAGCCTCAGGCGGTCTCGGATTGTCCGTCCACCACAGCACCTTTGAGGTACTGGGCCACGGCTTCTTCGGGGACCCGGAAGGAGCGGCCAAACCTGACGGCCGGCATTTCCCCTGAGTGGACCAGGCGGTACACGGTCATTTTGGAAACACGCAAGACGTCGGCCACTTCAGCCACCGTCATGAATCGCGCATTCGAGAAGTTGGTCTCCGCGGACATTTCCCATATTCCTTTGCTCTCAGCCGACTAGGACACCCCCAGGAAACGGTGTGACGATGCTGAGCCATCAAACAACCATGTGCTAGATACTCTAGAGGCTGATGGGGCCTATGTGAAAGCCTTTCGACGAAGTGGGATACTACTCCCCCGAGACTTCCCGGCGCTTCCGGGCTGAGGCCGCGAGCTGCTCCAGCACCGAAGCGGTGACATCCCATTCCATGCAGGCATCAGTAACGCTCTGGCCGTACACGAGCTCCTGTTCACCGGCCAACTGCTTGGCAACATCCAGGTTCTGCGCACCGCCCACCAGGAAGCTCTCCAGCATGATGCCGGCAATCGGGGAGGAAGCACCTGCTTCGAGCTGGGCTCCGATCTCCAGGGCAACCTCTGCCTGGCGGTGGTGGCTCTTGCCGCTGTTGGCATGGCTCGCATCAACGATCAAGCGCGGGTTGAGTCCCTTGGCCGCCAGTTTGGCGGAAGCCGCTGCCACATCGTCCTGCGAGTAGTTCGGTCCCTTGCGTCCGCCGCGGAGAATCACGTGCGTGTCCGGATTGCCGGAGGTCGCCACGAGGGCCGCCCGGCCGTCGTCGTCGATTCCCAGGAAGGCCTGTTCAGCGGCCGAGGCGCCGCAAGCGTCGATGGCAACCTGGAGGTCGCCGTCGGTACCGTTCTTGAAGCCGATCGGCATGGACAGGCCCGAGGCGAGCTGGCGGTGGATTTGGCTCTCGGTGGTGCGGGCACCGATGGCACCCCACGAGACCAGGTCAGCCATGTACTGCGGGCTGATGGGCTCCAGGAATTCGGTGGCTGTGGGCAGGCCCAGGGCGGTGACCTGCTTCAGGAAACCGCGGGCGGCACGAAGGCCTGCAGCGATGTCGTGGCTGCCATCCAGGTGGGGATCGTTGATGAGCCCCTTCCATCCGACGGTGGTGCGCGGCTTTTCGAAGTACGTACGCATCACGATCAGCAGGTCTTCCTTGTGCTTCTCGGCCTGGCTGACCAAGCGGCGGGCGTATTCAAGTCCGGCTTTGGGATCGTGGATGGAGCAGGGTCCCACGATCACCAGCAGGCGGTCGTCGACGCCGTCCATGATGGCGCGGACCTGGTCACGGCCACGGTCGACGACGGCTGCTGAGCGGGCGTCCAGCGGCAACTCGGCGATGAGGTCCTGCGGGGCCGGAAGGGGCTCGAAGCGGGCAACCCGCAGGTTGGAGGTGGCGGGCTGCGCGGCGTCCGTTGCGGCTGCGGAATCGAGCGCTTCGATGGATTCGGGGGCGGTGCTGGTCATGTCTGGGTCCTGTCCGGGATACGGAGCGGGCCCCTTTTCAGAACCCGCCGGATATGGCGAAGGGCAGAGAATCATCTCTGCCCTGTTGGCTCTGAAGGAAAGTTGGATGCGTGTCAGTTAGACGCGGGCCCCTCCAGAGCCAACGAAAAATACGCATACCAACGGTTTGTCATAGCCACACCATAACCGCGCCCGATCAAACCCGGCAAATCGTGTTCATCATGATGACAAAAGTTTGCGCAGGAACTGCAACTGCTTGATCCAGTGGTGTTCCTGGCCGCCCTCGTGGTTGTTGAAGCGGTACACCTCGATGTCCTTGGCGGGCGCGCTGCCCTTTGCCCGGGAATCAGCGCCGTAGTTGTTGTAGCTCGCGAATACCGTGGACGGCGGGCAGATATCGTCCATTTGGGCTGCTGAGAACAGCGCCGGGACGCTTGCCGCCCGGCCAAGGTGGACGCCGTCGAAGTAGTTGAGCACCGCCAGCATGGGCTCGTAACGGTCGCGGTGGCGGCCCAGGAAACCGGCGATCTCCGGGTACGGACCACGCGGGGCGATGTCGATGGCGCGCGGGAAGTCCTGCAGGAAGGGGACGTCGGGCAGCGCGGCGATGACGCCGTCGAGCCTTCCGGCCGTCAGCCCGGCAGCCGCCACAGTGATGCCGCCGCCCTGGCTTATGCCGGTGAGGACCACCGCGGAAGGGTCGACGGCGGGATGGTTCTGTGCCGCCTCTACCGCGCGGAAGGCGTCGACGTAGACCCGGCGGAAGTAGTAGTTGTCCTGGTGGTCGGCACCGCGGGTCATCAGGCCCGCATAGTTGACCTCGCCCGCTGAGGGGTGGGGATCCGGGGTATCCCCGGCGACACCACCGTAGCCCTGCCCGCGGGTGTCCATGATGAAGTGCGCATAGCCGGCCTGCGCCCAGCGGGTGTTCTGGTTGACCAGGCCGCGACCGCCCGAGTAGCCGATGTATTCCACCACGACGGGTAGCTGCTGCCCGGCCTCAAGGTGGGCGGGCACGTGCAGCCAGCCTCTGATCCGGTCTCCCCCGAAGCCGGAGAACGTGACATCGAACGTGTCGATCACGCTGAGGTAGTTGTCCACCGGTTCGAACACTGCATCGAGCGGAACCATACGGGCTTCGGCGATGGTCCGGTCCCAGAATTGATCCAGGTCGGCCGGCGGGAGCGCTGGTGAGACGTACTCGCGGAGTTGCTCGAGGGGGAGGTCAAAGAGAGGCATGAGGACATCCTACGTCATGGTTCTGAGGGCGACGCCACCGGGCAAAGCCGACTTTTTTGAATCGTTACATTTCTTCGTACCCCGCGCTACACTGATCTGTAGCTACCATTGGAAAGCGCTTGCTAAGTAGAGTCTTAGCCAGCACAGTACACCGTAAAGACTCCGACGACGACGTCACGCGCCTTCGTTGCAGCCCCAGCAGAGGAGAGCCATGGACACCCCATCTTTCGAGCCCGCCATGGGTTCGAGGCCCTTGCAGAGCACATCGGGAACCACCCCGGTACGGGCACGGGTTGYTTTGGTAGGAGTCCATGGATTCGGCACTCACCACCTCCACAACCTTGAGCGGCTCGCCGCCGATGGAATGGTGGAACTTGTTGCGGTGGCAGACCCCAATCCCCCTGCTGCAGGAGGCTTGCCGGGCACCACGGCGGTCCACAGCACACTGGATGAACTGCTTGCCGCAGACCACCGCCCGGACATCATCATCGTGGCAACACCCATCCAGACCCACGCACCCCTGGCACTGTCCGTGCTGGCCTCCCATGCGGACCTCTACCTGGAAAAGCCCCCTGTGGCATCCATGGCGGATTTCCTGCGGCTGCAGGAAGCGGCATCCGCGACCGGCCGGAGTGTCCAGGTGGGGTTCCAAAGCCTTGGCTCACATGCCCTGGCCGCATTGGAACAACTGGCGGCCGGCAACTCCACGGCGGACTTCCCCGGCATTGGCACCCTCAAGGGAATCGCGGCGACCGGGCGTTGGGTCCGGGACCGGGCCTACTACAAACGCTCGCGCTGGGCCGGAAAGCGCAGCCTGGATGGCGTCGACGTGGTGGACGGCGTGGCTACCAACCCCTTGGCCCATGCGATCGCGACGGCCCTGCGCATCGCCGGGGCACGCGAACCACATGACCTGGCCTCGGTGGAAACCGACCTGTACCGCGCGAACGACATTGAAGCCGACGACACCTCCGTGATCCGCCTCCGGACCCTCGGCGGCCTACCGATAACCTGCGCCCTCACCCTCTGCTCGGCCGAATCAATGGAACCATACATCACGCTGCAGGGCACTAAAGGAACAGCTGTCTTCCACTACACCGAGGACCGCGTGGCCGTCACCACGGAGGCGGGCGAAAGCAGCCGTGTCTTCGGGCGCGACGACCTCACCGGGAACCTGATAGAGCACCTGGCCACCGGCGTACCGCTGATCAGTCCACTCCAGCACAGCGGTGCGTTCATGCGTGTTGTGGAAGCCATCCGCACTGCGGAACCGCCCCAGCCGATCTCGCCGGACTTCGCGGAGTGGGTGGGCACAGGCCAGCAGGCCCATGCGGTGATTCCGGGCATCCAGGACGCCGTGGAACGTGCGACGCATGCCCACGCAACCTTCGCCGAATTGGGCCTACCTTGGGCACGACAGGCAACGAGGAACACCGAACCGCTGTTCGCGAACGGACCGTCCGACACCGTCCTTCGGAACGGGAGCGGCCTCGAATCCTGGCTCTCGCCCCGCCCTTACCTGCACCCCGTCAGCACCCCGTCCGGGACAGTGGTGACGGACCATCTTCCGTCGGACCACGTCTGGCACCTAGGGGCTGGTTTCGCGCTGCAGGACGTCAACGGGAGCAATTTCTGGGGAGGTCGAAGCTACCGGCGGAGCGCCGGAAAGTACGTGGACCTGATGGACCACGGCCGGATCGAGATCGCCGCTGCTGCCCGCGCTGCCGACCACACCGCCTTGGACCTCGACTGGTTCGGTTCGGACGGCAGCCTCCTCCTCCAGGAACGCCGGACCTTCGAACGGACCGCCATCACCGCCCGCACGTGGCGACTGGACATCCGGACCCGGCTCACCGCCGTCGTCGACGCCTCGCTGGGGAGCCCGGGATCGCATGGTGCCCCCGGCAGCGGCTACGGCGGATTCTTTTGGCGGCTTCCGGCAAACGCCTCGCCGCGCGTCTTTTCCTCCACAGCCGGCGGCGAATCCGCCGTGCACGGCTCGGTTTCGCCCTGGTTGGCCTGGACGGGAGAGTTCGACGCCGGCCCTGCCACCTTGGTGTTCGCCGCACCCCGGGAGTCGGCGGACCCATGGTTCGTCAGGTGCGGGGGCTACCCGGCCGTTGGCTCGGCTCTGGCCTGGGATGAGTCCGTCGAGTTGGCTGCCGGTGAGACGCTGACGCGGACCAACTCCGTCTGGATCAGTGACGGCTTGCTGGATCCGCGGGAGATCGAGGACTTGGTTACGGCTGGACGCGACGACGCCCTGAGCCCCACATCAGGAGGCCAATGATCACGGCGGAGGCCATGCCCAGGGCACCGGTCACCACCAGACCGGTCCGCACGCCGAAGTCTTCGGTGAGCCACCCCGCCAGCAGCCCGCCCAACGCATGGCCACCCAGGAGCAGCGGAAAGTAGAGCGCCAGGACCCGGCCCCGGACATGCGCGCCGGCTTCAAGCTGCACGGCAGTGGCCGCGCTGGTGAGGAAGACGAGCGTCATGAAGCCAACCACCACGAGCATGGCCACGAACCATTCCTGCGTTGGCATCACGGCGGCGATCGCTTGTGTCAACCCAAAAAGGCCTGCGCTGGCCACGATTCCTTTCCGGCCAAAGCGCTTGATCCGGGTAGCCACCAGCGCCCCGGCCAACGCGCCGAGGGCACTGACGGTGTTGAACAAACCGAAGCCCGCGGGACCGCTGTGCCAGACCCGGTCGGCGAAGGCGGCCAGCACCACAGGACCGTTCATTCCGAAGGCACCCAGCAAGCCTGCCAGCAGCATGGTGAGGAGGAGTCGTGGGCGGGCACGGACGAAGTGGAATCCCGCCAATACCCGGCCTTTTCGCACCGTAGGATCAGGCACCACCGGCGAGTGATGGAGTTCCCCGGGCCTGATGGCTGCGATCATCACCAGGACCGCTACGCCAAGGCAGGCATTGGCCGCGAACGCCGCCGCCGGGCCTGCCTGGGCAATGACAACGCCTGCCAGCGCGGGTCCGGCCATGGCCCCCAGTTGGCCGATGGCGCTGTTCAGTCCGATGGCCGCCGGCAACCCGGCGTCGCCCACCACTTCGTTGACGAAAACCTGCCGTGCGGGGCCGTCAATGGCGCTGGTTACTCCCAGTGCGATGCACGCGGCGTAGACAACCCAGACGTCGCTGCCTCCCATCGCGTTCCAGACAGCGAGCCCGGCAGCCAGGACGGCGGCCACCGATTGGCAAACAACGAGAATGCGGCGTTTGGGGAATAGGTCCACCAAGACACCGCTGACCGGGCCCACCACCAGCATGGGCAGGAATTGGAGCGCGACGGCAAGACCCACGGCGGCCGGGCTGCCCGTGAGCTGGAGAACCAGCCAGTCCTGGGCCAAACGCTGCATCCAGACCCCGCCGCTGCCCACCAACGAGAGGGCCACAAAGATCCGGTAGTTGTGGTGCCGCAACGGATAGTGCCAGGTCTCGACCGAGCGGGCCCGTGGGCTTGCAGGCTGAGTGGGGGTGGATCGACGTGGAAAAAGGCGCGGTGGAAAGGGGCGCGGCGACACTGGGGGTCTGCTCGATTCAGCTGGGTCGGTGGGGAGTTTTTGTACAGCTGATGCCTTTAAGAAGGCTTCTTTAGGGCATCAGCTGTACAAAAACTCCTAGTGGTGGGAGCGGATTTTGACGGCCGCAGCGGCCAGGACTAGGGTTCCGGGGACAATGACGAACAAGGCTTGCAACATCCAGACGAACACCACTGCCATGAACACGGCCGCGAGCAGCAGCAGTGAGCCGCTCCAGTCACGGAGCGAATCAGCCTTGGCACTGGAGTAGGCAGCAGCCCAGCGCTGTGGTCCGGGGACGTCGGCGGGATGCCGGTCGGCGTCGCCGTCCCAGGCCACTCCCCCGCTCCAATTCGCGACGATCCGAAGGAACAGCACGGCGCCGGCCGCAGCCAGGATCAGCGTGGCGGGCAGGATGACTGCCCGGCCGGGCAGTTGGCCCACCAGGGCGAGCAGCAGGTTCAGGACAAGCACGACGGCGGCTGCCGCCGTCGTGATTCCGATCTTCCAGCTGCCGGGCAGCGCACGGCGGAAATTCCCCCACAGGCTGCGGAGCGAATCGTCCCTGCCGCTGAGGTGCCTCTCCAGGTGCGCGACGCCGGCCGCGTAGGCAGCCGGCGCCGTCACCAAGGGGATGGACAGGAGGAGCACGATGACTCCCGCCAGGATGGTCTCGGCGAAGAGGGCAAAACGGTTGACCGGAATCCCGGGCTTCGGCGAGGACTTGCCAGTGGCGTCCATGGTGCTCATTTCTGTCTCTCCCCTAGCCCTTGAGGCCTTGTGTTGAAACGCCTTCGACGATGTAGCGCTGGAAGACCAGGAAGAAGACCAGCACGGGCAGGAGGGCCAGGACCGACATGGCGATCATCGCTCCGTAGTCCGATGACTGGGTCTGGTCCACAAAGAGCCGCAATGCCAACGGCAGCGGGTACTTCTCGGGGGTGTTCAAGTAGAGCAGCGGCCCCAGGAAGTCGTTCCAGCTCCAGATGAAGGAGAAGATCGACGTGGAAATCAGGGCCGGTTTCATGAGCGGGAGCATGATGGAACCGAAGATGCGGACGTGTCCTGCGCCGTCGATGCGCGCTGCTTCGTCCAGTTCGGCCGGCAGTCCGCGCATGAACTGGACCATGAGGAACACGAAGAACGCATCCGCTGCCAGGAACTTGCCGATCAGCAAGGGCACGTAGGTGTCTACGAGGCCCAGCTGCTGGAACACGATGTACTGCGGAATGATCACCACGTGGAAAGGCAGTAACAGGGTGGCGATCATCATGCCGAAGAACAGTCCGCGGCCGGGGAAGTTGATCCGGGCGAAGGCGTAGGCGGAGATGCTCGCTGAGAGCACGGTCCCGACGACGGCGCCGACGGCCAGGATCAGCGAGTTGGTGAAGAACGTCAGTGTGGAGACCCCGCCGATGCCTTCCATGGCCGTGGCGAAGTTGTCGAAGCTGAAGTTGTTCGACCACAACGCGTTGTTCGCGCCGCCGATTTCGGAGTTCGGTTTGAAGGCGGAAGTGATCATCCACAGGGCAGGGTAGAGAACCATGGCCACCAGTGCCAGGGCAATAATGTGGAAGATGGCGCTCTTGATCCGCTTGGCCATAACGGATTCGGACTTCGGGTTGTAGGCCGGCGCCGGAGTGCTTGGCGTGGACTGGATGGGCGTTGCCGTGGTTGTCATTTTGAATCACCGCTGTAGTGGACCCAGGACTTGGAGGTCTTGAAGAAGATCAGCGTGATGATGCCGACCACGATCACCAGGAGCCAGGCCATCGCCGAGGCGTAACCCATCCGGAAATCGGAGAAACCGCGCAAGTACAGGTAAAGGGTGTAGAAGAGGGTGGATCCTGCCGGGCCGCCTTCACCGTTGGAGATGATGTAGGCCGAGGCGAAGATCTGGAACGCGTGGATGGTTTCCATCAGGAGGTTGAAGAAAATCACCGGGGACAGCATGGGCCAGGTGATGTTCAGGAACTTCCGGACCGGTCCGGCGCCGTCCATTGACGCTGCTTCGTAAAGGTCCGTGGGGATCTGCTTGAGGCCGGCGAGGAAGATCACCATGGGGGCGCCGAACTGCCACACGGTCAGCAGGATCATCATGCCCATGGTCATGTTGGGGTTGCCCACCCAGCCACCGAGGTTGATTCCGAAGAAGGACAGTCCCTGGTCCACGGGGCCGGAATCGCCGAACATGGCCTTCCAGACGATTGCGATGGACACCGATGCGCCGATCAGGGACGGGGCGTAGAACGCGGACCGGTAGAAACCCTGGCCCTTGCGTTTGCTGTTGAGCAGCATCGCGATGGCCAACGCCGCCGCGAGCTTCAGCGGGGTACCGAAGACAACGTATTGCAGGGTCACACCTACCGACTGCAGGAAGCGTTCGTCCTGGAAGAGGGTGGTGTAGTTATCGAAGCCGATCCATTTGGGGGCATCAAAGAGGTTGTAGTTGGTGAAGGAAAGGTACAGCGAGGAAATCATCGGTCCTACGGTCAAGGCGATGAATCCCAGCAGCCAGGGCAGCAGGAAGGTGTAGCCGGCGCGGGCGTCCGCCCCGCGCCGCCGCGACTTGCGCGGCTGCGAGGGAGCGGAGGCGGTGCGCCTGCTCAGGGTTGGGCTTTGAGTCACGAGATCAGTCCGTCAGTTGGGAAGCCAGGATCAGACACGGAAGGTCTGGATCAGGCGTTCTGCTTGATGAGGTCTTCGGCTTCCTTGAACCACGCATCCACTGCGCCGTCCACGGTGAGCTTTCCGTAGTTCAGGTCCTGGGTGACCCGCTTGAACGTGGACTCGAGGGTGCCGAACCCAACGATGGGCGGCTCCGGTGCGTCCTTGAGGTACTTTTCAATGGACTTCTCGTAATCGACGACGAGCTTGTCGGTGCCTTCGAAGGTGGTTCCGTCACGCTGGGTCTTCGACGCCGGTACACCGCGGGAGGTCTTGAAGATCTGGCCGACCTCGGGATCGTTGACCATGAAGTCGATGAAGCGTGCAGCAGCGTCCTTGTACTTGGTCTTCGCGCTGGCCACCATCAACATGGACGGCTTGAGGAACAGGCCCAGGTTGTCCGGATCATCCGACGGGACCGGCACCAGCTTGAGTTCCTTGGCGCCGCTGTCCGCGAGGTACCCGGCCATGAAGTTGTCCCAGGTGACTTCGGTCGCGGTGACATTCGAACCGAACGGAGACTTGGGCAGCAGCTGGGTGGCCTTGTCTTCGCCCACAATCGCACCGGTACCGCGCAGGTCCGCGGTGAGGTTCCACCACTTCTTCAGGTCGTCTTTGGAGAAACCGAGTTTGCCTTCGTCGGTGAAGGCCTTGATGTTGTTCTGCCGCAGCCAGATGTTGAAGTTCCACCAGATGCCCGTGTAGTCGGTGCCGCCGAACAGTGTGCCGTTACCCTTGGCGCCAACCTCAGCCAGGAAGGCGTTGAATTCCTTGTAGTTCCAGGAACCGTCCGGCTCCGCAATGCCCAGTGAAGCGAGCTTGGCGGGGTCGTAGTACACCGCGAATGCATTGGTGCTGGTGGGGATGCCGTAGGTCTTGCCGCGGATCTGGCCCGAGGGAAGGAGGGACTTCTCAAAGGCGTCCGTGTTGATCTTTACTGTGCCCAGGTCCAGGAGCTGGTTCCGCTGCCCGTAATCGCGCAGATAGGACAGGTCCCACTGCATCACATCCGGCAGGCCACCGCCGGCGGCCTCCGTAGCACGCTTCTGCCAGTAGCCCGCGAAGTCCGAGAAGTTGCCGTTGACCTTGATGTCCGGGTTCTTGGACTCAAACAACGCAATGGCCTTGCGGGTACGTTCGGCACGGTCGTCGTTGCCCCACCAGGTGTAGGTGATGGAGACGGGGTTGTCCGCGGAACCGGTCTGTCCGCTGGACGACGACGACTGGCCACAAGCGGAGAGGAACGCGGCAGATGCAGTGCCGAGAGCCACCGTGGTGAGGAATTTCCTTCTGTCGATCATGAGAGCCTCCTTGCTCAGTTGGTGCAAGCTTTCCGAGTTTCTGCAACGTGGCAGTGATCTCGCTTACACTCGTTCTGAATCGATACAATATCCTCAATGGACCATCTGGGCAAGCGTTTTCCAAAGACAGTGGGTTTCGCCCATTTCCACACACAGCTTCCATCCAAATCCGGCAACCCGAGCAAGGAGTCCCCATGACCTCCCCCGAAACACCCCACCGACCCGACGTGTGGAGCAGCCTGGACGGCATCGCTTACGGCGGTGACTACAACCCGGAACAGTGGCCCGAGGACGTCCGTTTAGAAGACATCGGACTTATGAAGGAAGCGGGCGTCACCTTCCTCAGCGTCGGGATCTTCTCCTGGGGCCTGCTTGAACCCACCGAGGGCAACTACGATTTCGCCTGGCTGGACGATGTCATGGACAACCTCCACGGAGCCGGCATCAAGGTTGCCTTGGCCACAGCTACCGCATCACCGCCGGCATGGCTGGCCCGCAAGTACCCCGAAATCCTGCCCGTCACGGCGGAAGGAACCAGACTTGAGAGGGGCTCCCGACGCCACTACACGCCGTCGTCCGCCGTGTACCGCAGGTACGCCACCACCATGACGAGGGTCATCGCCGAACGCTATAAAGACCACCCGGCCCTGGCCCTCTGGCACGTGGACAATGAACTCGGCTGCCATGTGGGCGAGTTCCACGGCGAAGAGGACGCCGCCGCGTTCCGGGCCTGGCTCGAGCGGCGATACGGCTCCATTGAAGAACTCAACGAATCGTGGGGAACGGCCTTCTGGTCCCAGCACTACGCGTCCTTTGACGAGATCATCCCGCCAGGTGCCGCCCCCACCACCCTGAACCCAGGGCAGCAACTTGATTTTGCCCGGTTCAATTCGTGGGTGTTCATCGACTACTACCGCGAACTGCTGGCAGTCATCCGGGAGGTCACACCTGACATTCCGGCCACCACCAACTTCATGGTGTCCAGCGCTACCAAGTCACTGGACTACTTCGACTGGTCCAAAGACATGGACGTCGTGGCAAACGACCACTATCTGGTGGCCGCCGACCCCGAGCGCCACATCGAACTGGCCTTCAGCGCCGATCTCACCCGCGCCGTGGCGGGCGGTGCGCCCTGGATCCTGATGGAGCATTCGACATCAGCGGTCAACTGGCAGCCGCACAACCAGCCCAAAATGCCCGGCGAAATGCTGCGCAACTCACTCAGCCACGTGGCCCGCGGCGCTGACGCCGTCATGTTCTTCCAGTGGCGGCAAAGCAAAGCCGGATCAGAGAAGTTCCACTCCGCCATGGTCCCCCATGGCGGACGCGAAACCCAGGTGTGGCGGAACGTCGTGGAGCTCGGAGAAGCCCTGTCCAAACTGGAACCGGTCAAGGGTTCACGGGTGGACTCCAAGGTGGCGATCGTGTTCGACTACGAGGCCTGGTGGGCTTCGGAACTGGACTCGCATCCGAGCAATTCGCTTAAGTATCTGGACACCATGCGGGCCTTCCACCGGGCACTCTACCTGCAGGGAATCAGCACCGACTTCGTCCATCCCGGCGCCGATTTGTCCGGCTACGAGCTGATCCTGGTGTGCACGTTGTACTCCGTGACAGATGCGGCAGCAGCTTCCATCGCCGCAGCCGCGGCAGGTGGAGCCACTGTCCTCATCAGCTACTTCAGCGGCATCGTGGACGAGAAGGACCATGTGCGCCTGGGTGGCTACCCCGGCGCTTTCCGGGATCTCCTGGGAATCCGCAGCGAGGAATTCCACCCGCTGTTCCCCGGCGCCATCATCACCCTGAGCGACGGCACTGACGCTTCGGTCTGGAGCGAACACGTCCACGCGGAACCGGCGACACACGTGGAGGCGACGTTCACCGGCTACCCGCTGGAGGGCGTTCCGGCACTGACCCGGCGCAGCGTCGGGACGGGATCGGCGTGGTACCTCGCCACCCTCCCGGACGCCGCCGGGATTGAAGCGCTGACCGCACGACTGGTTGAAGAAGCCGGGGTGAGGCCGGTGACCGAGGCCTCCGTCGGCGTCGAGCTGTCACGCCGGCGGTGCGACGACGGCCGGACCTTCCTGTTTGCCATCAACCACGGCACCGAGGACGCCACCGTCAAGGCCGACGGCGAGGACCTCCTCAGCGGGGCCCGCTTCAGTGGAGTGGTTCCCGCCGGCGCCGTCGCAGTCATCGCCGAAAGCTGACCGGCACGCAAAAAACCGTGCCCCGGACGGATCACGAATGATCAGCCCGGGGCACGGTTCCTGCTGCGACGTTGCTAACTGATGGCGGACTTCATTTCGTCCACTGCCTTCTTGCCTGCTTCTTCCGCCGAAAGCCTGTCGAACATGACTTCCGAGGTGTAGCGCTTGATGATTTCCTGGATGGCACCTGCACCCTTCGGCGGAGCCGCCGGCGCATCACCGAGCTCGTCCTTGATGGCGCTGATGAAGTCAACCACCTTGACGTCTGCCTTGGCCAGCTTGGGCGCGATAGCCTCCCGGACCTCGGAGTTCGGGTAGACGCCGCGGTCAGCGAGGAGGATCTCGCCGGCCTTGACGTTGTTGGTCAGGAAGTCGATGAACTTGGCGGCTTCTTCAGGGTGCTTGGTCCGTGAGGACGCAGACCAGAACTGTGAGGCCTTGTACCAAAGCCCGGCATCGTCAGCCTTGCCCGTCTTGGACGGGAACCGGAGGATCTGGAGTTCGCCGCCCGCTGCCTTCTCAAGGGCGGGGAGCTGGTTGGACCACCAGAACGCCATACCGTTCTTGCCGGTTGCCAGCCCGCTCTGGTCGAGCGGCGCAGCTTCCGCTTCAACGATTTCCGACGCCGACGGGACTGCCTTCTTCTCGCTCATCTCCTTGAGGAATTCCCAGTAGCCCTTGATGTCATTGGGCTCGAAGCCAAGCTTGCCGTCCTGGGTGTAGAGCGACTTGCCGTTCTGTCGCAGCCAGACCCCGAGCGAAGCCTCGTCCGTGCCGTAGGCTGCGGCACCGTAAGTCCCCTTGGGAGACTTGGCGGTCACTTCGGCGGCAATGCGCTCGAAGTCTTCCCACGTCCAGGTCTTGTCGTCCGGGAGTTGGACGCCGGCTGCCTGGAAGACTGCCGGGTTCGCGAGAATTGTCGCTGCATTGATGCCGGCCGCGATGCCTGTGAGGCCCTTCTCGCCCTTGCCTGCGTTCAGCGCAGCTTCATCGAGTTTGGAGGTATCGATGTCGTACTTGGAGAGGTCGAGCAAGGCGCCTCGGGTGGAGTATTCGGTGATGTACTTTTCGTCCATCTGAATGATGTCCGGAGCGTCGTTGGCAGCGACCTGCGTCGCGAGCTTGTCCCAGTATCCGGACCAGTCGCCGAACTCAGCCTTGACGGTGATGTTGGGGTTCTCGGCTTCGAACGCCTTGATGGCTTCCTGCGTCAGCTGGGCCCTCTTGTCCCCACCCCACCAGGAGAAGCGGAGCTCCACTTTGCCGTCGGCGCTCTTGGGTTCCGAACCTCCGCCGCAGGCGGTAAGTGCAAGGACCGCTGCGGCCGTAGCGGCGATCAGGGCAGAGGCTCGGAGCTTGCGCTTGGTGCGTTTGGCCTTGGCCACCAAGGGTCCTCCTGTTGACGTTGCTGCTGCGGGGGCGACTGCTTCACCCTCTGGATGTACGGGCACTGATGTCTCCGATCTTCGTTGATCCTGATGCGATGGAAAGATTGAGAAAGCGTTTTCTTGCTTGGTATTTATGGTACAAGTCACATTCTTGTATGACAAGGATGTCATTTTGTTCTTGTCCGGGACGTCCGACGGCGGCCACTCACCCGGAGGGGGCCGCCCCCTCCGGATGGAGACCGGCACGTCTACTTGATACCGGTGGTGGCGATGCCCTTGATGAGGAACCTCTGGCCGAAGAGGAACACCAGGAAGACCGGCAGCAGGGACACGATGGACATCGCGAACAGCGATCCCCAGCTGGTGGCCGACTGCGAATCGACAAAGGCACGAAGGGCGACGGGAACTGTGAACATGTCCGGGTCCGTCAGGTAGATCAGGGCCCCGAAGAAGTCGTTCCAGGTCCAGATGAAGGTGAAGATGGTGGTGGTGGCCAGGGCCGGGACCATCAGCGGAAGGATGACCCGGAGGAAGATCCTGGGGTGCCCTGCGCCGTCAATGCGCGCTGCTTCATCGAGGTCCTTCGGAATGCCGCGGATGAACTGGACCATCAGGAACACGAAGAACGCATCCGTGGCGAGCAGCTTGGGAACAATCAGCGGCCAGAAAGTATTTACCCAGCCGATCTGCGAGAACAGGATGTACTGCGGAACGATCACCACGTGGAACGGCAGCATGATGGTCAGCAGCATGATGCCGAAGAACAGCTTCTTGCCGGTGAACTGCAGCCGGGCGAACGCATAGGCAGCCATGGAACAGGAAACCAGGTTGCCAACAATCGAGCCCAGGACCACGATCGCCGAGTTGATCATGTAATGACCGAACGGGTGGGTCAGCGCCGACCAACCATCCGTGTAGTTGCTCATTTCAAGGTTGTTCAGCCACAGTCCGGGCTCACGGAAGATGAGGTCATTCGGCCGCAGGGAAGAGATCACCATCCACAGCAGGGGGTAGATCATCACGCCGCCCACAATGATGAGGATCGCGTGCTTGATCAGGCCTTTGACGCGGGCACTGCGGCTGAAAGCCAGGCTTCCGCGGGATTCACGCCGGCGTGGGTTCTTCCCGGACTTTTCGGCGGAACCGCCATTAGCGGCGGGGAGGGTCTGGAGTTTAGTCATCGTAGAACACCCAATACTTTGAAGCGATGAAGTTGATGGCAGTGAAGACACCGATGATGACCAGCAGGAACCAGGCCATCGCTGAGGCGTAGCCCATATCAAACTGGCCGAAGCCCTTTTGGTAGAGGTACAGGGTGAAGAACATGGTGGAGTCGGACGGTCCGCCGTTGCCGCCGGAGACGATGAACGCCTGGGTGAACGACTGGAACGAACCGATGATCTGCAGCACCAGGTTGAAGAAGATGATGGGGCTCAGCATCGGCAGGGTGATCCGCCAGAACTGCTGGAGCGTGGTGGCCCCATCCACCTTGGCTGCCTCGTAGTACATCACCGGAATCTGCCGCAGCCCGGCCAGGAAGATGATCATGGGGCTGCCGAAGGTCCACACGTGGAGCAGGATGATGGATCCGAGAGCGGTATTGGGATCCGAGATCCAGCCCGGCCCTTCTATTCCGATCATCGCCAGGACCTGGTTCACCAGACCGGTGGTGCCGAAGATCTGCTTCCAGAGGATGGCAACAGCCACGGAGCCGCCCAGCAGGGAGGGCAAGTAGAAGATGGAACGGTAGAACGGCAAACCGCGAAGGCCCTTGTCCAGGACGAGGGCGATCACCAAGGCAACCGCCAGCTGCAGAGGTACGCCGACCAGCACGTAGGTGAACGTGACCCGTAGCGAGTTGTGCAACCGGGCATCGCCGAACATTCGGACGAAGTTGTCCAGGCCCACCCATTCCGGAGGCTGGAGGAGGTTGTAGTCCGTGAAGGACAGGTAGAGCGACATGAGCATGGGCCCCACCGTGATGACCGCCAGGCCAAGCAGCCACGGAAGGAGAAAGACGTAGGCGGCCTTGTTGTCGCGCCCGTTTGCCTTCTTCTCTTCCTTGGTCATGGGGCCCTTGCGGCGCGTCATGGTTGAGAGTTCGCCAATAGCGCTCATTGCTTCCCCCTCGCCGTCCCGCGGGCGCCTTGCGGCGTCCCCGCGTATTCGTATGCGGCCATGTGGTCTCCTTTGGTCATCGTGGCCATCCACGGAGTACGAGTGTGGTTGGTGTTTGCCTGCCGGGACGTCGCCGATGCTCTGGCGCTACCCCTTCGAAGTGCCAGGATGCGGGTCCCGGTTTCAGCGGCTCCGTACCAAAGTAAACGTTTTCTTGACCCATGTACAGCCTTTTGCTAATTTTTGAGAAAGCGTTTTCTTGCGAACTCGCCCAATACGGTTTTCCACGCTGAAGAAGCCCGGCGTGCGCATTCGCATACCCTCCGCATCGACAAGGCAGGACACCATTGTTTCCCACCGACCCCGCCTGCCATGACCCGAACTGACGTGGCAGGGCCATCCACCCGCCCCACCGCGCTGGGTGGTTACGAAGACTGGCCCGTCTACCTGGCATCCCATCGCCATGAGGCGGACTCCCCGGAGCGCAGGGACCTGGCCGATATCTTGGGCGTGCCCGCAATAGCTTCGCGCCTTTCGTACACGACTCACCGGGAGACGGAGCACGACGGCGTCATCACCTCCTCGCTGTCCTGGCAGTTGGGCTTCGGGCCCCGGACAGCCGCTTGGTTCGTGCGCCCTGCACAAGTTACCGGCCCGCTTCCGGCCGTGCTCGCCCTGCACTGCCATGGCGGGATCAAGTTCTACGGCGCCGAGCGATTGGTGGCCCTCCAAAATCAGCCCGGTCAGCCCGCCGGGATCCCGCCTCTGGAAATCCGGGCCAGTCTTTACGGCGGGCGGGCACTCGCTACGTGGCTGGCACAGCAGGGTTTCGCTGTCCTGGCCCACGACGCTTTCATGTGGGGCAGCCGCCGGTTCGTCCTGGATCCACTGCCGCGGCGGGCGGCTACCGCAGTTGACGGCCAGCAGGCACTCTGGCGGGAGGCCGGCGTCGAACCTTCCGCGCAGCAACGCTACGACGCCGCGGCGGCGGTCCATGAGGAAACCGTGGCGAAAGCGGCGGCACTCATGGGAACCACCATTGCCGGGACCGTTGCCCACGACGATCTGGCGGCGTTGGAAATCCTCGCCACGCTGCCCGGGGTGGACCGGGACCGGATAGCCTGCCTCGGGTTTTCAGGCGGGGGCGGCCGGGCCTTGATGCTTGCTGCCCTGAGCCCTGTGATCCGCAGCTATGTGGTGACGTGCATGATGACTACCTTCGCCTCGCTGCTGCCGGCGTACCTGGATGCGCACTCGTGGTTGCTGCACTCCCCCGGCCTCGCCAAGCTCGGGGACTGGCCGGACCTGGCCACGCGGTCCCCGGCCCGTGTGCTGGTCCAGTACGCAATGGCTGACGCCCTCTTCCCCGAGCAGGGAATGCGCGACGCCCACGCCCGCCTGTCCCGGCAACTGCCGCGCGGGCTGTACACCGGCAGCTTCTGGCCGGAACCACACGTTTTCACCCCGGCCATGCAGGAGGAGGCGGCAGCGTTCCTCGCCACCTCCCTGCAGCCCCGGCACCGCATCAATTCACCCTTACCGGACCGCACTAGGACAGACTCATGACCCAACCCTCAACCACCGTCACAGTGGACGCCCGCCCCCGGCTTCCCCGCATCGCATTGGTGGGTGTGCACGGCTTCGGCGAAAGGCACCTGGAAAACCTTGGGCGCCTGGGCGCTGACGGCGTCCTTGAACTGGTGGCCGTCGCCGATCCGCTGCCGCCGGCCGACGGAACTGTCGGCCCCGAAGTGGAAGTTTTCGCTTCCCTCGACGAGCTCCTCGCAGCAGGGACGGCCCCCGATGTCGTCATCGTTTCCACGCCGATCCAGACGCACGCGCCCCTGGCACTCGCTGCCCTCCAGGCCGGGGCCAATGTGTATCTGGAAAAGCCGCCCGTGGCGTCCATGGCGCAATACGAGGAAGTGATGGCAGCTGCGGCGAGCGCCGGACGACTGGTGCAAGTGGGGTTCCAGAGCCTGGGTTCAGAAGCCCTTCCCGCGATCGAAGCCCTGGTGGCATCCGGCGGAATCGGCGAGGTCCGGGGCATCAGTGCCACGGGGTTGTGGCTGCGGAACAAGGCATACTTCAAGCGTTCCCGCTGGGCGGGCAAGCGCAGCCTCAACGGAACGGACGTGGTGGACGGCGTGGCCACCAATGCCCTGGCTCACGCCGTGGCAACCGGGCTGCGACTTGCAGGTGCCCGGACCGTGGCCGATGTGCAGTCCGTGGACACGGACCTCTACAGGGCAAACGACACCGAAAGCGACGACACCTCCGTAGTCCGGGTGCGGACAACGGACGGCACTGTGCTGACCTGCGCACTGACGCTTTGCGCACCCGTACAGTCCGAGCCGTCGGTCACCGTGTTCGGCACACTGGGCCAGCTCACGCTCTCCTACACGGAAGACCGCGTGGAGATCACCACCGCAGAGGGGGTCCGGACCGAAACCTTCGGCCGTGCCGACCTGCTGGAGAACCTGTTGGGTGCACGGAGCGAAGCGGAACTGCTCAGCCCCCTCAGCGACGCCGGCGCATACATGGCGGTCCTCGAGGCCATCCGCACTGCCGAATCGCCACGGCCGATACACCCGGACCGGGTGACATGGGAGGGCGACGGCGATGACGCCCACCCCGTAGTCCACGGCATTGAATCCCTGATCCAACGGGCAGCACTGGGCCAATCAACCTTCGCGGAGCTCGGCGCTCCATGGACTGTGTCCGGTGGGCCCACGCTCGAGATCAACGGAACCCCTGTTGCGACCCTCCGGGACGGGTCCCTCATCCGGGCAACATCTTCGCCGCGTCCGTACCTCCACCCTGTGCGAACCCTGGCCGGAACCGTCGTGACCGATCACATCCCGGAGGACCACGTGTGGCACTTGGGCGCGGGCGTGGCCCTCCAGGACGTGGATGGCATCAACTTCTGGGGAGGCAGGACCTACACCCATGATGCCGGAGCCTATGTCTGGCGGAAGGACCACGGCAGGATCGTCCTTGATTCCGCGGAACAGGGCGACGGGTACAGGCAGGAGCAGCTGAGCTGGGTAGGACCCGACGGATCACCTGTGCTCCGCGAGCAGCGCGGGTGGCGCTGGGCCGCCGTCGGGAATTCCGCGTGGAAACTGACGCTGGACTTCACACTGGAGTCCGCCACCGGCCGTCCTGTGCTGCTGGGCAGCCCGGGCTCCAACGGGCGGCCACAGGGCGGTTACGGCGGCTTCTTCTGGCGTTTGCCGAAGGTTGGCGATGCCACCATCTGGACCCCGGAAGCCCGGGGCGAGGACGCCGTGCACGGCAGCGTTACACCGTGGCTGGCGTGGTCGGGAACTTTCGACGCCGGGACCTCCGGCGCGGCGCAGGCCACGGGCGATCCCGGGCTGGGACACCCCGCCACACTCGTCTTTCTGGCCGCTCCGCAGGCTCCGGACCCTTGGTTCGTCCGGCACGCCGGCTATCCCGGCGTCGGGCTCTCCCTGGCGTGGGACCGGCCCGTGGCGACGAAACCCGGCCGCCCGGTCCACCGGACAGTGACAGTACTTATCGCGGACGGGTTCCTCGCGACACAGGACATCGAACAACTCATCACCACTTTGGGGGAACAGGCATGACCACACCTACTCAATCCGCCGCGGTTCCGGCAACCACCGCTCCGGGCAACGTTGCAGACCGTGCCGTGAAGCGTCGTCGGGTCCTGGACATCCTTGACGCTGCGGGCCACGACTCATTGCTGCTCACGTCCAACACCGCCCTCACCTGGTACCTGGACGGCAGCCGGGTGCACATCAGCCTGGCCGGAGACCCCATTGCGGCCCTCCTGGTGGACCGCAGCGGCGACCACCTGGTCACGTTCAACAACGAGGCCGCGCGGATAGCTGCCGAAGAATTGCCGGCGGGCGTCAGCCTGGACACTGTGCCGTGGCACGGGCAGTTGCATGCGGCAGCGGCGGCCCTGGCCCTCGACGGCAACCCGCTGGTGGAAGCAGCCGTCCCCGTGGAGCTACGGGCTGCCCGCCAGCAGTTGCTCCCCGCCGAAACAGCCCGGTACTCCGAGCTTTCGGTCGATGCGGCGCGGGCGATGACAGACGTCCTGACGGCCGCAACCCCGGAAACAACGGAATTCGAACTGGTCTCGCAGCTGGCCGCCCGCATTGTGTCAGTGGGCGCCGAGCCACTGGTCCTCCTCTGCAACGGTGCCGGACGCAGCGACTTCCGGCATCCCTTGGCCACCCACTCCCCGATCGGCCGCCGTGCCATGGCCGTGGTGTGCGCACGCCGGAACGGCCTGGTTGCCAACGTGACCCGGTGGGTGGCTTTCGACGCCGGCACTCCCCAGGAGCTCGACGCCGAGGCCCGCATCGCAGAAGTGGAGGCCGACATTTTCCGGGCCACGGTCCCGGGAGCACGGCTCAACGAGGTCTTCACCGGGATCAAGGCAGCTTACGCCCGCCACGGATTCGGTGATGATCAGTGGACGCTTCACCACCAGGGTGGTCCCGCAGGCTACGCGGGCCGCGACCCCCGGGTCACCGCAGAGGTCACGGACACCATCGTCCTCAACCAGCCCTTCACGTGGAACCCGTCCGGGCCCGGAGTGAAGATCGAGGACACCGTGCTGCTCACGGATTCCGGCCTGCGCGTCCTGACCGTAGACGAGCGGTGGCCGACCACCGACGTGGACGGCCGCCGTCGTCCCCTGACCTTGCGCCCCTGACCCTGCAGGTAACGCGAAAAGGGGCGGGGTCACCGTGATGGTGACCCCGCCCCTTTCGTGTTGGGTGCGTTAGCCGAGCGTCAGGACGCCGTCCACGCGCCGCGGGATCCCCAGCGGGTTGGAGTCGTGCAGCGCCGGGTGCAGCACGCTCTCCGGTGCGTCCTGGTAGGCCACGGGGCGCTGGAAGCGGCGGACTGCAGTGGCGCCCACGGACGTGAACAAGGAGGTCGTGGCCGGGTAGGGGCCGCCGTGTTGCTGGGCCCAGTTCACGGCCACCCCCGTGGGCCAACCGTCGAACAGGACCCTGCCGGCCAAAGTGCTCAGCTGCTCCACCAGTGCAGAAACGTCCTCGCCGGGTTGTGCGTGCACAGTGCCCGTGAGGCTTCCGGGAACCTTGGCGAGCGCGGCGGACAGTTCGTCCTGGGAGGTGTACTCGATCAGCAGCGTGGTGGGGCCGAAGCATTCCTCCAGCAACTCATCAGGGCGTTCCAGCACATTTGCGGCGCTGGTGGAGAACACCACAGGCGCGGCGCCGTCCGCCAGGCTGTCCTGCTCCACCGTGCCGCTGACGACGGCGACTCCCGGTTGCTCAGCAACGTTGCGCAGCCCGTCCGGATAGGCTTCCGCGATGCGCTCGGTCAGCATGGCGGCTGTCGGCTTGTCCTTGCTGGCCTCGGCAAGGTGCGATGCGAAGTTCGATCCCGCCGGGATGAACACCAGTCCGGGCTTGGTGCAGAACTGGCCGGCGCCCTGGGTAAAGGAACCCGCCAGGCCTGCCGCTAGCTGCTGACCGCGTTCGGCGAGCGCGTCCGCAGTGATGACCACCGGGTTCAAGCTGCCCAGTTCACCGTAGAACGGGATGGGCTCCGGGCGGGACGTCGCGAGATCGAACAGCGCCCGGCCGCCGGGGATGGAGCCGGTGAAGCCTACTGCCTTGATGGCCGGGTCCTGGACCAGTGCCGTTCCGGCTTCGCGTCCGCTGACCAGCGCGAAG
Organism: Paenarthrobacter sp. TAF1; assembly: GCF_052113825.1. NCBI lineage: Bacteria > Bacillati > Actinomycetota > Actinomycetes > Micrococcales > Micrococcaceae > Paenarthrobacter > Paenarthrobacter sp. TAF1. Next base: position 468,970 of record NZ_JBFRDO010000002.1, read on the forward strand.
ATTCCATCCGGGGCTCCGGCCTTGGCCAGCGCCTCGGTGACGATTTCCGCGGTCCTCTGGGACAGCCGAAGGTGGCCCGAGTGTGCTTTGACGACCACCGGGCAGCCAACAGCCAGCGCGGACGCTGTATCGCCGCCCGCCACGGAGAACGCGAACGGGAAGTTCGACGCAGAGAACACGGCCACGGGACCGATCGGCCGCAGTATGCGGCGCAGGTCTGGCTTGGGCGGGGTGGCGGACGGGTCAGCGTGGTCGATGACGGCTTCGAGGTACGAGCCTTCAGTGATGACGTTGGCGAACAGGCGCAGCTGCCCGCTGGTCCTCGCCACCTCGCCCGTGAGCCGGACGGTCCCGAGGCTTGTTTCAGAGTCGGCGATTGCTACCAGTTCGGTGACGTTGGCGTCCAAAGCGTCGGCGACGGCGGTCAGCCAGGCCGCGCGTTCGGCGTCGGAAGCTGCTGCGGTCACCTTCGCCGCTGCCGTGGCTGCGGCCGTGACGGCGGTCAGGTCAAGAGTTGCTGTACTCAATGCGGTTTCCTTTGCTTTCGGGGGCTGAAGTGTCAGTGGCTTGCGTCGGCGTCAATGCCCCGGCGAACTCGAAGCCGAGACCGGGCAGGCCGGCTGAACTAAGCCTGATGGTGCCTGTCGTGTTGCTGATCCGCACCGGGGAAGGTCCGGCCAGGATCCCGAGTTGGCCGAACGAGGCATCCTCCACGTCCTCCACGCTGACCGGCTCTGCCAAGGTGAGCGCCAACTGTCCGGAGAGCTCCGGAAGCAAGTGCGGTGCCACCCTGATGCTGTGGGTGCGGGCCAACTCCACGATCCTGCGGAATGGGGTGATGCCGCCCACTCGGACAATGTTGGGCTGGATGATGTCCACGGCTTCCGCTTCGATGAAGTCACGGAAGCGGTAGATGGTGTGGACGTTCTCACCCAGGGCAATGGGAACCGGCGAGTGCTTGCGCAGGCGCCGGTACGCCCAGAGGTCGTCGGCACGAATCGGTTCTTCCAGCCACTCCAGTCCGTACTCCCCCAAAACATCCAAGGCACGGAACGTGTGGGCGAGGTCCCAACGCTGGTTGGCGTCGATCATGAGCAGCCGGTCAGGGCCGATCACCTGGCGCACAGCAGCGACGCGCTCGGCATCCTCCCGGAGCTCGGGCTTGCCCACTTTGATCTTCACCGCGTTGTGTCCGGCAGCAACCCACCGCTGGGCTTGCTCCACGAGCTGTTCCAGGGTGTAGTGCAGGTTCACTCCGGAGCCGTACACCTCCACGGATTCCTGGCGCCGGCCCAGGAGCCCCGTGACGGACGTTCCCGCCTGGCGTGCTTTCAAGTCCCACAGGGCAAGGTCCACGCCCGCCATGGCGATGGTGGTCAGCCCTCCCCCGCCCGCTTCATGCAGCCGCTTCCACAGCTGGTCCCACACAATCTCCGGGTTCGCCTCGACGCCCCGGATGAAGGGGGCGATGTCGTGGTCCAGGAGGGCCTTCACTGCCTGGGGACCGATGGTCGGTGTCCATGAGAAGCCGTGGCCCGTGCCGCCGTCGTCCGTGGTCAGTTCGGTGACAATCACGTGGTTCTCGGGCGCCTCCGCGCCCCAACTGCGTAGCAGCGGCACCGTGATCAGCCGGGTGCTGAGGCCCGTAATGCGGGCGGTCATCAGCTGCCGGCCAGCTCGTGGCCCTTGGCCAGGATGGCCTTGAGTTCCAGGAGCTGTTCCTCGCTGGGATCAACCAACGGCGGACGGACCGGGCCAACGGGCAATCCGGCGAGCCTCAGGCCGGCCTTGATAAGGGAGACGCCAAAGCCGGGGGTCTGGTCGCGCAGGCGGACCAGCGGCGCATAGAAGCCCTCAAGCAGCGCGTGACGGCGTTCTTCGTCACCTGAGATGTAGGCGTCGTAGTAGGCCTTGGCGATTTCGGGAGCCATGGCGAACGCTGCCGACGAGTACAGCGGGATGCCCAGGCCACGGTAGGCACCCTGGGTCAGTTCCGCCGTGAGGAGGCCGTTGAAGAGCGCGAAGTCCTTACGCCCGCTCGCGTTGATGGCCGAGACAATTTCCTGGGCCAGCCCCACGTCCCCGATGCCGTCCTTGAAGCCGACTACCTTCGGGTTTGCGGTGAGGCGGGTGATCGCTTCGGCCGTGAACTTGGCAGTTCCGCGGTGGTAGACGATCACGGGCAGGCTACTCGCCGCAGCGATGGCCTCAACGTAGGCCACCACGCCGTCGGTGGGGCCGGTCACCAGGTAGGGCGGGAGCACCAGGAGGGCGTCCGCGCCGGCTTCCTCGGCCACCTTGGCAGCGGCAATGGCATGGCCCAGCGGGCCGCCGGCACCGGAGACCACGGGAACGGCACCCGCAACGGCCTCGACGGCGACAGTCACCACGGTGCGGATCTCATCGAGGGAAAGGGCATGGAACTCGCCGGTGCCGCACGCCGGGAAGACGCCGCCCGGACCGAACGGGAGCCGTGAAGTGATGTGTTCCTTCAGCAGGGCAACATCAACGCTGCCGTCTTCGTCGAAGGGGGTGACGGGGAAGAACAGTACGCCGTCGAAATTCATGGTGTCTCCTTGGTTGCTCCCGCCGGGACCAGGCCGGCGGTGATCTCGTCATTGAGTGGTGCTCGGTTTGCGGCAGTGTCGGGGCCTTCGTAGGGCGGGGTGAGTTCGGTGCGCCAGGTACGCTTCGGTTCCCAGCCCAAAAGGTCGCGGGCTTTGTCGATGGAGAACGCCGGGCTGGTGCCCGTCAAGTGTTGGGTCAGCGGGCCGCTGCCCGGCAGGAAGCGTGGGAACAGTTCCGCCAAGGGCGCTGTAGCCAGGGCATCCTTGGCGCCCACGAAGAACACCTCGCCGTTGGGAATGGTGTCCATCTTGTTCAGGAGAACGTCCAGGAAGTCGGCGACATCCCGGGCGTCCACGTAGTTGAACAGGGCCGGAGCGGACAGCGCGGGATCGTCCAGGCGTTCGCGGACTGTATGGCCTTGCTGCGTGAGCGCTCCTTCCCACTCCTCCGGGGAGATCACGAAGCACGGACGGAAGGCCGCGTACCGGAGCTTGTCGCCCTGCGCCGCTGCGAACATCTGCACCGTTTGCTCGGCGATCAACTTGGACAGCGCGTAGGCGTTCCATGGCTTGGGCGGCGTCCGCTCGTCCAGGGGGAACGACGGCGGCAGCCACCGGGCCGGCGAGCCGTAGCCCAGGGCCGTGGGGCTGCTTGCTGTCACGATCTTCGGGACACCGGCGTCGGTGGCCGCGCTGATCACCGCGTAGGCGAGCCGCGTGTTCGTGCTGAAGATGACGTCCTCGGGTGCGCTGAAGGGTACGGCGATAGCAGCGAGGTGGATGACGGCGTCGGGCCCTGTTTCCCGGATCAGGCGTTCTGCCTCACCCGGCGCAAGAAGGTCTGCGGTGTATTGCCCGGCTCCGGCCGGCAGCTGTTCCGCCGGGATGGCGTCCCGGTCAACGGAAATCACCTCGTGGCCTGCTTCGGCGAGACCGGCCACAACGCTGCGGCCGAGCCTGCCGGAACCACCGGTGACGAAAATCCTGCTCATGATCTGTTCCTTGCGTTGGTAGGTGAACCGGTCAGGCCTGGCTGCGGCTGAGGTCAGCCCCGAGGCCAAGCTCGCTGATACGGACTGGAAGGTCTGTGTCCAGGGACTGGTTGCCGGCGATTCCCACGGACACCGAGCGAAGCCCGTCGATGTAGCCGGACGGGCGGCCCAGCGGGTCCTCGCCGGGACCGTTGAACAGGTCCGAGAGCAGCAGGTTGTCGCCGCCACCGTGACCACCCTCGCCATTGATGATGGGGACCTCGTAGGCAGCTTCCCAGTGTCGTTGGACAACCAGGCGTTCACCGTTACGGCGGACTGCGTCCTCTTCCTCGATGGGTGTCGCGCTCGGGTCAACCACAGTCTTCTTGTCGGTGCTGGACTCGACCGCGGCTCGTTCCACCACTTCGAGTTCCGCCCGGCCTTCAGTGCCGTTGACGGTGACGCGGTAGCCTTCCCACGGGCTGTGGGCGTTCAGCGAGTAGCTGAGTGTGGGGCCGCCCTGGTAGTCCACCACCAGTGCGAGGTTGTCTTCGATGGTGATGCCTTCGGTGAAGACGTCCTGGTCGCGGAGGTAGCCGTCAAACTTTTCGTTGTCGTAGTACAGGGCCTTCAGGCGTTCGTCCTCGCGCATGTCCAGACGGAAGGGGTCATGCTCAAGGCCATCAACGGTGCCACGCTCGGGACGGGAGCCCAAGCCACGCTCGGCAGCATTCTTGTCGCCGTAGAAGCGCAGGCCACCGGATGCGAACACGCGCTCGGGAACGTCGTTGATCCACCAGTTGACGAGGTCGAAGTGGTGCGAGGCCTTGTGGATCAGCAGGCCCCCGGAGTTCTTCTTTTCACGGTGCCAGCGGCGGAAGTAGTCAGCGCCGTGCACGGTGTCCAGGACCCAGCTGAAGTCGATGGACGTGACCTTGCCGATCACCCCGTTCTGGATGACTTCCTTGAGCGCGCTGTTTCGCGGCGAGTAGCGGTAGTTGAACGTGACCACCACGTTGCGGCCGGTCTTTGCGACCGCCTCCGTGATGCGGCGGCAGCCCTCAACGTCGATGGTCAGCGGCTTTTCAACCACGACGTCGGCGCCGGCCTCAAGTGCCTCGACGATGTAGTCCGCGTGGGTGTAATCGGGTGTGGTGACAATGACTCGTTCGATGCCGTTGGCCTGGATGAAGCCGGTCAGCTCGCCCGGCTCGAAGGACGCCACCGGCTGTGTTCCGCCGAGTTCCTTGATGAGCTCCCGATAAAAGTCCACCCGGCCCTGGTTGACGTCCGAAAGGGCAATGAGTTCGGCGACATCCGCGTGCTGTCCGTAAATGGCCCGGATGTACATTTCCGAGCGTCCGCCGGTTCCAATCAGGGCGATCCTGGTCCGTTGGCGGCTGTCTGTCCGGGTTGCCGTTTCCGCTTCTGGGGTCCGGGTCTCGGCTGAGTCGACGTTGACCATGTGAATGCCCCTTTCAAAAGGCAGGAGTGAACCGTTTGACGGCCCGGGTTCGTGTGGAAGAATAACTGAGAAAGCGTTTTCTCGGAGGGATATAAGCTTTCTATCAAGACTCAGGTGGTCACGTCAACCACTGCTCCAACGACGAAGCACATGCGCGGCAGGCAAAAGGGAAGGGGCCACATGGCACGCAGGAACACCAACAGGCGCGTTGGGATTGCCGACGTCGCGGAGAAGGCCGGCGTTTCGCACGCCACGGTTTCACGCGTCATGAACGGTAACGCCGCGGTTGACCCCGGCATCGCCGCGCGGGTCCGTGCGGCTGCGGCCGAGCTCAAGTACCAACCCAACCCCGTGGGCCGAAGCCTGGCACTCGGGAAAACCGACACCATCGGCATTGTGGTCCCGGACCTGGCGAACCCTACCTTCCAGGCCATCTTGCGCGGACTCAGCATCGCAGCAGCCCAGGATGGGTACCGTGTCCTCATTGCCGACTCTTCGGAAGTCACCAGCGAAGAAGCGATCCTGGCCGGGGAGGCCCGGCGGCGCTGTGATGGCGTTGTCCTGTGCGCGCCGCGCATGGGCGATGCCGAACTTGAGGAACTGGCACCCACCCTGCACCCGCTGGTACTCATCAACCGGACCACTATTGCCACCAACACTCCGAGCCTGAGCGTGGACTATGGCCAGGGCATCCAGGAACTGGCGCAACACCTGGTATCCCTGGGTCACCGCAGGCTGGTATTCCTTTCCGGGCCCGAGCACAGCGCTTCAAACCGGCAGCGGCTGGTGGGTTTGGACCAGTTCCGGAAGGAGCACCCGGAGATCGAACTGCAGATGCTCCCGGGAGGTTCGAACTTCGATTCGGGCCACGAATCCACGGATGCCATCATCGCCAGCGGCGCCACGGGCATCCTGGCCTTCAACGACCTCGTAGCCATGGGCCTGCTCAGTGGCTTGCACGAGCGCGGAATCCGCGTCCCGGAGGACATTTCGGTCACCGGCTTCGATGACATTCCGTTCGCAAAATACACCACACCCCCGCTCACGACTGCGGCCGTGCCCATCAACGAACTCGGGAGCCTGGCCTGGCGGAGGATGCGCGAACAGATCCAGCAGGCCGGCGATGCCCCCGTCCAGGCTCAGGACGAATTCTCGCCCAGGGTCGAGATCCGGAAGAGCACTGCAGCCCCTGCCCTCAAGCCGGCTTAGAAAGCAACGCGGGGTCACTTATGGCCCTTTCGGGGGGCTTCTATGGGCCATAAGTGACCCCGCGTTGCTCTATGACCCGTGGGACGAGCCCACTCCGGCTTCTTTGTAGAAGCCTTGGATGTGGGCCGCCACCAGCGCAGCCGCCGTGCCGCCGTCGTTGTTGTTCACCGCGGCGAGGATGGCCCGGTGTTCCGCCCTCAGCCTGGCGCACGTGGCACTCCAGTCGGGCAGGTTCCCTGTCAGCTCACCCGCATAGTTTTCGATCGCGCCCCGCAGCGACGCCATCATCGCACTGACGACGGCGTTTCCCGCCGCCTCGGCGAGGGCAACGTGGAAGCGGGCGTCGAGAGCCAGGAACGCGTCGATATCCTGCTCGGAATCCATCTGATCCAGCAGACCTGCCGCCTCCTCCAGCGCCGGAACACCCGTCTTGGCGCGCTCCGCCGCCCAGGATTCCAGAAGGACCCGCGTCTCCACGATATCGGCCACGGGGAGATGGCGCGTGGCCACATGGAGCCGGAGGGTGGATCCCAGCGCAGAGCCCGGTTCCGCGATGACCACGGTCCCGGCGTCCTTCCCCGAACCAACGCCCGCGCGGACCACACCCATTGCTTCAAGAATCCTGACTGCTTCCCGGACGGAAGTCCGGGACACCTGCAGCTGCTCCGCCATGGTCCGCTCGCCGGGCAGGCGCCCTCCGAGCGTGAGGTCGCCGTCGGAGAGCTGCTTCTCGATCCATTGCAGGACAAGTTCGTGGGTACGCATAACGGAATACTAGTTGATGTGGTCCGACCACATGGATTACAGTGTGGTTAGACCACAGTGGCAGGACCATAGAATTCAAGGGAGAACCGCATGACCGACACCCTCGATCCCAAGATCACCGCCGCCCCCGCAAATGCCGGGAGCGACGAAAACGTGAGCCGCCCGCCCCAGCCGCGACCCGCCGTCGTGCAGCCTCCGGCACTGAAGCGCCGCATCCCTAAAGTCTCGGACCTTGCCCCGCTGATGCAGTTCAAGAAGCCGGAATTCAGCAAGACCGCACGGCTGAAGCGCGCCAGCACCATCTGGGAATTGCGGGACATCGCCAAGCGCCGCACTCCGAAGGCTCCGTTTGACTACACCGACGGTGCCGCCGAAGAAGAAATCACGCTGCGCCGGGCACGCCAGGCTTTCCAAGACATCGAGTTCCGCCCGGGCATCCTCCGGGACGTATCGCGGATCGATCTCCGCACGGACATTCTCGGCAAGGAATCACGCCTCCCCTTCGGCATCGCACCCACCGGGTTCACGCGCATGATGCAGTCCGAGGGCGAATACGCCGGCTCGCAGGCCGCTGAGGCCGCGGGTATTCCCTACACCTTGTCCACCATGGGCACCGCCTCCATCGAGGATGTCGCCACCGCTGCCCCGAACGGCCGCAACTGGTTCCAGCTTTACCTGTGGACCGACCGCGACCGCTCGCTCGAACTGATCGAGCGTGCCGCCAAGGCAGGAAACGACACCCTCATGGTCACCGTGGACACTGCTGTGGCCGGGGCGCGCCTTCGCGATGTCCGCAACGGCATGACCATCCCGCCGGCACTGACGGTGAAAACGGTCTTGGACGCGTCGTACCGTCCGGCGTGGTGGTTCAACTTCCTCACGCACGAACCCCTCACATTCGCGTCCCTCTCGCGCTACACCGGTACGGTTGCTGACCTCATCAACTCCATGTTCGACCCCACCCTCACCTATGAGGACCTGGACTGGCTCCGTGAAACCTGGAAGGGCAAGCTGGTGGTCAAGGGCATCCAGACCGTGGAAGACGCCCGCAAGGTAGTGGACCACGGCGCAGACGGAATCATCCTGTCCAACCATGGCGGCCGCCAACTGGACCGTGCACCCATCCCGTTCCACCTGCTCCCGGACGTCACCTCGGCGTTGAAGGCAGACAACAGCAAGGCCGAAGTCATCCTGGACACCGGCATCATGAGCGGCGCCGACATCGTGGCCGCCTTGGCCCTGGGCGCCGACTTCGCACTGATCGGCCGCGCCTACCTCTACGGACTGATGGCCGGGGGCCGTGAAGGCGTGGACCGGACCATCCAGATCCTGGAGAAGGACATGACCCGGACCATGGCACTCCTGGGCGTCAGCAAGGTCTCGGACCTGAACCCGGACCACGTGCGGCTCCTGCAGCGCTGAGCGCAGCCAAGCACATAGACCCGTAGAGGCCGTTTTGAATATTCAAAACGGCCTCTGCTTTTGGATTTGGGGAGGGGCTAGATCAGGCCCTGCGCAAGCATCGCATCGGCTACCTTGACGAAGCCACCGATATTGGCCCCCACCACGTAGTTTCCAGGCGCCCCGTATTCCTCGGCGGTCTCGGCGCAACGGTCATGGATACCCACCATGATCTCGGTGAGGCGCTGCTCGGTGTGCTCGAAAGACCAGGAGTCACGGCTGGCGTTCTGCTGCATTTCCAGCGCGGAGGTCGCAACGCCACCGGCGTTGGCGGCCTTGCCCGGACCGAACAGGATCCCAGCTTCCTGGAACACGGATACGGCCGAACGCGTGGAGGGCATGTTGGCGCCCTCGGCCACGGCGATCAGTCCATTGCTGACCAGCTTGGCTGCGGCCTCGCCGTCGAGTTCATTCTGGGTGGCACACGGCAGCGCGACAGTACCGTTCACATCCCATACGGAACCGCCGGCAACGTGGCTGGCACCCGGCCGCCGGGCAGCGTAATCGGTGAGGCGCCCGCGCTCGACCTCCTTGATCTGGCTCAACAGCGCGACGTCGATCCCCGCCTCGTCCACGATGTAGCCGGCCGAATCGGAGCAGGCCACCACCGTGGCACCGAGGGACTGCGCCTTGGCGATGGCGTGAATGGCGACATTGCCCGACCCGGAGACCACCACACGCTGGCCGTCAAAGGACTGGCCCTTGGTCTTGAGCATCTCCTGGGCGAAAATCACCGTGCCATACCCGGTGGCTTCGGGACGGACCAGGGAACCACCCCAGGAAATGCCCTTGCCTGTGAGGACGCCGGATTCATAGCGGTTGGTGATGCGCTTGTACTGGCCAAAGAGGTAGCCGATTTCGCGGCCACCCACGCCGATATCGCCGGCCGGAACGTCGGTGTACTCGCCGATGTGACGGTATAGCTCCGTCATGAAGGACTGGCAGAAGCGCATGATTTCGGCGTCGGAACGTCCGCGGGGATCGAAGTCCGAGCCGCCTTTGCCGCCGCCGATCGGCATGCCCGTCAGGGCGTTCTTGAAGATCTGCTCGAAACCGAGGAACTTGACGATGCCCAGATACACGGAGGGGTGGAAGCGGAGTCCACCTTTGTAGGGTCCGAGCGCGGAGTTGAACTCCACCCGGAAGCCGCGGTTCACGTGGACGCGTCCGGCGTCGTCGGTCCACGGGACGCGGAAGATGATCTGGCGTTCGGGTTCGCACAGACGTTCCAGGACGGCACCCTCCAGGAACTCGGGATGACGGTCGTGCACCGGGCCAAGGCTTTCGAAGACCTCACTGACGGCCTGGTGGAATTCCTTCTCCCCCGGGTTCCTCGCCAAAACAGTGTCGCGGACGGCTTCGAGCCTTGAATCCATGCGTCTTCCTAACCTCGGTGCGCCGGCCAGCGGCGGGACGAATCAGTCCCGCCCATGGTTGCACCCGAGGACATAGGATCTCCATCCGGAGCCAATGTGACCCTCTGGACGGAGTTAACACAACCGTAGAAAATCACCGATAAATCAAGGAAGCGGAAGGTTAACAAGAACTCACAATGTGACGAGGATCACGTTAGCTGGAGGCTTCTCAGCGTTTGCGGCCGAACTTGGGGAGGTTGGGCAGATTCGGCAGATTGGCCAACAGGTCAGCAGCCTTGGTGGCGGCCCGGCCCACGGTCCGGCCGATTTGCTGGGGAACGGTATCGTCGGATGCCGGATCGAGTGAGACGGGCGTGCCGCTTGCGTGGACCTTCGCGGCTTGGTTGATTGCCTCGGGAAGGGTCGGCGTCTCAACCGGGGCGGCTGCAGGCTCGACGGCAGCCGGCGCAGCGGCAGGCGCGACGGCGGCGGGAACCGAGGGACCGACGTCGAACGTTTCGAGCCAATTGGCGACGCCGGCCAGCGGCTTGGGATTGAGCGCGTAGAAGCGCTTCTGGCCCTGGGCGCGCATGCTGACGAGATCGGCCTCGCGGAGCACCTTCAGATGCTTGGAGATAGTGGGCTGGCTCGCAGCCAGTTCCTCCACCAGTTCGCCTACTGCTTTATCCCCAGAGCGGAGGGAGACCAGGATGTCGCGCCTGGTTGCCTCAGCTATGACGGCAAATACGTCGTCAGTCACCATGCCTTACACCCTAGCGACATATACGCCGATTGGCATCCCTGTTTCGTTGTGATGCGGCGGGTTTCGTTGTGATGCGGCGGCAGTTCGTTGACCCTCCCCATGGCTGGTGCTACAACAGAGTCACGGCCCGTCCGGGCTCCCAGGGCCCCGGCCGCCCAGAGCGCGGGGTGAGTGGCAATGAGTGACTTCTTTCGGCGGCACATCTTCAACATCATCGCCGCAGTCTTCCTCGCTTTGTTCGTCCTCGTGTGGGCTACTGTGCTGCTGCGGGTCGGGACCTGGGTGCCCACCGGCGGCGCCAAAGCCCCCGAACTCAACGGCGCCCTGGTGACCGCGGCGGGAGTCCTGGCGACCTCGCTGAGTTCCCTGACGGCGTCGGCCTTGGGTTTCACCATCGCCGAAGTCAAGAGCGGGAACCAGAAGGCCGGCGACCCGAATCCCGTGATCCGCCCGTCAGAGGTGGCCATGAAACTCTCTGGCCGGGTGATCTTCGCCATCATGGTCTACATGACCATGGGGATGCTGGTCCTGGTGGTCTGGTTATTCAAAGGACAGGCATCCACGGATCTGATCGGTGCTTTCGCCCTGTCCCTGCTGGGCTGGCTCATCGGCGCAGCGGGAGTGGTCTTCCAAACGGAGAAGACCGAGCCCTAGCCTAAGGCCCCACGAACCGCGCCTTAGTCGAACCACGGATCCAATCCATACAGCGGGAAGATTTCCTTACGGGTCGCTATGACCGTCCGGTCAACCTCGTCCGCGGGATCGTAGCCAACCTCCCAGGAGCGCCACCAGACGTCAACGTCGTCACCCATCGACTCCGGTGCCGTCACTCCGTACGTTTCCTTCACATAGGTCCGCCAGGCTTCCGGCACCGGGGTGCTGAGCGGCACAGGGCGCTGCGTCACCATGCCGATCAGGTGGCTCCACGCGCGCGGCACAACGCCGGTGACGTCGTAGCCGCCTCCCCCGGTGGCGATCCAACGGTTGTCGCAATAGCGGGCAGCAAGACTCGCGACGGCGGAAGCGGCCTCGCGCTGTCCGTCGATACTCAGGTTGAGGTGCGTCAGGGGATCGTTCCGATGCGAGTCGCAGCCGTGCTGGCTCACGATCACCTCAGGTTGGAAGGCTCCCACCAGCTGCGGAACCACAGCATGGAAAGCCCGCAACCAGGCGGCGTCCCCAGTGAACGTCGGAAGCGCAACGTTGACTGCTGTTCCGATCGCGTCCGGCCCACCGGTTTCGTTGGCGAAACCCGTTCCGGGGAACAGCGTGAGGCCTGTTTCGTGGAGGCTGATGGTCATGACGCGGGGGTCGTTCCAGAAAATACCCTGCGTGCCGTCCCCGTGGTGGGCGTCGACGTCGATGCTCACCACGCGCTGCACACCGCCGTCGAGCAGCCGCTGGATGGCCATGGCGACATCGTTGTAAACGCAGAATCCGCTGGCCCGCTCCCGGGCGGCGTGGTGCATGCCGCCGCTGAAGTTCACGGCCCGCACAGCGCGGCCGGAAAGGATGGTGTCAGCCGCCAGAAGCGATCCTCCGGCCAGGCGGGCGCTGGCTTCATGCATTCCTAAAAAGGCGGGGTCGTCTTCGGTGCCCAGGCCACGGTCTTCCTCCGGAGTGGACGGGTCTTCGCTGACGCGGCGAACCGCCGCCACATATCCGGGGCTGTGGACAGAAAGAAGTTCGACGTCGGTCGCCACGTTGGGTGCCTCCACCGCCACATGATGGTGTCCGAAGAGTCCCAACGATTCCGCGAGGCGGGCTGTCAGTTCCAGCCGCTGCGGAGCCATGGGATGGCCCGGACCAAAATTGTAGGCAGTCATGGCTGGATCCCACACCACCGTCGTTGGCAGTGCGGACCGCGTAATGCTGGAAGCAGCTGTTCCAAGCCTGGAGTTCATCCAGAACAGGCTACCTGAGGCTGGAACGCCTCAACGCCCGGTTACGCGCGCGAATAGTGGTTTACTACTCAGGAAAGCTTGTTTCAACCAAGGAAGAACGCCATGTCCCACAGCCAGTCGCGGTCAACGAGCCCGAGCAACTGGCAACCCATTCAGCAGGAACGCGAAGGTCTCTGGATCTTCACGCGCGTGCGTGACTTCATCGACAACATTGCCAACACCTCACCGGCGCGTTTGGCACTGACGGTGTTCGCCGTCGTCATCCTGTTCTTCACTGGATTGCTGTCCCTTCCCGCGGCCTCGACGGAAGGGGTGGTGACGCCACTGCACCAGGCTCTGTTCACTGCCGTATCGAGTGTCTGCGTCACCGGGTTGACTGTGGTTTCCACAGCCACCCATTGGACGTTTTTCGGCCAGCTCGTCATCCTGGTCGGCATCTTCGTTGGAGGCTTGGGCACCCTCACGCTGGCCTCACTCCTGGCCCTCATGGTCAGCAAGCGGCTCGGTGTGCGCGGCAAGCTCATCGCACAGGAAGCCATGAACAACGCAGGCCGCCTCGGTGAGGTGGGTACCCTGCTCCGAATCGTGATCGTGACCTCGGTGGTCATCGAAGGGGCCCTCGCACTGGCGCTCATTCCGCGCTTCATAGTGCTCGGCGAAGACTTTTGGCAAGCGGTGTGGCACGGAGTTTTCTACTCGATCTCTTCTTTCAACAACGCCGGTTTCACGCCCCACTCGGACGGCATCGTGCCCTACGAAACCGACCTCTGGATACTTGTGCCCCTGATGCTCGGGGTCTTCCTCGGCAGCCTGGGCTTCCCGGTAGTGATGGTGCTGCAGCAGAACGGGCTCAACTGGAAGAAATGGAACCTCCACACCAAGCTCACCATCCAGGTTTCCTTTATCCTGCTCGTCGCCGGCACAGTGCTCTGGGCCATGATGGAGTGGGACAACGTGCGGACCATCGCGAACATGGACCTCGGCGACAAGATCACGCATTCGCTCTTTGCGTCCGTAATGACGCGTTCGGGCGGCTTCAACCTGGTGGACCAGAACCACATGGAATCCACCACAATGCTCCTCACCGACGCACTCATGTTTGCCGGCGGCGGGTCCGCCTCCACAGCAGGTGGCATCAAAGTGACCACCATTGCCGTCATGTTCCTTGCCATCATGGCCGAAGCCCGCGGTGACGCCGATGTGAAGGTCTACGGTCGTACCATTCCCCAAGGCACCATGCGTGTGGCCATTTCGGTGATCGTTGCTGGCGCCACCTTGGTATCCGTGGCAGCATTCTTGTTGCTCTCCATCAGCGGAGCGTCACTGGACCGGGTGCTTTTCGAATCCATCTCCGCCTTCGCCACCGTGGGACTCAGCACCAACCTCAGTGCCGAGCTGCCGCCGTCGGGAGTTTATGTACTGACAGCGCTGATGTTCGCCGGACGCGTCGGCACAGTAACCCTTGCAGCCGGCCTGGCCCTGCGCCAGCGCAGCCAGCTGTTCCACTACCCGGAAGAGAGGCCAATCATTGGCTAACACCACGGGGGCTGCCAACCGCCCCGCACACAATGCCCCAGTGCTGGTCATTGGCCTGGGCCGGTTCGGCTCTGCCACAGCCGAGCAATTGGTGAAGCAGGGCCGCGAAGTTTTGGCCATCGAGCGCGACCGCACGCTGGTTCAAAAGTGGGCCCCTGTGCTGACGCACGTTGTGGAGGCCGATGCCACCAACATCGATGCCCTCCGCCAGTTGGGCGCCCAGGAGTTCAGCTCCGCCGTAGTGGGCGTGGGCACCTCCATTGAATCGTCCGTGCTCATCACCGTGAACCTCGTGGACCTCGGCATCCAGCACCTCTGGGTCAAGGCCATCACCCCCTCGCACGGCAAGATCCTCACCCGCATCGGCGCCAACCACGTGATCTACCCGGAGGCCGACGCCGGCGTGCGCGCTGCCCACCTGGTATCGGGCAGGATGCTGGACTTCATCGAGTTCGACGACGACTACGCAATCGTCAAGATGTACCCGCCCAAGGAAACGGTTGGCTTCACGCTGGAAGAGTCCAAGGTCCGTTCCAAATATGGTGTGACGATTGTCGGCGTGAAAACCCCCGGCGAGGACTTCACCTACGCCCGGCCGGAAACCAAAGTGTCCGGCCACGACATGTTGATCGTGTCCGGACACGTTGACCTGCTGGAGCGGTTCGCCGCCCGCCCGTAGCCACTGATTTTTGGTACAGCAAACGCCCTTCCGCCGCTCGCGGGAGGGCGTTTGCCGTAGGGAACTAGCCGAGCTGCTTGGTGATCTCCGCTGCGCGGGCCGCTGCAGCCCTGGCGCCGTCGGCAATGATCCTGGGGATCCCGCCGTCGTCAAATGCCATGATGGCGCGTTCAGTCGTGCCGTTGGGGCTCGTGACGGCGATGCGGAGCGCACGCGGGTCCGCCCCCGGTTCGGCCAGCATGAAACCTGCACCGGCCACCGTTTCGCGTGCCAGCATCAGGGAGAGTTCTTCGTCCAGGCCAAGCTCCACGCCCGCAGCAGCCATTGCTTCAGCCAAATAGAACGCGTAGGCCGGGCCCGAGCCACTGATGGCCGACAACGCGTCCACCTGCTCTTCGGGAACCTCAACCACCTTGCCGGCACCGGCCAACGCCGTTTTGACCTTCTCCAGCTGTTCCGGCGTGCAGTGCGTTCCAGGCGAAACAGACACGACGCCGCGGCCCAGCCTGGCAGGGGTGTTGGGCATCGTACGGATCACCGGCTGGCCTTCCGGCAGCGCCGCCTCAAGCTGCGCGATGGAAACGGCTGCAGCGACGCTCACCACAATGGTGTCCTTCGACAATGACGGGCTGATTTCCCGGGCAAGATCCGCAATGCCCACTGGCTTCACTCCGAGGATGACCATCCCGGAACCTTTGGTGGCCAGCTTGTTGTTGTCCGGTTCTTCTTCGCCGGCGATCGCCATGACGCCGTGCCGCTGGGCAAGTTCATCGGCGCGTTCCGGCCGGCGAACCGTTGCCACGATGTCGGAGGGATCCGTGCCCGCTGCGAGCAGACCCCCCATGATTGCCTCGTTCATGGATCCACAGCCAAGGAAAGCGATTCGGTTGCTCATGGCTCCATCATTGCAGCAGACCTCGGACAGGGTCGAATGGGTTCCGGATTCACAGCTTGTTCCCAAGGTTATTGCAGGCAGCACCCATGCTTGGTCCGTAACTTAGTAGTTACCTCATTGAGGGTGCGAGTGATGAGGCGGGCATGGGGATGTCCGCCAGCAGCACCGGTGGCCGGGCGGGTTTTCCCCCATTTCCCGATTCGGCCGCCGGTGCTTTCGCATTTAAGAGCCTGTTCAGGCGCCGACAGGCAGCCCTGAACTGTTCGCATGGCCCGCCGTGGAACGGCAGGCCAAGCGAACAACCCGGGAAATTAATGCCTAGCCACGCTCCGCGTTCGCTGGGATCGTGAGGTGCTGCCGGGCGAAACGCAGGGTTTCGGCGAGCATCTCCTCCCGCTCCCCCGCCACCTTCGCCTTGCGGGTGGAAATCTCTGCCACCACAACGCCGTCGAAGCCGGTGGCTGCCAAGTGCTGCAGGGCATCCGCGCACTGTTGGGTTCCCGTGCCAGGAACCAAGTGTTCGTCCTTGCCCGAGCCCGAGCCGTCCGTCAGGTGGACGTGCCTGAGTTTGCTTCCCAGGGCCTTGATGGCCTCCAGGCTGTTTGCTCCAGCAGTGGCGRCATGCGAGAAGTCCCACGTGACGTCGTCGTAATCCTGTCCCAGCGGATCCCAGTGCGGCAGGTAAGCCACCGCTTCCCGACCCCGTACGCGCCACGGATACATGTTCTCGACGGCGATGCGGACCTGATAGGTCGTCGCGATCTCACGGACGCCTTCAACGAAGTTCTCCGCGTAGTTGGACTGCCAGCGGAAAGGCGGATGGACCACCACGGTATCGCAACCCACTTCAGCGGCCATCTGGCAGGATTTCTCGATCTTGTTCCACGCCGTGCCCCACACCTGCTGGGTCAACAGCAGGGTGGGTGCGTGGATGGAGACGATCTCCTGGTTGTAGCGGTGGCTGAGCTGGATCAGGGCAGCGGGGTCCTGGCTCACGGCGTTGTTGGTGACCATCACTTCAACGCCCTCGTAGCCCAGGTCCTGGGCGACGGCGAAAGCGTCATGGACACTCAGGGGATAGACGGAGGCGCTGGACAGCGCCACTGGGATCTGGCGGTCATTCACTTCAGGTTCGACGTCGTTGCTCATCTCAGGAGGCCAGCCCGCCTGCCGCGGGGGCTGGAATGGGGGAAGGGGCAGGGGTATTTACCGGGACCGGAAACTCTTTCACATCCGGGTGGGAATCTTCATATTCGGCGCTTCGGCCGTCTTCCTTGGCCGCTTTCTTTTTTGATTTGTCCTTCTTCCTTTTCCCCACGTGGGGTGCGGGGTCGAGGGCTTCCTCAAAAACCAATTGGTCCAGCCGGCGCAGGATCAAGCCTTCCCGCAGTGCCCACGGACAAATCTCCATCGTGGGGAATTCGAAAAGTTCCAGCGCCGCTTCAGCGACCAGGGCACCAGCCAACAGCTGGCGCGCCCGGGCATCCGAGACACCTGGGAGGTACAGCCTGTCTTCCACCGTCATGGCCGAAATCCGTTGCGCCCACAAGCCCAGGTCCGCCGCATGGAGTTCGCGCTTCACGTAGGGTCCGGCGGCGCTGGGAGCGGCGCCGGCAATACGGGCCAGTGAACGGAAGGTCTTGGATGTGCCGGCCACAAGATTAGCGCGGCCGAGTTCGTGGAAGTTGCGGACAACGGGCTTCAAGGTGGAGCGGATGTAGCGCCGGAGTTCCTTGACGCTTTTGGCGCTGGGAGGGTCGTCGTGGAGCCAGTCCCGCGTCAACCGGCTGGCACCCAGAGGGACCGAGGTGGCGAACTCCGGGAGCTCGTCTGTGCCGTAAGCCATTTCGAAGGAGCCGCCTCCGATGTCCAGGTCCAGGATCGGCCCGGCGCCCCAGCCATACCAACGGCGCACGGCGAAGAACGTCATGGAGGCTTCTTCGCTGCCTGTGAGTTCCTGGAGGGTCACAGTGGTTTCGTGCTTGACCCTGGCCAGGACCTCGGGCCCGTTGGTTGCCTCCCGGATGGCCGAGGTACAGAAGGCCAGGAGGTCCTCCGCTTTGTGGCTGGCCGCGAACTCCCAGGCCTCCAGGACGAATTCGATGAGCTCATGCTGGCCGGCGTCGTTGATGTTGCCATCACCGTCGAGGTATTGCACCAGTGACAGCGGACGCTTGTGGGAGGCGAAGGCTACCGGGCGCGCGCCGGGGTGGGCGTCCACCAGCAGAAGGTGGACGGTATTGGACCCGATGTCGAGAACGCCAAGACGCATTCTGCCATTATTCACCGATTTGAAGCCCGGTAAGCAACTTGGCGGTGACGTTTCGCCGACGCGAAGGAAGCCAGCTGCCTGGCTTGCTTCTATTCCGCCTGATCTGCTGCCTCGTCCGCCCGCTTGAAGTCGCGGCGGATATTCGCGATGCCCTCAGGGTCGATTTCGAAGCCGAATTCGCTTCCCGGGTTGATGACCATGCCGAGCTCATCACCGATGTTTCCAAGGATGGCTGAACCCATGGTGCCCAGGACGTGCGGTGCGGCCTCGAGGAAGCGGTCGTCAACGCGGCTGGGGTGGCTGAACACTGCAAGAACGGGTTGTCCATCGGCGTTCGAGAGCACCAACGGCTCAACCGAGGAGTCAGGTCCGTCCACCGCTTCCGAGCTGACGAGGTAGACCTCGTTGTTCAGGAAAGCGAGGATGACGTCCACGGGGTTCGCGTCCGGCTGGTCGGCCAAGGCGAGCTTCGCCTCGAGGTCGTTCAAGGGTCCGTTGTCCGGGGAATCCGTCTGTTCAGTCATGGTTCTACTCGACCACGATGACGGCCGGGACGCAATTCGCGAATGCTTCCCGGCCGACGCCCCGGCTACTTCCTCGCCGCGGCTTTCTTCGCCGGGGCCTTACGTGTGGTGGTCCGCTTGACCGGTCCCTTGGCCCGCTTTTCAGCCAAAAGCTCGACGGCGCGTTCCCGGGTCAGTTCCTCAAGCGAGGTTGAGCGCGGGACAGTAATGTTCGTGACGCCGTCCGTGATGTAGGGCCCGAAGCGGCCTTCCTTCACGACGATGTTCTTCTCCGACACTGGGTCAGGGCCGAACTCGGCCAAGGGCGGGACGGCTGCCCGTGCTCCACGTTGTTTGGGCTGCGAGTAGATCTCCAACGCCTGGTCCAGAGTGATCGTGAAGATTTCCTCTTCGGATCCGATGGACCGCGAGTCCGTGCCCTTCTTCAAGTACGGACCAAAACGGCCGTTCTGGACTGTAATGGGGTTGCCTTCGGCGTCCTCGCCCAGGACCCTCGGAAGGCTCATGAGCTGCAGCGCTTCATCCAGGGTCACGCTGTCCACCGTCATGGACTTGAAGAGCGAACCGGTGCGCGGCTTTGCCTTGACCGGCTTCTTCGGAGGCTTGGGCTTGCCGTTCTTGTAATACTCGACCGGTTGGTTGGCCAACTGTTCCTCGGTCATTTCCGGGATGATCTCGGTGACGTAGGCACCGTAGCGACCATTCTTTGCCACAACCGTGTGACCGGTGTGCGGGTCGGTTCCCAGAACGCGTTCCTCGGGAGCGGCTGTCTCCATGAGCTCTTTGGCTTTTTCGGCCGTGAGCTCGTCGGGAGCGAGTTCCTCAGGGACATTGGCACGGGCAGACTCAACTACCTCGCCCGTCTTCTCATCCACCGTGGGGATGGAGCTCTCCAGGTAGGGTCCGAACTTGCCAACGCGCAGTGTGATGCCTTCGGCGATCGGCACCGAGTTGATTTCCCGCGCATCAATTTCGCCCAGGTTGTTGACGATGCTCAGCAGGCCGGGATCGGCGTCTTCACCGTAGTAGAAGTGCTTGAGCCAGGTGGTACCCGCTGCCTGGCCGTTGGCGATCTTGTCCAGGTCGCCTTCCATGTCGGCCGTGAACTCGTAGTCCACGTAGTCCGTGAAGTGCTGCTCCAGCAACCGGATCACCGAGAAGGCAATCCAGCTGGGAACCAGGGCAGAGCCCTGTTTCCGGACGTATCCGCGGTCCTGGATGGTGGAAATCGTGGACGCATATGTGGATGGGCGGCCGATGCCGCGCTTTTCCAGCTCTGCGGTGAGGGACGCTTCCGTGTACCGCGGGGGCGGGGACGTTTCGTGGCCAACAGCAACGATGTCCGAAGCAGTCAGGGAATCGTCCTTGGCAACGTTCGGCAGGCGGCGGGCTTCATCGGATTCGTCGTCGCCGCGGCTTTCGTCCTTGCCCTCTTCGTAGGCAGCAAGGAAGCCGGGGAACGTAATGACGGTGCCGGAGGCGGAGAACTCTGCGTCACGTCCATCGGCGGCAACTGCGCCCAGGCGGATCGTGGCAGTGGATCCCTTGGCATCGGCCATCTGCGAGGCGACGGTGCGCTTCCAGATGAGTTCGTACAACCGGAATTCGTCGCCGCTAAGCTGCTTGGCAACCTGGGCCGGAGTGCGGAAGGAGTCACCAGCGGGGCGGATGGCTTCGTGGGCTTCCTGGGCGTTGGCCGCCTTGTTTGCGTAAACGCGCGGGCTCTGGGGTACGTACTCGGGTCCGTACAGTTCAGCAGCCTGGCGGCGGGAAGCGGTGAGCGCTTCATCGCTCAGCGCCGAGGAGTCGGTACGCATATAGGTGATGTAGCCGTTTTCATACAGGCGCTGCGCGATCTGCATGGTGCTCTTGGAGGAGAACCGGAGCTTGCGGCCAGCTTCCTGCTGCAACGTCGAGGTTGTGAACGGAGCTGCAGGCCGGCGCGTGTACGGCTTGGTGTCTACCGAACGGACACGGAAATCAGCGTTTTCCAGCCCTGACGCCAGAGACGTGGCCAGTTCCTCGTTGAGATGGACAACGTTGCTGGACGTGAGCTGGCCGTTGTCGTTGAAGTCGCGGCCGCTGGCCACCTTGGCACCATCCACGGCGGCGAGCTTGGCCTTGAAGGATCCTGATCCTGCGCCGAACTGCCCCGTCAGGTCCCAGTATGAGGCTGCCCGGAAGGCCATGCGTTCGCGTTCACGGTCCACGACCATGCGGGTCACCACGGATTGCACGCGGCCCGCCGAGAGTCCGCGGGCTACTTTGCGCCACAGCACGGGGGAAATTTCATAACCGTAGAGCCGGTCGAGGATACGGCGGGTTTCCTGGGCATCGACCAGCGCCGTGTCGACGTCGCGCAGGTTGTCCATGGCCCGGTGGATGGCTTCCTTGGTGATTTCACCAAAGGTCATCCGGTATACGGGAACCTTGGGCTTCAGAACCTCCAGGAGGTGCCACGCGATGGCTTCGCCTTCGCGGTCCCCATCGGTTGCGAGGTAGAGAGCGTCAGCATCTTTCAGCTGGGCTTTGAGCTCGGCAACCTTTTTCTTCTTGTCGGGAGACACCACGTAGTAAGGCTTGAAGTCGTTTTCGATGTCCACCGCGAACTTGCCCAGCGAAGTCTTCTTCAGTTCTGCAGGGAGGTCTGACGGCTGGGGAAGATCCCGGATATGGCCGATGGAAGCCTCGACGATGAAGCCCTCGCCAAGGTACTTGGCGATGGTCTTGCTCTTGGCCGGAGACTCCACGATCACGAGTTTCTTGCCGGTTTTTGCCTTGCTGGGCACGGTGCTCCTACAGAAAAAATGTGTAATTGGGCTGCTGCCCATATTGGCCTAGTTCACCATAGTTTGCAGAATCCTGCGTTTTGGCCAGGGAAACCAGGCGGTCCTTCGGGGACCTGGGATGGTGCTATTGGCCCGGTGCCACGCGGTCGTCAGGGATCATTGACCACAAGGTTGCCATTCGCTGCGCACCCTCGGGAATCCGGGTGGGATCCTCAAGTTCGTACTCCCGCACAACCTCCCGGATCCTGTCCGCAAGCTCTTTCCTCTGCGGGTTGGTCAGGTACAGCAGGTTGCTTGAGAGGACCACGGCTGCGGGCTCCTCCCCCGTTTCCCCCCGCTGACGCCGCTCACCCCGGGCTTTGGCAAATGCCGATGCCCTGCGTCGGAAGGCGTCCAGTTCCAAGTCCACCACTGCGATCTCCGGGCTGGCGACGCTGCCTCCGGAAATCGTGAAGTCCGTCCCGGCCGCTTTCCAACGCCTTTCACGGGCATCTCCCGAGTTCTCCGCCGGTGCCACAATTCCCCACTTTTGGAGAGCCCGGAGGTGGTAGCTCATGGCGCTCGGGGTCAGGCCCGTCCTGGCGGCAAGTTCGGTGGCCGTGTGGCTTACCTGGGTAGCGTAGAGCTCGGAGATGACCTCAATGCGGGCAGCATGCGCCAAGGCGCGGATAGCCTTGGGATCGGTAATCTCAACCGTCTTCTCTGCCCGCTTCCGCCGCGGGGCGTCTCCCGACGTTTGGGATGTCTCGTTGTTCGCAATCACTTCATCAGTGTAGTCAGGGTCACTATCGGGGCGACCGGACGTCGACGGGCGCGGCACGCCTGGGCCATTCATGAGCCGTACCGCTCCGGGTCGGGAAGCAGGAAACCATCGAGGACCAGGTTGGTGACCTCGCTGAACAATCCCTCACGGAAAACACCTTCGTCGAAGGTATCGTCTCCGCCCAGCAATGCCACCAAGGCAGAAACGATCTGGCTGACAGACAGCTGCCCATCGCAGGCTGAAACAAAGCCGGCCAGTTCCGTGCTCAGCAGGTTGGTACGCCGCAGACCGGCCCCCTGACGCAGGAGGATGACACCCGGATGGGCTGCTCCAGGCCGTTGGTGGCGTTCCTCGGTCACGTCCTCGGCCACTATGAGATGCGCCTCCGGGATGGGGTGCGCGGACACCCAGTCCGCCCTCTCCACCGCGGAACCCAGATGTGGCCCAATCGGCTGCTCTATGGGATAGGTGATTTCCTCGAAGCGGTTGATAACGGCACCGTGCCCGGCCTCGGGGCGGCGCAGCAGGATCATGCCGAAACCGATTCCCTCGACATTCCGGGAAGCGAAGTCGCTGAGGTAGGCGGCGTAGGCGTCCTTGTAATGGCCGCCTTCACGGTTCTGCGAGGCGTCCTGCAGCCACGTTTCAGCGTACTGCTCCGGGCCAACCTGCTCGCGTTGGATAAACCACACATCCAAACCTGAATCCTTCAGCCAGGCCTTCGGACGGTCTTTCCAGCCCGCCCCCGCGGCAATCTCCCAGTTGCCCAGCATCTGCGCGGTACCGCCCGGTTCGAGGACGGAGGCGAGGGACTGCACGAGTGATGCCACGATCCCGTCACCTGCCAATCCGCCGTCCCTGTAGGTGAACTGCTCGGCAGAGGACTCACCGCCGGTGCGGGGAGTGATCACGAACGGCGGGTTGGACACCACCAGGCCGAACAGTTCCCCGGCCACCGGCTCCAGCAGCGAGCCCAGCCTCAAGCTCACGCGGGCTTCCAGGTTGTCGGGGTCCAAGTCCAGCTCAGTGGCGTTGAGCAGGAGATTGAAGCGGGTGAAGGCGAGCGCCCGGGGGGAGATATCCGTGGCCGTGACATGCTCACAGTGGTGCAGGAGGTGGAATGTCTGGATCCCGCAGCCCGTCCCCAGATCCAAAGCGCGTACGGTGTGGCGCCGGGACGTGGTCTGGACAAGCGTTGTGGAGGCCCGGCCAATCCCCAGGACGTGATCGTGCCTCAAAACCCCTGGCTGCTGATGGGCAGCGAGGTCGCTGGCCACCCACAGTTCCGCTCCACCGGTGCCGTCCGCGTTGGCATCCCAGCCATAGGGACGAAGGTCCACCCTGGCCTGGACCAGCCCGGACTCAACAGTTACAAGTCCCAGACTTTCCAGTCCGCTCGACCCGGTTCCGGTCAGTGCGGCATCGACATCAGCGACATTTTGCGGAACGGCCAAAAGCCACAGGCGGACAATGACGGCCAGCGCCCGGACGGCCGGGTCTTCGGAGAGCAGCTGACGTTCACTGGCCAACAGGGCTGGAACGAGCTGGTCCCGGGACAGCGCTTCCGAGGCTGACCCGCCCAGGAGCCCGGCCACTCCGTCCACGGTGTAGGAGATGGCACGAAGGTCCGAGGAGAGGGCCAGAAGAAGGTCCGGCTGGTCGCTGCGGGGAGCATCGTCAGTATTGCCGGCGGTAAACAAGGAAGCTGTGTCAGTCACCTTGCCAGTGTAGGTGCGGCACAGCTGCCCATGGGTTCGTCGTTCGCCCTATGTGGACAAAGCACGCCTTCCGAACCCGGTAGCGTTGGATCCATGCTCACTTTCTCCACTGCAAGGCGCCTTGCCGGCCTTGTTTCCATCGCTGCTGCCGCACTGCTGGGAGTCTCAGCCTGCCAGGCTCCGGTCAACATCCAGGATGCCGACGTCCCTGCGTGGAAGGAGAAAGTCCTCCCCGCTACCAGCACCGCTGTGTTGGAGGATTCAGGCAAAATCCTCAACCGGGATCCGCTTGTAAAGGAGTCCGCCGACGTTCCGGCCGGAAATTACACGCTCACCATGGCATGCGATGGCGGCGGCAAGGCCTACTTCGCGGTTTCTTCGGGCGGGAAGAAGATCACCGACGCCGCGGCAGCCTGCAACGCCAGCCTCGATGTGGTGAAGATCAAGGTGCCTGGAAACGGCCCTGTCAGCATCTCAACCAGCAGTGTTGACGCTCCTCTGATCTTTGCCTACCACCTGGTCCCTTCAGGCAGCTAGAACACCGCCACAACGATCCCCGGGGGCGGCCTTCAGCCGGAGCCCGCACGGGCGTAAAGTCAGCTCATGGGCAGCAAGGCAGCTCCCTCCGTAACGGCGCAGCGGCTGGCGAGGGCCGCCGCCGTACTCCTTGTGCTCTGCGGAAGCGTCAGCGCCTGCGAATATACCTACGAAGACGGCAGCAGGGCCGCGAGCAGTCCCGGCCCGACGTCGACCAACGTGGTTCTCCCGCCGGATCCAGCTCTGGAATCAACGGTCACCGGCAAGGCCCTGGATGAGTGGGCCAAGGCCGCTCTGCCCGAATCCCAAGGGCAGGCGTTCTATTCAAGCAGCGGCTCCCTGGCCGCCGGCGAGTCACGGACTGAGCAGACAGTCCAGCTGCCGGGCGGCACGTACGCGGTGACGTTGGCTTGCCGAGGCACGCGGCGGGTCTCGTTTTCGGTCAAAGTGGGCGGGGCAGAACTCGTCGACCTGACGCTGGGATGTGCCAATGCCCGGGTCAGCGTGGTCCAGCTGGAAAAGGACGCCGTGCTTGCCATTACCGTCGGGGCAGGCGCGGACGCGAACTTTGCGTATCGGGTAAGCAGGCTATGAGCTTTCGCTCAGGCCGCGTCGCAGCCACCGGGGCAGCGGAGCGTTTCCGGGCTTGACGCACATTCGGCGCAGTACAGAGTGAGCGTGCGGCAACTGGGGTTGGAGCAATTCTCGAACTTGTTGGTGGGCGATGCGCACCTCACGCACTCGCCGATGGTCTTGGCGTCTTCGCTGAATTCGACGTGCATGCGCTTGTCGAACACGTAGAGGGAGCCTTCCCAGAGGCCTTGGTCCTTGAACGTTTCTCCGTAGCGGACAATGCCGCCATCCAACTGGTAAACCTCTTTGAAGCCCCGGTTGACCATCAGGCTGGAGAGCACCTCGCAACGGATTCCACCGGTGCAGTAAGTCACCACCGGCTTGTCCTTGAGGTCGTCGTACTTGCCGGAATCGAGTTCCTTGATGAAGTCGTGGGTGGTATCCACGTCCGGCACGATCGCATCCTTGAACTTGCCGATTTGGGCTTCGAACGCATTGCGGCCGTCAAAGAACACGACGTCGTCGCCGCCGGCCTTTTTCGCATCCACCAAGGCGTGAAGTTCCTCGGGCTGCAGGTGCTTGCCGCCGCCCACAACACCGTTCTCATCCACCTTCAACTCGCCCGGCGCGCCAAACGAAACGATTTCGTCGCGGACCTTGACGCTGAGCCGTGGGAAATCCGCGGCGCTGCCCTCTGACCATTTGAAGTCGATCCCGTGGAAGCCCTTGTACTCCCGGGTGGTTTTGACGTACTGCTTCATGTTGTTCAGTTCGCCGCCCACGGTGGCGTTGATGCCGTCCTTGGAAATGAGGATCCTGCCCGTGAGGCCCAGCTTTTCGCAGAGGGCGCGCTGCCACAGACGCACGGCGTCCGGGTCGGCGATCGGGGTAAAGCCATAGAAGAGCACAATTCGGTTCAAAGCCACTGTTAAAGGGTACTTGGTGCAGTAAAATCCGGTTGCGCCGGAGGGACTACGTCACAATTCAATAAGCAACGACCCTTCCGCTGACCTCGCTCTGTTCCTTCAGGGAGCGCTGGCATACTCTCTCTACATGAGTCCAGACGCCTTGGTTGAAGACATTGCTCACCTCTTGGAAGTCTGGGTGGCCGGCTGGTCCGGCTGCCGGGGCTATGAGTCACGCCAGGAGGGACGTTTCCCCGCCGCGCTCCGCGCCGACAAGACCGGTGACTGGGAATATTTCGCCCACGATCCCTCCGACGAAGAGTTCGCTGCGCTGGCGGGCAAAACCGCAGAAGCCCCCACCCGGATCCTGACGGTACTCACCAACGACGTCCAGCGGTACAAGTACCTGGCCGAACAACACGGCCTGAAAGTGACGTCCGCTTCCCAGACCATGATGATCGTCGACATGGAAACCCAGGATGCCGAGGACCCCTGGCTTCCCGACGACGACCTTGAACTTGCCACCTCCGAATCCAACGGGGTCCACTACGCAGTGGTGCATTCCGGCGAAGAAGTGGCTGCCAGCGGCAGGGTGTATGTGGTGGAAGGCACCGCCGTATTCGACAAGATCGTCACCGAACCCAGGTTCCAGCGCCGCGGACTGGGCAGCTTCATCATGAAAGCACTCGCCGCCCAGGCTTTCTCCCACGACGTCGAGAACGGCCTCCTCCTGGCCTCCCTTGATGGCCAGAAGCTCTACTCGCACCTTGGCTGGGACGTCGTGTGCCACGTGCTCATGATGTCGGCCAGCGGAGTGGATGGCTCGGACCTCTCCGGCGCCTGACGTTTGACGCTTGGCGGCCGGGCTCGACGACGGCTCCCCCCGGTGGGCCGCCGTCAGCGTCTCCGTAGAGTGACAGAATGATTCGGTGGCTGCACCGAATTCGCTGATCTCCTTGCTGGGCCGGGCCCCCGACCCTGAGCAGCTTCGCCATGTCCACACGATCCCTGCTCGAAAGGCCGTCAATGAGCCTTGGCCGGCCTGGGTGCATCCGGATGTCGTGGCTGCTTACGACACCTTGGGTATCCAGGAACCGTAC
This sequence comes from Paenarthrobacter sp. TAF1, assembly GCF_052113825.1. Lineage (NCBI taxonomy): Bacteria > Bacillati > Actinomycetota > Actinomycetes > Micrococcales > Micrococcaceae > Paenarthrobacter > Paenarthrobacter sp. TAF1. Next base: position 495,721 of record NZ_JBFRDO010000002.1, read on the forward strand.
CGGCACCAGATCCAGGCCGCGGACATAGCGCATGGCGGCCAGCACGTGGTCATCGCCACCGGAACCGCTTCGGGGAAGTCCCTGGCGTACCAACTGCCGGCCTTGGATGCCATCCATCGATCCGAATTGCGGGTCCTGGCTGATCCGGGGAAAATCCACGACGACGGCGCCGTCACGCTCTACCTCTCACCCACCAAGGCCCTGGCTGCAGACCAACTCGCCGCGATCCGCGCCTTGAAGTTGCCCACCGTCCGGGCCGAAACCTACGACGGCGACACTGACGTCTCGTCGCGTCGGTGGATCCGCGACCACGCCAATTTCATCCTGGCGAATCCGGACATGCTGCACTTCGGGATCCTGCCCAACCACACGTGGTGGGCCAGGTTCTTCCGGAGGCTTCGCTACGTGATCGTGGACGAAGCACACAGCTACCGTGGAGTCTTTGGCTCGCATGTAGCGAACCTCATGAGGCGTCTGCGCCGGATCTGCGCCTACTACGGCGCGGGGACCTCCTTCCCCGAGCCGGTGTTCATCGCGGCCTCGGCCACCGCCTCCGATCCCGCTGTCTCCTTTGGCAGGCTTATCGGTGCCCCGGTGCGGGAAGTGTCCGAGGATTGCTCCCCGCACGGATCCACCACAGTGGCGTTCTGGGAACCTGCACTGACTGACGTCAAAGGTGAAAACGGGGCCAAACAGCGGCGGACGGCAGTCGCCGAAACGGCCGACATCCTGGCCAACCTGGTTTCCTCGCGGGTCCGCACCATCGCGTTCATCAAGTCCCGGCGCGGGGCGGAGTCCATTGCGTCCATTACCAAGAGGCTTCTGGACGAGGTGGATCCCAGCCTGCCGGGGCGGGTGGCTGCCTACAGATCCGGTTATCTGCCCGAAGAACGGCGTGCCCTGGAACAAGCACTCAGATCCGGCCAACTGCTCGGAGTCTCCAGCACGTCTGCCCTTGAACTGGGCATCGATATCTCGGGACTGGACGCTGTGCTGGTGGCGGGGTGGCCCGGGACGCGGGCTTCGCTGTTCCAACAGATTGGCCGCGCAGGGCGTGCCGGACAGGACGCGATCGCTGCGTTCGTTGCCAGCGACGACCCCCTGGACACCTACTTGGTGAATCACCCCGAGGCCATCTTTGACGTGTCGGTGGAAGCCACTGTCTTCGATCCGGGCAACCCCTATGTCCTTGGCCCGCACTTGTGCGCGGCGGCCGCGGAGTTGCCCATCGGCCCGGCGGAACTCGACCTTTTCGGCCCCACGGCAGAGGGCCTCCTTGATCGCTTGGTGGCCCAGGGCTATCTCCGCAAGAGGCCGGCAGGATGGTTCTGGACACACCCGGAAAGCGCAGCCGGGATGGTGAACCTGCGGGCCGACGGCGGTGGACCGGTGAGCATCGTGGACGCCGAGACCGGGTCCCTCCTGGGAACCATGGACTCGCCACAAACCCATTACCAGGCCCACACAGGGGCCATCTACGTCCATCAGGGCGACAGCTATCTGGTGGAGGATCTCAATGAGACCGACCACTGCGTCATGGTCCGCCGCGTGAACCCCGACTTCTACACCACGGCACGGGACGTGACGCAGATCGAGGTGCTGGAAACCACACGCACCGTTCAATGGGGCGACATCACCGTGCACTTCGGCGACGTCAAAGTAACCACCCAAGTAGTTTCCTTCCAACGCAAGGCATTGATTTCAAATGAGATCCTCGGCGAGGAACCGCTGGATCTCGGAGCCCGGGATCTCTTTACCAAGGCCGTCTGGTTTGTAGTGGACAACCGCTCGCTGCACGGCGCCGGACTGGTGGAAGCTGAGTTCCCCGGCGCGCTCCATGCCGCAGAACACGCCGCCATCGGCCTTCTGCCCTTGGTGGCGTCAAGCGACCGCTGGGACATCGGCGGCGTTTCCACCGCCCTGCACGCCGACACCGGGGTACCTACGATCTTTGTCTACGACGGACATCCCGGAGGCGCCGGATTCGCGGAGCGGGGCTTCGAAAAAGCCAAAACCTGGTTGACCGCGACCCGGGAGGCCATCAAGGCCTGTGAATGCGAGGCCGGCTGCCCGTCCTGCGTCCAGTCGCCCAAATGCGGCAACAAGAACAATCCCCTGGACAAGGCAGCCGCCATCACCCTCCTCGGCGTCCTGCTGAAGGACGCCGTCTAAGCGCTCCGGCAGTTACGGTGGGGGTCCCGCTCTGGCGTGGCCCGAGGCGACTCCTACGTTGAAGGGGTAAGCCAACTCGGTAACCACCTCCACGATCTCCCCACCTGTCACCACGCAGGATGCCAGGGTTACGTGGTGCTGCCCCACCACGCTTTCCGCCACGGCGCAAGGCTCTCCCGACGTCAGGCCCCGGGCAGCATCGGCTCCTGCAAGGGCCGCGAGGTCGGCAGCAGACGCCGCCCGGGAGGCCATGACCGCTGCTTGTGCCAACAGGAGCAGGCCAAGCAGGAGGGCGATCACCACAGCACCCAAGGCCAGCGCAAGCACCGTCCCGGACCCGCGCTCTGAATCGACGTTGATGGTTCGGTTCCTCATGGAGTTCCCGTCTCTGCGCGAGCGGCCGCCGAAGCTGTCAGGCGCCATGGGATCAACGACCCCAAGGCGCCCCCAACCGGTGATGAGGCAGTGACCGTGAGCCAGCTGCCGTCGTCGGTCACTGACGACGTGACGTCCTTCCCCGCAAGCCGTCCGACGGTATCTTTCACCGAGTCAATGGACTCGTCCCGTGCTGCGGCCCTGGCTCCGGCCCTCACAGCCTCTTCCAGCCGCAATTGTGTGAGGCCGGCAGCGCCGCCTGCCAACAGGAAAGCCAGTAGCAACACCACAGCCGGCAAGGCGACAGCGAACTCGGCAGTGACGGCGCCCCGCTCCCGCGCTGCTGCGACCACTCTCCTGCGGGCAGGCAGCACTTCTGTCATGGCAGCGACAAAGCCGTGCGGATGACGTTGAGCAGGAAGCCCCGGACTTCTTCGCTGCGCAGGATGACCACGAGCAATCCGGCCAGGCCAACGGCGGCCAGGGTGGTGATCGCGTATTCGGCGGTGGCCATACCCGTTTCCGAACCCATCAACCCTTTCAGGGGGCCGGTCCGTGGGCGACTGTTCGAGCGGCGGCCTTGCCTGGTTCGCAAACGCACGGATGTTGCGCCCGGTTCGGGATCCCGGAGCGCCACAACCCCTTGGCTTGACTCGGCCTTACGGGCGGGGAGGGATGGGACACTTGGGCCGATGAGCTCGGCGAGGGGCGGGCTGACTGTTGTTTTCACGGTTTGTTCCTTTCAAGGGATGCCAGCATTCACTGGCTGCTTTGACTCTTCCGCGGCCCGGGCAGGCCTCGGAAGAACCGGATTCCTGCAAGTGGAAAACCCCTACGGATCGACCGCATGTGGAGGAGCAGTGCCGCGGAGCGCGGCCGAGCGACGGCGGAACGTCCGCTTCAGGCCGCGGGAAGCATGGCGATCAGTACGGGCACGATGCCCAGGCAGATGAAGGCCGGAAGGGAGCAAAGCCCCAACGGCACCACGAGTTTCACGCCCAATGCCGCGGCACGTTTCTCTGCGGCCCGGAAGTGCTCGCGCCGTTCCCTGGCTGCCTGCGCAGAGAGGATCGACGCGGAGGGAGCTCCGGTCAGAGCGGCGAAGGCGAGGGCATCCCTCAGGCGCAGCGCCTCAGGGGCGTGTCGCTGAGGCGTCTGCCACGCGGTTTCCCAGTCGGCGCCAATGGCCAGCGCCGCTACAACGGGTCTCAACGAGTGATTGATCGGGGGCGACGCCGCTCTGGCGAGGAGTTCCAATGCCCTCCCTATCCCCGCCCCGGCATCCAGCATGGAAGCCGTCAGCTCCAACATCATGGCGGTGTCGCGAAGGCCATCCACTGCGGCGCTCACGGCCTCCCGAGCCTCGCCGTCCGACGCTGTGCCGGGCATACTTGATGTCCCGGGCACACTTGATGTGCCGGGTACGCTTGATGTCCCGGCCCGATCTGCAAGGAGCCGGCTTGCGCGGTGCCGGAGCGGGAATGAAACGAACGCTGCGAGCGCCAGGACGCCCATCATCAAGAGGACCCATGCTCCGGGCATCAGTTTCCTCCCACCGCGGCTGCAACCAGCTTCGACGACCAGATGCGTCCCGCTGCTGTGAGCAGAAGCCCGGTCGCGAAAGTGGCAATGCCCCAGGGGTTGTCCAGCAGGATACCCAGGGGGTCCACACCCAGCGCCATGCCGAGCGCCAGCCCGAGCAGCGGCAGCCACGACAGCAGCCGAACGGTGGCCTTCGGCCCCGCGAGCGCTGTTTGGCGTGCCGCCTCGGCATCCTCTTCGGCTTCCAGTTGTGCCGCGAACCGGGCCAAGAGCTCTGCCAAGGGGCATCCACTGCTTTCGGCAACGTCGAGGCAGGCAGCCAGTTCCATCCACACCCTGCGCTCGGAGCTTCCCCGGGATGGGTAACTCTGCGCTGCAGTTCCGCGGATCGCTTCAGCCGGGGAATTTCCCACGCTGGACGCGGCCCGCGCCGCAGCCAGTACTTTTAGCGACGTGGCGGAAAGCGAGGCAACACCGCCTGCGGCATGGGCAGGCGCGGCAGCTTCCCCCGAGGATCGGGAGGCATGGACAAGCCACAGTTCTTCCCATAGCCGTGACGTCCCACGGCCACCGCGCAGGAGTGCTGCCAATTGTTGGACCAGGACCACAAGGGGCAGACCCCCGGGAGATCGATGACGCCGCAACCGCAGGAACGGGAACTGGAGTGGCGAACGGGCGAGAGCCTCCCCTTCAATGCCCAGGCTGTTCGCCAGGCGGCGGCGATCAGACCGGTTGCTCCGGAACTGCAGCCAGGCAGCCAAAGCCAAGGCGAGGACGAAGACGACTGTCATGGTTGGTGGTTCAGGGAAAGGCGACCGGAGAGTTCCGGCCACGCCGGTCCGTGCGATATCCCGGTTGGACCCAGGCTGAGGGCGGAGACCACTTCCGGTCCTTTCGGGGTTTGGGTCATCACTCCGATGGAAGCCACCCTGCGTCCGGAGTGGTTCCTGGCCACATGGATGATGGCGTCCAGGGCCGAGGAGACCTGCAACCGGACGGCCTCGGCGTTCAACCCGGCTAGCGCGCCGAGGGCAACAAGGCGCGCGGGCACCGCTTCAGCTGTGTTGGCGTGAATGGTGCCACCGCCACCGGTATGGCCCGTGTTCAAGGCCGTCAGCAATTCACGGACCTCAGCACCCCGGCATTCCCCGACGATCAGCCGGTCCGGCCGCATGCGCAGCGCCTGGCGGACCAGTTCGCCCAGGTCCAACGTGCCTCCACCCTCAAGATTTCCGTGGCGGGATTCAAGGCTGACAACGTGGGGATGGACCGGGTTGAGTTCTGCAGCGTCCTCAATCAGCACCATGCGTTCGCCCGGATCGCTGAGGCCCAGCAGGGTGGACAGGAGGGTGGTCTTCCCTGATCCCGTGGCGCCGCTGATCAGGAAGCTCAGCCTCTGCGCGATGATGGCACGGAGAACCGCCTCCACCCTGTCGCAGAACATGCCGCTTTCCCGCAGCTCCGACAGTGTGAAGACTTCTTCCCGACGAATGCGGATGGACAAGAGAGTTCCGGCGGTGGAGATGGGAGACAGCACTGCGTGCACCCGGTAGCCGCCCTTCAGCCGGACGTCCACGCACGGGGAACCATCGTCCAACCGGCGTCCCCCTGCGGCGACCAGCCGGGATGCGAGCGATCTGACCTGGTGCTCGGCGTCAAAACGAAGTGAGCTGCGTTCCAGGCCTCGCCCGCGGTCGAACCACACCGAATCCGGTGCATTGACGAAAATGTCAGTGACGGCCGGGTCGTGGGCGAGCTGCTGTAAAGGTCCGAGCCCGTTCAGTTCGGCATTGATCGATTCTGCGGCTTCCAAAGCTCCGGCAGTGCCCAGCAACCTGCCGCTGGCCTGCACAGCTGCTGCCACCGAGGAGGGAGTGACTGGTCCGTTGTTGGCAAGTACCGAGCCGCGAACCGTTTCAAGCAGTACCGAGTCCAGTTTCGGGTTCTGACGGCGGCGTGGACCGTCAACGAAGCGGCTCACTGGATTGCTCCGTTCAGCTCCAGCACCTCGTCCGTGAAGCGGCTGACGCTCTTGCGTCTGCCCATTTCAAGCAGGCGGCCCAGTTCCGTGCCTGCGGCGACGCCACGCACCTCGGGAACAACGCCGACCAATGGAAGCCCGAGCGATTCGGCGATGAAGGAGGGGCCGACGGGCGATGCGTTGCTCCCGCGCACGATCAGCCCTGTCTCCACGGGTGGAAGTTCGTTCAGGATCCGGGCGGATGCGACTGCAGACCTGAGGTGGGCGGTGGTCAGCAACAACATTTTGTCGCAGTCCCACGCGAGTCTTCCCACGCCTTCGCCGCTGCGTCCGAGGTCCACGATGATGAGTTCGAACCCCCGGCGCGCAGCGTCCATGATGGCGGCAACGGCACCCGCATCGGGACTCTTCACCGCTTCCCGCGTACCCGGCCAGGACAAGTACGCGAACCCACCGGCGGCAGGCAAGGAATCCCTGAACTGGGCAGGATCAATACTCCCCCGGCTTTCCTGGAAATCCGGCCATCGAAGACCCGGGACAGACCCGTCCGTCAGGGCAAGTTCCAGTCCACCTCCCCAAGGATCTCCGTCAATAAGGAGGGTACTGACGCCTTCCGAGGCTGCGGCCTGGGCAAGCCAGATGGCCGCTGTTGACGCGCCGGCGCCGCCGCAACCGCCGACGATCCCCGTCACTGTTCCTCCGGGGTCGGGCGCTCCGGACATGCTCAGATACTCGGCCAGCCAAGCGGCTGCCTCCGGAAGGACTGCCACCCGGTCGGCCCCCAGCGCAGCAGCCAACCTCCAAAGCCCGTCTCCTTCACCCGCCCTGCCCAGCAGTACTGAGGGCGGCCGCCGTCGAGGTGGCAGTTCACGAACATCGCTGCCCACCAAGACAACGTCCGCGCTGTCCCATCCGTGGACGGCTTCGGTCACGCTGACGGCTGTTCGAAGCGTTCCACCTGCCGCGGCCACCACCCGTTTTGCCTCCTCCTGGAGGTACGGATCCGCCGAAACGAGGAGTACCCCGGAGGCATCCCGGGGCAGCCACGATCTGTTCGGCTCACCTTCCGTTGCGGGGCTGATGGATTGCCGGTGCCTACGATTTCGCTTGCTCATGGAACCACAGTGGCCGAATCCCGGAACCCCGGTAAGGAGCGGCCGCCCGTATGTGCAAAACCCCGCCCACGCGATGCGCCAACAAGGGATGTGGAGGACAACTAGCGCGCAAAAAAGTCCCGCTGTACACCGGCAGCGCAAGCAACAGGGCAGAATGGAACGCATGTATTTGCTGCTCGCCGCCCACCCGGATGGCGCAGCCATACAGCGGCTCTCCCCCACCGGGAAGGCAACTGCCGACGCACGCGTCCTCACCCGTGGTGAGCTGGCCGGCGTCGTCCGTGAATTCGAAGCCCAGCGGCCCCGCTGGGTGTGGCAACGCGCGCAGGACTGGTACCCCGAACTGCTGGCCCAGGGCGTCGAGCTGGAGCGGTGCCACGACCTGGCGCTGTGCGGGGCAATCCTGGCGCACTCGGAATTCACCGCCCACACGGACTATGCGAAGAATGCGGTCAAGCTCACCCAGGACGACGACGGCCCTCCCCGCATCCTCCAGCCGCCACCACCGCCGGCGGACCAGGGCGCCCTCTTCGAGGACCTTTCCCCGGCGGCTCCGGGGGCTGGGCTGGCCGAACTGAAGGCGGAGTTCGCGGCCCAACAGCAAGCGGTCGCCGACCTGACTACTGACAACCAATGCAGGCAACGGCTGCAGTTGCTGCTCGCAGCGGAATCGGCGTGCGCGATCATTGCCGTCGAAATGCAGCATGCCGGGGTTCCCTGGCGTGAGGAGCTGCATCAGCAGATCCTGGCCGACGTGCTCGGCCCCCGACCGGCACCCGGACACAGGCCTCCTGCTTTGGAAGCTCTCTGCGCTGAGTTGCGGACCATCCTCAACTCCCCCGGTCTGAACCCCGATTCCCCGCAGGATCTGATGCGCGCCCTCCACCGCAACGGCATCGAGGTCAAGAGCACACGGCAGTGGGAACTCCAGGAGTCCAAGCACCCGGCCATCCAGCCGTTGCTCGCCTACAAAAAGCTCTCCCGGCTGCACACAGCCAATGGATGGGCATGGTTGGATGCGTGGGTCCGTGATGGACGGTTCCATCCCGAATACGTGGTGGGTGGCGTGGTGTCAGGCCGCTGGGCCTCGCGTGGTGGAGGCGCCCTGCAGATCCCGCGCAATATCCGTGCAGCGGTCCATGCTGACCCGGGACACAAACTGATCGTGGCTGACGCGTCGCAGTTGGAGCCCCGGGTTCTGGTGGCCTTGGCCCAGGACACAAAAATGGCCGAGGCTGCCCGCGACAAGGACCTCTACGCCGGCATCGCAGCCCAAGGCTTTGGCGGCGACCGGGCGAAGGCGAAGATTGCATTGCTGGGTGCGATTTACGGCGCCACCACCGGCGAATCAGGCAGGCTGATGCCCCAATTGGCCCGAATGTATCCCCGCGCCGTGGGGTTCGTGGAACAGGCAGCCCGCGAGGGCGAGGCCGGCAGGACTGTCACCACCCGGCTTGGCCGGAGCAGCCCGCCGCCCTCTGTCGGCTGGCTGCGGAGCCAGCAATCGACCACCGCCGAGGAACAACGCCGGGCGGACAATCTGGCCCGCTCACGCGGCCGCTTCACACGCAACTTTGTCGTCCAGGGTTCTGCAGCTGAGTGGGCTGCCTGCTGGCTCGCGGAATTACGACGCCGGTTGCGGGCTTTGCGCTCGGAAGGGTCGCCGTCCGGGGAGCTCGTGTTTTTCCTTCACGATGAGGTGATGGTCCACGCCCCCGATATCGCCGTGGACGCCTGCATCCGTGCCATTGAAGAGTCCGCAGCGGCTGCGAAAGAGCTCATGTTCGGCCGGATCCCGGTGGAGTTCCCGGTGAGCGTCGCCGTCGTCGAATCCTATGACAAGGCGAAATAGCCGCACAGTAGCCGCCAGGTTGAACACTTTCCAGTCACATCTCGCCGTATGAGGCGCGATGACCCACGAATGACGGTTGACTTTGGTTCGCCGCCGCTTGCCGATATTTTCACAGTGTGGGCAGCTTCAGCGACCCACAGGGCATGCAGGAAAGCATCACAAGGGGGAAAAGCATGGCAGGCAGGTTTGAAATTCTCAAGGAAAACGATCGGGCATACCGGTTCCGCCTCACGGCAGCCGATGGAACCGTGGTGGCGGAGTCGCCGACGTTCCCGCACCTTGACGGCGTTGTGGCCGGTATCAAGGCCGTTCGGGAGAATGCGGCCACCGGCTTGATCGTGGACCGTTCGACGCCGGCACGCAAGGCCGCCTGAACGGTTGCACCGGCGGCGCCGTCAGAGGTCGAGGTGGTGAAGGTTGGCTCTGTCCCAAGGCACGGTCCAACCCAGCTCGTCGAAGAGGCCGCTGAGGACCATACCGGTGAAGCCCCACACCAGCACGCCGTTGATGGTGAAGCCCGGGCTTGTGTAGGTTCGGCCCAAGCGGGAAATCGTGGCGGTGACGCGGTTGGCAGGGTCCAGCAGATCCCGGACCGGAACCCTGAACACCTGTGCCGATTCAGCGTAGTCCACCACACGGACAGGCGACGGAGCATCCCACCATGCCAACACCGGCGTTACCCGGAAGTTGCTGCGGATGAGTCCAAGCTCCGGGATCACGCCAAGGACGCGGACACCGCCGGCATCCAGCCCCGTTTCTTCTACTGCTTCGCGCAGGGCGGCTGCCACCACTGACTCGTCTTCTGGGTCCACGCTCCCGCCCGGGAATGCCACTTGCCCCGGGTGGTCATCCAGGGTGTGCGCCCGTTCCAGCAGCAGGACGTCAAGGTCTGCGGGTGCGATCTGCCGTCCTGACTCGGCGGGAACATCATCAAGGACGCCAAAAAGCATGAGGACGGCAGCTGCGCGGTTGGTCTCGGCCGTGACCGGGAGCAGGTCCCATAGGGCGGAATCCTTCTGCTGACCCGCCTCAAAACGGGACACCAGCGCGGTCAGTTCCTCCAGCGCGGTCACCCGGGCCTCCTTTGCGATTCCATGCGGATCTCCGCGGCGCGGTCTGTCTCGGCCAGCAGCCTTTCCAGCAATTCCTCGTTGCCGGGGGCCAGCTCATACTTCAGGAGTTTGGCGGCCTTGACGGGGTCCGTTTCGCCTTCCCCGTAGCTGGGGCACAGGCTGGCCACCGGGCACGCGCCGCAGGCCGGCTTCCGGGAGTGGCAAACCCGCCGTCCGTGGAAAACCACACGGTGCGACAACATGGTCCAGTCCCGGGGTTCAAACAATTCGGCGACATCAAATTCGATCTTGACGGGGTCGTCGGACTCCGTCCATCCGAATCTGCGGGCCAGGCGGCCAAAGTGCGTGTCAACGGTGATTCCGGGAATCCCGAAGGCGTTTCCCAGGACCACATTGGCGGTCTTGCGCCCGACACCAGGGAGCGTCACCAGGTCCTCAAGCCTGCCGGGGACCTCGCCGTCGTACTCATCCACCAGGCGCGTGCTCAGCGCCAGGACGTTCCGGGCTTTGGCCCGGAAGAAGCCCGTCGGCTGGAGGATCGCCTCCAGCTCGGCGGGCTCGGCTTCGGCCATGGCCCGGGCATCGGGGTAGCGGGCGAACAGGATCTTGGTGACCTGGTTGACCGCGACGTCCGTGGTTTGGGCGGATAGGACCGTGGCCACCACCAGCTCGAAGGGATTCCTGAAGTCCAGCTCCGCGTGCGCGTAGGGATACTTCTCAGCGAGGACCCTGTTGATCTTGCGGGCCCTGCGCTTGAGTGCAAGGAGGGAGCCAGCTTCGGCGATGGCCACGGCGTCCCTGCCTAGCCGCGTTCGATGTTGCTGAGCTCCCGGAGAACCCCGACCTTGCCGTCGGTGTCCTGGACCAGGAACTCATGGCCACGGTCTTCGAGCGCGAGCACCCAGCCGCCTGGTTCGATGACGAAGGCGGGAGCGCCCGATTGTTCGTCGTATGCGGTGCGGGGCTGGGCCACGGCGAACCAAAACGCCTCGTACTGCGGCGCGTCGGACTCTTCCGGCCGGCTGGCGGGATCCACTGTTGCGCCGATGGAGTCGCTGACCTTCCGGGTGTCTCCGGAGACGATCGGGGTGGCCATGGTGGCAGCCCACGGCTGTTGGGTGTCGGCCTGCTGGGCTCCTGTCTGCGGCGCGGAGGGCTGCTGTGCGGCCGGCTGCTGCGGGTGCTGGGTGGTGGCCGGTTCGGCAGCCACGGGCCGGGAGACCGCGGACTCGTCCGCGGTCTGCTGATCCTTCACGGCGTCTGCGCGCTCCGGCGACGTCGCTGACCCGGCGTGTTCAGATACGGCAGCGGCTTCGGGGCCGGCAGCCGGCTCCCCAAAGGGCTTGGAGTCGGCAGAGTGCACGACGGCGGGAGCTTCCGTTACAGGCGACGGCGTGCTTCCGTAGGTTGCCGGCGGAGCAAAGGGGCTGGCGACGGCATTGGCACTGCCAGTAGCGGAGTTTCCGGTGCCGGGAGCACCCGCGCCCGGGCCGGCTGCAGATGCGGCAGTGGCAGCGGGACCGGATGCCGGGTACGCCGCTGAGGACCCTTGATAACCCGCACCCGCGTTGGCAGCGCCCGGAGTGACCGTTGACGTCGTCGCGGTGGGCTTGGGAGCCTTGGGCTCTTTCGGTGCCTTGGGTGCAACCGGCTTGCGGCTGGGCACCGCTGCTTCACGGGCGACAACATGGGCCGGAGTCGCAGCGCGGCCCTTGAAATCGGCGGACAGCAAGGGCAGGTGCGGGGCAAGGACCGTCGCGGCCAGCAGGCCCACGGAACCAATCAAGCCCAGAAGCACGCTGCCATTGAAGTCAATGGCAAGGGTCAGGAAGAACAGGGGGAATGCAAAGGACGCTGTCACGGAGGCGAACTGATCGATGGACAGCGAGCCAACCCGGATGATCGTCCCCGGCTGCAAGCGCCGGGCGACGAAGAGGGCAACAACAACCAGGGGCAGGATGATGCCCAGCAGGAGGAAGAACAGGTTTCCGAGGTTCCACAGGTTGTAGAGCGAGCCGAACATCGGCAGGAGGGACGCGACGAACATCAGCAGCGTCGAGCCAAAGACGGTGAGGTCCCGGATGGTGAAGGGGCCGGCGACGGCGTCGAACTTGGCGGCGCCGTTTGTTGTGGCATCGCTTTTTCCCGGCACGGCAGAGGTGTCCTCCGCAGCGGCGTTGCTACTTGCTGCTGTGGCCGTTCCAGCCGTGGTGTCCGGTCCCGTCGGCTGTGAGTCGTGCGGTCCTGGGCTCAGCTGGTTCATGTATTTCTCCTTCGTACGGCGGCGCCTTGGGCAGTCCGGTCCGGTGATCCACGCGGGATTCCGCGGCAACACCGGACACGCCTGAAGATGCGTCCCAAGACTTCTTCAGCCTATGCCACCCCACTGACAGCCTTCTAGCTGAAAACGGTCATACTGCCCGGCCCACAGGGAACTCCAAGGTTACTTACAGAATCCGGCACGCCTTCCGGGGTCCGCAGCGGCAGGGGGCACCGCCGTCGGGCGTCATGTAAGCGTTTCCTCGACGCCCAAGGTGCCATTCGGCGCTAAAAATGCGCCGCTCGCTGCCACGTTTGTGACCACGCACACGTAGGACCTTTCGAGGCGATAGTGTGGAAGGCGGACAATACTCTGCGGACCTCACGGCGGGCTCCGCGCAGCAAAGATCGATGAATAATGAGGTTCACCATGTCCCAAGACACCACCGGATCCACGGCCACCGCTGCAGCTTCTTCGGCTCAGAACGGGCAGGCCCCACACGTAGAGGCGCTTGAAAACCTCCTTCACGAGAACCGCAAGTTCGCGCCTTCGGAAGAGTTCGCCTCGAACGCGATCACGTCAGCGGATGCCTATAAAGAAGCTGAGGCTGACCGCCCGGCTTTTTGGGCCAAACAGGCCCGCGAGCTGCTGACCTGGGATAAGGACTTCACCGAGGCCCTGGACTGGTCCAACCCGCCGTTCGCGAAGTGGTTCGTCGGTGGCGAGATCAACGCGGCCTACAACGCGCTGGACCGGCATGTGGAGAACGGCCTGGGCGACCGCGTCGCCATCTACTTCGAGGGTGAGCCCGGTGATACCCGCAGCTACACGTACGCGGAGCTGACCGAAGAGGTCAAGAAGGCCGCTAACGCCTTCAAGTCCCTCGGCGTGGCCAAGGGTGACCGTGTGGCCGTGTACCTGCCCATGATCCCCGAAGCGGTCATCACGTTGCTTGCCTGCGCCAGGATCGGTGCTGTGCACTCCGTGGTGTTCGGCGGTTTCTCCGCTGACGCGTTGCGTTCCCGGATTGAGGACGCCGAAGCCAAGCTGGTGGTCACCGCTGATGGCACCTACCGCCGCGGCAAGCCCTCCGCCCTGAAGCCGGCCGTTGACGAAGCCCTCTCCAAGCCCGGTCATACGGTCCAGAACGTCGTGGTGGTCAAGCGCAACGGCGAGGACGTCAACTGGGTCGAAGGCCGCGACCTCTGGTGGTCCGACACCGTGGACAAGGCATCCAACGAGCACACCGCCGTCGGGCATGACTCCGAGCACCCGCTGTTCATCCTCTACACCTCCGGTACCACGGGCAAGCCCAAGGGCATCCTGCACACCACCGGCGGCTACCTCACCCAGGGCGCCTACACGCACAAAGCCGTGTTCGACCTCCACCCGGAAACGGACGTGTACTGGTGCACCGCCGACGTCGGATGGGTCACCGGCCACTCCTACGTCACCTACGCGCCGCTCATCAACGGCGCCACCCAGGTCATGTACGAAGGCACCCCGGACTCCCCGCACCAGGGCCGCTGGTGGGAAATCGTGGAGAAGTACAAGGTCTCCATCCTCTACACCGCCCCCACCGCGATCCGGACGTTCATGAAGTGGGGCCGGGACATCCCGGACAAGTACGACCTCTCCTCCATCCGCGTCCTCGGCTCCGTGGGTGAATCCATCAACCCCGAAGCGTGGATGTGGTACCGGGACGTCATCGGCGGCAACGCCGGCAAGAACGGCGAGAAGAAAGAACACCCGGCGCCGATCGTGGACACCTGGTGGCAGACCGAAACCGGCGCGCAAATGATCGCCCCGCTGCCCGGCGTCACCGCCACCAAGCCCGGCTCCGCGCAGGTTCCGCTGCCCGGCATCGCCGTGGACGTGGTGGACGAAAACGGCCAATCGGTAGCCAACGGCGAAGGCGGCTACCTGGTGGTCCGCGAACCGTGGCCCTCCATGCTCCGCGGCATCTGGGGCGACCCCGAGCGGTTCAAGGACACCTACTGGTCCCGCTTCGAGGCCATGTACTTCGCAGGCGACGGTGCCAAGAAGGACGAAGACGGCGACGTCTGGCTCCTGGGCCGCGTGGACGACGTCATGAACGTCTCCGGCCACCGCCTCTCCACCACCGAAATCGAATCCGCCCTCGTCAGCCACCCGTCCGTCGCGGAAGCAGCAGTGGTCGGTGCCGCTGACGAGACCACCGGCCAGGCCGTCGTCGCGTTCGTCATCCTCCGCGGTGACGCCGTGAACAACGGCGACGAAACCGTGCTGGAACTGCGCAACCACGTGGGCAAGGAAATCGGACCGATCGCCAAGCCCAAGCAGCTGCTGATCGTCCCGGAACTGCCCAAGACCCGCTCCGGCAAGATCGTGCGCCGTCTCCTCAAGGACATCGCAGAAGGCCGCGACACCGGCGACGCCACCACCCTGGCCGACCCCGGAATCATGACCCAGATCGCCGAGTCGCTGCGCAAGTAGCGTCCCGGACCCGGCATAACGACGTCGCCGCCCACCTCCCGGGGTGAGCGGCGACGTCGTGCGTTTAATGGCGTCGTCACGCCTTTAAACGGGGGCCGCGCCATAGACTGGAGCCAGACTCAGACCCATGTTTGACGAGGATCCCAGAAAGGCCCTGATGCTTCAGGCAGCACGCCACTCCGCCATCATCGATGCCGTCCAGCGCGAACGCGTGGTGCGGGTCTCTGATCTTGCCCAACAGCTGGGTGTCTCCCCCATGACCGTTCGCCGGGACATCGAAGCCCTCGAGGAAACGGGCCGGGTTGAGCGCATCCATGGCGGAGCCAAGCTGCCCGGCGACGCCAGCACCCACGAACCCGGATTCGAACTGAAGTCCACGCAGCTTACCGCCGAAAAGCATGCCATCGCCGTCGAGGCTGCTTCCATGGTCCAGGAGGGCATGGCGATTGGCCTGAGTGCGGGTACCACCACCTGGGCCCTGGCCAAGGAACTGGTCAATGGGCCCCGGATCACCGTGGTGACCAACTCCGTGCGGATTGCGGATCTTTTCCACCACGGCGCTTCCTCGGGCCCTGGCCGCTTCGGATCCACGGTGATCCTGATCGGCGGCGAGCGCACTCCGTCGGACGCCCTGGTAGGCCCGATCGCCACCGCTTCGCTGAAGCAGCTCCACCTTGACCTGCTTTTCCTGGGTGTCCACGGCATGGACGCGCAAGCCGGTTTCACGACGCCCAACCTGCTGGAGGCAGAGACCGACCGCGCCTTCATGGCCTCGGCACGCAGCACCGTTGTCCTTGCCGACCACAGCAAATGGGGTGTGGTGGGCATTGCCTCGATTGCCCAGCTGGAAGAGACAGATGAACTCATTACAGACTCGCTTCTTGGGGAAGATGCGCGCCGCGTACTGGTTGAAAGCGTCGCGAAACTGAGGATCGCGGAGGCGTAAGCCCTCATACCCCGGGTGGAGGCGGGCACGCAGAGTTCACCCGGTAGACGGACGCTGCGGCGTGGGCTCATTGGCGATGCTGGTCTTATGAACGCCATCCTCCACGCTCAGCAACTCACCAAGCACTACCCCGGCAGCATCGCCCTGGACCACGTGGACTTCACTGCGAACGCCGGGGAATCCATCGCGATCATCGGGCCGTCAGGTTCGGGCAAGACGACGCTTCTGCATTGCCTCGCCGGAATTTTGAGGCCCGACGCCGGCTCCATCACCTTGAGCACTCCCTCGGCGCCGCTCCGGTTGGACAGCCTGGGAGACGCGGCACTCTCGCGCCTGCGACGCGAAGAGTTCGGCTTCGTCTTCCAGCAGGGAATGCTCCTGCCGGAACTGACTGCCGTGGAGAACGTCGCCCTGGCGTTGATGCTGAACGGCACCGACCGCCCGACGTCCGAGTCCCGCGCTGCGGAGTGGCTCGCGGCCCTGGGCCTGGCGGGTATGGAACAGCGCCGGCTCGGTGAACTGTCCGGCGGACAGGTCCAGCGTGTGGCCATCGCCCGTGCCCAGGTGACAGGTGCCAGGGTGGTCTTTGCCGATGAGCCCACCGGCGCCCTGGACTCGGCAACGTCAGCCGAGGTCCTTGATGTGCTGCTGCACTCTGTGGCCGCCAACGGGCGGACCCTGCTGGTTGTCACCCACGATCCCAATGTGGCTGCGCGCTGCCAACGCGTGGTGGAACTCCGCGATGGCAGGATCGTGGCGGACAGCGGCAGCACCGTTGCCAGTCCGGTCCAGACGGCTCACGCGACCACTAACTTCAAGGGTGCCTTCAATGTCTAGCCTCAGCCTGGCCCTGCGCCTCACCCCGTATCTCGCGCGAAGCAGTGGCAGTAGCCTCCGCGAAACCGCCCTTCGCGACGCCGGGCTGCCCATCCTTGCCTTCGGGACCGTCACTGCCCTCCTGCTCACCGTGGCCGGTGGCTCACAGGTCTTCTGGTCCTGGACTGACGACATCGCCGGCACTTACCAGGCCTTGGCCGTCGTCGCCATGGTCCTGCTCATCATCCCGTTGCTGACCCTCGGCGCCTCAGCCGCGCGACTGGCCGCCCGGCGTCGTGATGACCGCTTGGCTTCCTTGCGTCTGCTGGGCGCGAACAGCGCGACGGTGGTCTGGATGACGGTCATTGAGTCCACGGCCCTGGCAGCTGTAGGCGCGGTGGCTGGTGCCGGACTGTACGCCTGCGCGGCTCCGTTCCTGGGCCTGATCCAGTTCCGCGGTCAGGCGATCGGCGGCCACGCGTGGTTGTCCGTTCCTTCCATCCTGGGCTGTGTCCTGGCGGTCTGCGTTCTCGCAGCGGCGAGCGCCGCGTTGGGACTGCGGAAGGTGGTGGTGACGCCGCTGGGCGTCCGGACCAGGCAGACGGCCGACGGCGCCCATTGGGTTCGCGGCCTCATTGCGGCTGTTGTTGTGGTGACCGGAGTGGTGGCGATGGGGATGCTCAGCAGCTTCGGGGCCTTCATTGTGATCATCGCCGTGATGGGCGGCTGCTTCGGTTTGGCCCTCCTGGCGCTGAACCTCATGGGCCCCTGGATCCTGCGCCTGCGGGCATCCTCGCAATTGAAGCGTGCCAAGGGTCCGGAGCAGTTGTTGGCTGCAAGGACCGTGCTGGAGAGTCCCAAGGAATCGTGGCGGCAAGTTGGGGGCGTCGCGATGACCAGTTTTGTGGGAGTCTTCGTCGGGGTGGGCATGGCGGTGGCCGACACCATGGGAGGCAGTGCGGGGGACGAAACCGCCCTGCTGGTCCGGGACATCAATACCGGCGTGATGATCACGCTGCTGGGTTCGTTCCTGATGGTGGCATGCTCAGCCGGGGTGAACCAAGCTGCGGCAGTCCTTGACCGGGCCTCGACACTGGTAGCCCTGGACCGGGTGGGAATGCCCCGGAAACTGATGGTGGCGGCACGGGTCAAGGCGGTGATGTCGCCCCTGTTCCTGGTGGCGGGCATTTCCGCAGCCGCTGCCGCGCTCCTGGTCCTGCCGCTGACAGGTGCCGTCCTGTTGACCCAACCTGTGGTGTTCCTGACCATCGGCGGGGTGTTCGCGGCCGGCTTCCTGCTGGTCCGCCTGGCTGTCGCGGCCGGCACTGCGCAGATCGGCCAGGTGCTGGCCCGCCCGGAACGCTACGCGAGCATAGACTCRTAGCCCCCTGCCCGCAGGCCCCGCTGCCCGCGCCGAGGTGGCACTTGATGACAGTGTTTGCATGGCGGTTTCAGCTTGCTAGTGCAACACCATCGATTAGTTTGGTCAGTCTTTCAGTTGGGGTGTCCCATTGGAGTGTTTGACGCGGTCGGATGTTGAGCAGGTGCTGGGTGTGGGCGAGTTCTTCGTCGCTGACCTGGTTGAAGTTCGT